>NZ_SSOF01000057.1:0-198824 GCF_029873115.1 Pseudomonas sp. BN606 | reverse complement strand
GCCGCCGCTGGCGGTTTCATCGAAGACAGCAAGGCCAGCCTGACCCTGCGCAACTTCTACATCAACTCGGACAACCGCCAGTTCGCCGACGCGCCGTCCAAGCAGGAAGAGTGGGGCCAGGGCTTCCTCTTCAACTACGCCTCCGGCTACACCGAAGGCACCGTCGGGGTTGGCGTCGATGCCCTCGGCCTGTTGGGCGTGAAGCTGGATTCCGGCAAGGGCCGCCACTACAACCCGACCAGCGCCAGCTACGGCGGCACCGTGTTCCCGACCGACAACGACGGCCGCGCCAAGGACGATTTCGGCAGCCTCGGCGTGACCGGCAAGGTGCGCATTTCCAAGACCGAAGCGCGTATCGGCACCCTGCTGCCGAAGCTGCCGGTGGTGACCTACAACGACGGCCGCCTGCTGCCGCAGACCTTCGAGGGTGGCCAGGTGACCTCCAGCGAGATCGCCGGCCTGACCCTGGTCGGTGGCCAGCTGGAACACGCCAAGGGGCGTAACTCCAGCGACGCCCGTGGCCTGTCGATCGCCGGCGCGAACAACGCCCGCAGCGGCCAGTTCGTCAACAAGTTCTACTTCGCCGGGGGCGACTACAAGGTCAGCGACAACCTGCTCGCGCAGTACTACTACGGCAACCTGGAAGACTTCTATAACCAGCACTTCCTCGGCCTGACCCACAACTGGGCGCTGCCGGTGGGCGCGCTGAAGTCCGACCTGCGCTACTTCTACAGCGATTCCGACGGCAAGAACGCCAGCGTGGCCGGCCGCCGCGAAGGCTTCCGCAGCTCGGGCAACTGGGCGGCCAACGACCCGGACCGCTATGAAGTGGACAACCGCACCTGGAGCGCGCTGTTCACCTACACCCTCGGCGGCCACGCGGCCAGCCTGGGCTACCAGCAGGTCTCCGGCGACAGTGCCTTCCCCTTCCTCAACCAGGGGGATGGCGCCACCGCCTACCTGATCACCGACCGCCAGATCGGCAAGTTCCTCAGCGCCGGCGAGCGCACCTGGGTGGCCGAATACGGCTACGACTTCGCCAAGCTCGGCGTGCCGGGGCTGAAGGCGGTGGGCACCTACCTGAAGGGCAGCAACATCGAGACCCAGGGCAGCGACCAGGGCGAGTGGGAGCGCGACTTCCGCCTCGACTACGTGCTGCAGGACGGTCCGCTGAAGGGGCTCGGCGTGTCCTGGCGCAACGCCGCACTGCGCAGCGACGCAGCCCGCGACCAGGACGAGAACCGGCTGATCCTGAGCTACACCCTGACCTTGCTGTAAAGCGCCCTGGGGCCTGTGGGAGCGATTTCAATCGCGAATGAATTCGCTCCTACAGGGATGGTTCCCATGTCAGGCCTCAGCACGGACGACTCCCTCTCCCGTTTGCGGGAGAGGGTTGGGGGGAGGCAAATAAGGCCCGCCCGGAGCTTCGTTGTGTTGGGCCTTGCAGGCTCGGGCCAACCTACGAGGCCGCTGGGCGGCCCTTGGCGAATGAATTCGCCCCTACAGGGAGGTGTCTGGCCCGAACGCTGGCACGGACAGCCCCCTCTCCCTTCAGGGAGAGGGTTGGGGTGGGGGCAACGGCCCAGCAGTGAATACCGTAAACCGCCGGGAACCTCATTCCAGAGGCCTTCCCGGCTTTTTTACGCCCTCGATTTAATATTCTTTAATTGCATAAACAAATTGTTATTTATTCTTTTTAACTTTCAGCGCGACTACGCATAGTGAGCCTCACGGAACGACATCCAGACACAGGAGCAGCACCATGAGTATCCGCCTTGGCGACATCGCCCCCGACTTCGAACAGGATTCCAGCGAAGGCCGCATCCGCTTCCACGAATGGCTGGGCAGCAGCTGGGGCGTGCTGTTCTCGCATCCGGCCGACTTCACTCCGGTGTGCACTACCGAGCTCGGTTTCACCGCCAAGCTGAAAGATGAATTCGCCGCTCGCGGGGTCAAGGCGATCGCCCTTTCCGTCGATCCGGTGGACTCCCATCACCGCTGGATCGATGACATCAACGACACCCAGGGCACCCTGGTGAATTTCCCGATCATCGCTGACGCCGACCGCCAGGTGTCCGACCTGTACGACCTGATCCACCCGAACGCCAACGACACCCTCACCGTGCGTTCGCTGTTCATCATCGATCCGAACAAGAAGGTGCGACTGATCATCACCTACCCGGCCAGCACTGGGCGCAACTTCAACGAGATCCTGCGAGTGATCGACTCCCTGCAGCTGACCGACAACCACAAGGTTGCCACCCCGGCCAACTGGCAGGACGGTGACGACGTGGTGATCGTCCCCTCGCTCAAGGATGAAGACGAGATTCGCCAGCGCTTCCCGCGCGGCTACAAGGCTGTCCGGCCGTACCTGCGCCTGACTCCGCAACCCAACCGCTGATTCATCCGGCGCCTCGCGCGCCCTGAACGACCCCCGCCTTACTCACCCGCCAACGGGAAGCAGGCAACGACACCACAAGCAAAGTCATGAGGAGAGCGCCATGCGCACCATCACTTTGCGTCGGAGCCTGGCTGCCCTGTTCGCGGCTGCCCTGGCTTTCGGCGCCATCACTCAAGCACAGGCTGAAACCTTGCGGATCGGCTACCAGAAGTACGGCACCCTCGTGCTGCTCAAGGCCAAGGGCTCGCTGGAGAAGCGTCTGGCCGATCAGGGCATCGAGGTGAAATGGACCGAGTTCCCCGGCGGCCCGCAGCTGCTGGAAGGCCTTAACGTCGGCTCCATCGACTTCGGCGTAACCGGCGAGACGCCGCCGGTGTTCGCCCAGGCCGCAGGCGCTGATCTGCTCTACGTGGCCTTTGAACCGCCGGCACCGCAAAGCGAGGCGATCCTGGTGCCCAAGGGTTCGCCCATCCAGTCGGTGAAGGAGTTGGCCGGCAAGAAGGTCGCCCTGAACAAGGGCTCCAACGTGCATTACCTGCTGGTGCGTGCGTTGGAAGATGCCGGTCTGAAGTACAGCGATATCCAGCCCGTCTACCTGCCCCCGGCCGATGCCCGTGCTGCCTTCGAGCGCGGCAGCGTGGATGCCTGGGTGATCTGGGACCCCTTCCAGGCGGCCGCCGAGAAGCAACTGGAGGCCCGCACCCTGCGCAATGGCGAAGGGCTTGTGGATAACCATCAGTTCTACCTGGCCATTCGGACTTTTGCGCAGAAGCATCCTCAGGTGATCAGCACCCTGATCGAGGAAGTGCGCGCCGTGGGTGAGGACTCCAAGGCCGATCCGGACAAGGTCACCGAACAGGTGGCGCCGTTGCTGGGCCTGCCCAAGGACATCACCTCCATCGCGGTGAAGCGTCAGGGCTACGGTGCCCAGCCGCTGAGCCCGGAGGTTGTCGCTGCGCAGCAGAAAATCGCCGACACCTTCACAGGGCTGAAGCTGATCCCGAAAAAACTCAGCATCGCCGATGTGATCTGGACGCAGCCGGCTTCGGTACCACCCGCAAAAGTCGCGCAGCAGTGACTTGAACCCCTCTCCAGACGGAGAGGGGGGAATTTAAGGAGACCACTCCATGAGCTTGAACATCTTCTGGTTCCTGCCGACCCACGGCGACGGCCACTACCTCGGCACATCCGAGGGCGCCCGCGCGGTTGACCACGGCTACCTGCAACAGATCGCCCAGGCAGCCGACCGCCTCGGCTTTGGCGGCGTGCTGATCCCCACCGGGCGTTCCTGCGAGGATTCCTGGCTGGTGGCGGCTTCGCTGATCCCGGTAACCCAACGCCTGAAATTCCTCGTGGCCCTGCGCCCCGGGATCATTTCGCCGACCGTGGCCGCGCGCCAGGCGGCGACCCTGGATCGCCTGTCCGGTGGCCGCGCGCTGTTCAACCTGGTGACTGGGGGCGACCCGGACGAACTGGCCGCCGACGGCCTGCACTTGAACCATGAAGAACGTTACGAAGCCGCAGTGGAGTTCACCCGTATCTGGCGCCGTGTGCTGGAGGGCGAAACCGTCGACTACGACGGCAAGCACATCCAGGTGAAGGCCGCCAAATTGTTCTACCCGCCGCTACAACAGCCGCGTCCGCCGCTGTACTTCGGTGGCTCCTCCGACGCCGCCCAGGACCTGGCTGCCGAGCAGGTGGAGCTGTACCTGACCTGGGGCGAGCCGCCGGCAGCGGTGAAGGAGAAGATCGAACAGGTACGCGCCAAGGCCGCCCAACAGGGCCGCACTGTGCGCTTTGGCATCCGCCTGCACGTGATCGTGCGCGAAACCGTTGAGGCCGCCTGGGCCGCTGCCGACCGCCTGATCGAAAACCTCGATGACGCCACCATCGCGAAGGCCCAGGCGGCCTTCGCCCGCTTCGACTCCGTGGGCCAGCAGCGCATGGCTGCCCTGCATAACGGTCGGCGCGACAAGCTGGAAGTCAGCCCCAATCTCTGGGCCGGTGTCGGCCTGGTACGGGGTGGTGCCGGCACTGCCCTGGTGGGTGACGGTCCGACCGTGGCCGCGCGGGTGAAGGAGTACGCCGACCTCGGTATCGATACTTTCATCTTCTCCGGCTATCCGCACCTGGAAGAGTCTTATCGCGTCGCCGAACTTCTGTTCCCCCACCTCGACGTGGCCCGTCCCCGTACCAACGACGGACTGGGCTTTGTCAGTCCCTTCGGTGAGATGGTGGCCAACGAAGCCCTGCCCGAGGCCAAGCTGCACAAGCTGGCGTCGCAGAGCTGAGGGCGCGGGGATGAAACTCGAATCCATACTTCTGCGCCTGGCGCCCTGGGCCTTGCCCGTGGCGCTGCTGGCGATCTGGCAGATCGCGGTGGAAACCGGCCTGCTGTCCACCCGCATCCTGCCAGCGCCAAGCGCGGTGCTGGCGGCGGGCTGGGACCTGCTTTCCAGCGGCGAGATCTGGACCCATCTGGCCATCAGCGGCTGGCGCGCGGGTATCGGTTTCTCCATTGGCGGCGGCCTCGGCCTGTTGCTGGGCTTCATCACTGGCCTGTCGAAATGGGGCGAGCGCCTGCTGGATAGCTCCGTGCAGATGATCCGCAACGTGCCCCACCTGGCGCTGATTCCACTGGTGATCCTGTGGTTCGGCATCGATGAGTCGGCGAAGATTTTCCTGGTTGCCCTCGGCACCCTGTTCCCCATCTACCTCAACACTTACCACGGCATCCGCAACGTCGACCCGGCGCTGGTGGAAATGGCGCGCAGCTACGGGTTGTCCGGTTTCGCGCTGTTCCGCCAGGTCATCCTGCCCGGCGCGCTGCCTTCGATCCTGGTGGGCGTGCGTTTCGCCCTCGGATTCATGTGGCTGACGCTGATCGTCGCCGAGACGATTTCCGCCAGCTCCGGCATCGGCTACCTGGCGATGAACGCCCGCGAGTTCCTGCAAACCGATGTGGTGGTTCTGGCGATCCTGCTCTACGCGGTGCTCGGCAAGCTGGCCGACGTCGCCGCTCGTGGCCTCGAGCGCATCTGGTTGCGTTGGCACCCGGCCTACCAGGCCAAGGGAGGTGCCGCATGACTGTTGCCCAGGTTCCGCAACGTCTCAAGCGCGGCATACCGCTGGCGCTGCGCGGAATTGGCAAGGCCTTTGGCGAGCGTGAAGTGCTCAAGGGCATCGACCTGCTGATTCCTGCCGGCCAGTTCGTCGCCGTGGTCGGTCGCAGTGGCTGCGGCAAGAGCACCTTGCTGCGCCTGTTGGCAGGTCTGGACAAACCATCTCGTGGTGAGCTGCTGGCCGGCTCGGCGCCGCTGGAAGACGCCCGCGAGGACACCCGCCTGATGTTCCAGGATGCACGTCTGTTGCCCTGGAAACGGGTGATCGACAACGTCGGTCTGGGCCTCTCCGGCAACTGGCGCCCGCGCGCCCTGGAAGCGCTTGAAGCGGTAGGCCTGGCCGACCGTGCGCATGAGTGGCCGGCGGCGCTCTCCGGTGGCCAGAAGCAGCGCGTGGCCCTGGCCCGCGCCCTGATCCACCAGCCACGTCTGTTACTGCTGGACGAACCGTTGGGAGCGCTGGATGCGCTGACCCGCATCGAGATGCAGCAACTGATTGAGCGCCTCTGGCAGCAGCACGGATTCACTGTCCTGCTGGTGACCCATGACGTGAACGAGGCGGTGGCCGTAGCCGACCGGGTGATCCTGATCGAGGACGGTGCCATCGGCCTGGATCTGCCGATTGAGCTGCACCGTCCGCGAGCCCGTGGCTCGGCCCGCCTGGCCGCGCTGGAAGCCGAAGTGCTGGACCGGGTGCTGGCGCTGCCGCCGGCGCCACCGGAACCCGAACCCGTTTCCCCCCTGCCCACGCAGTTGCGTTGGGCGCTTTGACCCAAACCCCAATACCCCGAGCAAAGGAATAACCGCCATGACCATCAAAGCCATCAACGTCCGTAACCAGTTCAAGGGCACCATCAAGGAAATCATCGAGGGCCCGGTGCTTTCCGAGATCGACGTGCAGACCGCCGCCGGTATCGTCACTTCGGTGATCACCACTCGCTCCGTGCGCGAGCTGGAGCTGGGCATTGGCTCCGAGGTGATCGCCTTCGTGAAGTCCACCGAGGTTTCCATCGCGAAGCTGTAAGGCGGGTAATGGAGGCTCTGTTGTAGGGGCGAACTCATTCGCCAAGCAGGCCGAAGGCCTGCCCTGCAAGGCATCAGGGGGCCGCTGCGTTGCCCTTGGCGAATGAATTCGCCCCTACAGGATGTCGCCCCGACAGGCCTGAAAAAACGAACCCCCGCAAGTGCGGGGGTTCGCTTTATCCGGTTTTCACTCAGCGCTTCTGCGGCGCCGGCTGCTGCTGGGTAATGCAGTGGATGTTGCCGCCGCCGAGGAGAATCTCGCGGCCGGGCACCATCACCACTTCGTGCTGCGGGAAGATGCGCTTGAGGATGGCTTCGGCCGTGGCGTCCTTTGCGTCGTCGAACTTCGGCGCAATGATGCCGCCGTTGACGATCAGGAAGTTCACGTAGGAGCCAGCCAGGCGGATCGACGGATCGCGTTCCTGGGTGCCTTCCACCAGGTCCACGCCGGCGCATTCTTCCTCGGTGGCGTAGATCGGGCCGGGGATCGGCATCTTGTGCACCACCAGCTGGCGACCCTTGGCGTCACGGGCGTGCTCCAGCACCTTCATGGCGGCCTGGCAGCGCGGGAAGTTCGGGTCGTGCGGGTCATCGGTCCAGGCCAGCAGGACTTCGCCTGGGCGCACGTAGCAGCAGAAGTTGTCCACGTGGCCGTCGGTTTCGTCGTTGTAGAGGCCATCCGGTAGCCAGATCACGGTTTGCACCGCGAGTTGTTCGCGCAGCACCGCCTCGATTTCCTCGCGGGAGAGGTGCGGGTTGCGGTTCTTGTTCAGCAGGCATTCCTCGGTGGTGATCAGGGTGCCTTCG
The DNA here is from genome assembly GCF_029873115.1 of Pseudomonas sp. BN606. NCBI lineage: Bacteria > Pseudomonadati > Pseudomonadota > Gammaproteobacteria > Pseudomonadales > Pseudomonadaceae > Pseudomonas > Pseudomonas sp. BN606. Next base: position 191,471 of record NZ_SSOF01000057.1, on the reverse strand, counting down.
CCGTCCACATGGATCGAACCGCCTTCCAGCACGAAGCCATCGGTGCGGTAGCGTTTGGAGCCTTCGATCTCGAGAACCTTGCGCGCAACCTGGTCGTCGCGGTTCCAGGGGAAGTACAGGCCGCCATCGAAGCCGCCCCAGGCGTTGAAGGTCCAGTCCACGCCGCGTACGTCGCCGTTGTCGTTGACCACGAAGGTCGGGCCGGTATCACGGACCCAGGCATCGTCGGTGCTGATTTCCACTACGCGGATGTTCGGCTCATCGAGGCGTGCGCGGGCGTTTTCGTACTGGGTGGCGGAGACGCAGACGGTCACCGGTTCGAAGCGGGCGATGGCCTTGGCCACAGCGGTGAAGGCCGCTTGCGCGGGCTTACCGCCAAGGCGCCAGTTGTCAGGACGCTCAGGCCAGACCATCCAGGTGCGGGTATGGGGTTCCCACTCGGCGGGCATGCGGAAGCCGTCGTCGCGGGGGAGGCTATCAAGTGTGTTCATCGACAATTCACCGTCAGTCTGTTCAGGGTCTGCTGCGCGTCGGAATAACTGCGTTGAGAATGGCTTCGGGCTTGCTCATACCGCTCGTAAACTTCGCGCCCTCAGCCATTCTCGCCTTGTTCTTCTCTAGCTCGCGAGATCCCGAGCAGCTTTTGAAAGAGCAGGGGCCAACCCGCTGGCGAACAGTGCATCGCCATCGGGCTGGCCCCTGGGTTCGGGCATTACGACTCGAGGGAGCCGTCCAGGGTCTTGATCGGGGAGTATAGGTTCGGGCGGCGGTCGCGGAACACACCCCAGGCGCTGCGTACGTGCTCCAGTTTGTCCAGGTCGAAGCTGTGCACCAGGATGCCTTCTTCGGTCTCGTTGAGTTCCTCGACCTTGGCGCCGAACTGGTCGGCGATGAAGGAGGAGCCGTAGAAGGTGATGTCGTAGCCGTCCTGCTCTTCCTTGCCGATGCGGTTGGACGCCACCAGCGGCATCAGGTTCGCGCCGGCATGGCCCTGCTGCACGCGCTGCCAGTGGTCACGGGAGGTGATGTTGGCGTCGTGCGGCTCGCTGCCGATGGCGGTCGGGTAGAAGAGGATCTCGGCACCCAGCAGGGCCATGCTGCGCGCGGCTTCCGGGAACCACTGATCCCAGCAGATGCCCACGCCGATCTTGGCGTAGCGGGTGTTCCAGACCTTGAAGCCGGTGTCGCCCGGGTTGAAGTAGTACTTCTCGTGGTAGCCGGGGCCGTCCGGGATGTGGCTCTTGCGGTAGACGCCGAGGTTGCTGCCATCGGCATCGATGATAGCGATGCTGTTGAAGCGCGCACGACCAGCCTGCTCGAAGTAGCTGATGGGCAGCACGACCTGCAATTCGCGGGCGACATTCTGGAAGTGCGCGATGGCTTCGTTGGTCTCGGTCGACGTCGCCAGTTGCAAGTAGTCCGGGTTCGGCTTCTGGCAGAAGTAAGGGGTCTCGAAGAGCTCCTGGATCAGGATGATCTGGGCGCCCTTGGCTGCGGCCTGGCGAACCAGTTTCTCGGCGTTGGCGATATTTGCGGCGCGATTCCAGGAACAGGCCATTTGGGTGGCGGCGACGGTAACGATGCGGGACATGGGACACCTCGTCAGAACGAATCAGGACCGGTTACCGGATATCTATCGGCAATCGGTGGTTTTTCCGTGCTGGCGGAGTGTGCCGCCGTGCGGATGGCGACTTTATATCCGATAAAAATCTGCATTTGAAGCGCGATTTATCTATCAGGAAGTGAATTCTGATTTATTTGCAGATAAATATCGGGTTTTATCGACTCAGTCGGCCTTGTGCAGGCGGCGCTTTGGCAGGTAGGGCGGCAGGTAGAGACCAAGGTAGGCGTCGAACACGCGCATGCCTTCCTCGGCCAGGCGTGGGGTGATTTCGCCGTGTAGCTGCACCGAACGGGCGTAGACGCGGTCGCCCAGTTCCATGGCGAGGGCGAAGACATCGACATCGTCGGGCAGTACTGGCAGCTCGAAGTGCCGCTCGAACAGGGCATGCATGAGTCGGCCCAGTTCGATGTCGTGCTGGCGGTCGGCCTGGGTGACTTCGGTGAGGCCGTGCTGGGCGAGGATCAACTGGCGCGCAGCGGCGTCGGCGGCGTAGATAGACAACATGCGCTCTTCCACCAGTCGCGACAGGTCGTGCCAGTGGCGCAGGCCGTCATGCTCGATGGGTTCCTGCAGGCAGGCGCGGAACGCTGCGTGGATATCTGCGGTGAGGGCTTCGAGAATCGCCGGGACGCTGGAGAAGAAGTGGTAGACGGAGGAGGGCGGCATTTCCGCGCGCTCGGCGACACTGTAGATCGACAGGTTGGCCACACCCTGTTCCGCGAGCAACGTGCGGGCGGCGTCGAGAATCCCGGCGATGCGCAGTTGGCTACTGGCGCGGGGCTTGCGAGCGGTGGCGGGGCGCGGCATGGGGAGCTCCTTTCCGAAGAGCCGCTATTGGACGCCAGGCGGTGGTTCGGGAGCAAGAGAGCGAATGCATGGCCCCACCCTCCCGCGTGCGGGGCGAAGAGGCACGCCTTCCGGAAGCACTGCTTCTGGTGCCGATGAGCGCCTGAGCACGAAGCGATCAGGCTGGGGCGCAGGGCGGGGACGGGGAGAGGGCCTTTCCGGCAGGACTGCGTCCTGCCGGGCGAACAAATTCACCCCTACAGGCCTTCGCGGAAAGCGGACCAGACCTCGTCACGGGTGGCGCTGAGTTTCTCCGGCACAGGCTCGACCGGGAACAGGCGCCGCTTGGTGTCCTTGTCCGGATACAGGCCCGGCTGGTTGCGCAGGGACTCGTCCAGGTACTGACGGGCGTCGGCGTTGCCGCTGGGGTAGAGGGTCGCGCCGGTGACCTTTGCCGCTATCTGCGGGCGCAGCATGAAATCGATGAACTTGTGCGCGAGGTCGGCGCGATTGGCGTTGGAGGGGATCACCAGATTGTCGATGAAGACCACCGAGCCTTCGTCCGGGACCATGAAGGTCACCGGTTGGCCGGCCGCGGCAGCGTTCAGGGCATCGCCGACCCAGGCCATGGCGACGCAGAGGTTGCCGGTATTGAGGTCGGCTATATAACGCTCGCTGTCGACGTAGCGCAGGTGCGGGCGCAGGCTTGTGAGGGTTTCGGCGCTGCGCTTGAGACGGCTTGGCGCGCTGCGCGCCAGGTTGCGACCCTGATAGTTGAGCAGCACGGAGAGGGTTTCGTCGGGGGCGTCCAGCAGGCTGATGCCGCACTGGCCGAGGCGCGCGCTCTGCTCGGCATTGAACAGCAGGCTCCAGCTATGGGGCAGCGGGCCGCCGAAGGCTTTTTCCGCCTGGGGAGTATTCACGGCCAGGCCGACGGCGCCCCAGAGGTAGGGCACGGCGTGCTGGTTGTTCGGGTCCATCGCGGCCAGTTTGCTCAGCAACTGCTTGTCCAGGTGCTGGCGGTTGGGCAGGCGGGAGAAGTCCAGGGGCTGCAGGCGGCCTTGCCTGATCAGTTGGGGCAGGTCGTTATGGGAGGGCACGGCGATGTCGATCGGCTCGCCACTGGCCAGTGCCTTGTCCAGTTCATCGGCGCTGCTGAAGGTGCGGTAATCGACCTTGATGCCGGTCTCTTTCTGGAATGCTTCCAGTACCTCTGGGGCGATGTAGTCGTTCCAGTTGTAGACACGGATCAGGTCTTCGGCCTGGGCCAGTGCGGGGAGCAATGCGAGCAACAGTGGGGCGAGCAAACGGGGCATGACGTCCTCCCTAATAGAGCATGCGGGTGCTGTTTGTTCTGGCTTGCGGTGCTGCATGGCGTCGGCAGCCTGGATGACACGCCGCGCCAGGTGTTGCAAAGGTTGCAGATACAAAAACGCCGGCCCTGGGGCCGGCGTTGTGGACTCGCTTACACGGTATGCAGGTACCAGTTGTACTCGAGGTCGGAGATGGAGTGTTCGAACTCTTCCAGCTCGCTTTCCTTACACGCAACGAAGATGTCGATGTAATCCGGGCTGATGTACTTGGCCAGGACTTCGCTGTCGTCCAGCTCGCGCAGGGCATCGCGCAGGTTGTTCGGCAGGCTCTGCTCCAACTGCTCGTACGAGTTGCCTTCGATAGGTGTGCTCGGCTCGATCTTGTTGGTCAGTCCATGGTGAATACCGGCCAGGATGGCCGACATCATCAGGTAGGGGTTGGCGTCGGCACCGGCTACGCGGTGCTCGATGCGCACGGCATCCGCACTGCCGGTAGGCACGCGGACGGCCACGGTGCGGTTGTCCAGGCCCCAGCTCGGCGCGTTCGGTACGTAGAACTGCGCGCCGAAACGGCGGTAGGAGTTCACGTTCGGGCACAGGAAGCCCATGGACGCAGGCATGGTCTCGAGCACACCGCCGACCGCGTGACGCAAAGCGGCGTTCTGCTCGGGATCATCTGAGGTGAAGATGTTCTTGCCGGTCTTCTTGTCGATCAGCGAGATATGCACATGCAGGCCGTTGCCCGCCTGGCCCGGGTAGGGCTTGGCCATGAAGGTGGTGTCCATCTCATGGTCGTAGGCGATGTTCTTGATCAGGCGCTTGAGCAGCACGGCGTAGTCGCAGGCCTTCAGGGCATCTTCGACGTGGTGCAGGTTGACCTCGAACTGGGCCGGGGCGCTTTCCTTCACGATGGCATCGGCCGGGATACCCTGGACCTTGGCACCTTCGAGGATGTCCTGCAGGCAATCGGCGTATTCGTCGAGGTCGTCGATCAAGTACACCTGGGTGGACTGCGGGCGCTTGCCGGAGATAGGCGAACGCGGAGGCTGCGGACGGCCGTTGATGTTCTCCTGGTCGATCAGGTAGAACTCCAGCTCGAAAGCGGCGCAGATGGTCAGGCCAAGCTCGTCGAATTTCTCCACCACACGACGCAGTACTTCGCGCGGGTCGGCAAAGAAGGGTTCGCCTTCGCCTTCGACCTCATGCATGGTCATCAGCAGCTGCGCGGTCGGGCGCTTCTGCCAAGGCTCGTCACTGAGGGTGTCGGGGATGGGATAGCAGATACGGTCTGCGTCGCCGATGTCCAGGCCGAGGCCGGTGCTTTCGACGGTGGAGCCATTGATATCGAGAGCGAAGATCGAAGCGGGGAGGTTGATGCCTTTCTCGTAGACTTTGGTCAGGCTGGCGCGTTCGATTCGCTTGCCTCGTACCACTCCATTCATATCTGCAATCAACAGGTCGACGAACTGGACCTCAGGATGCTCCTTAAGGAACTCGTTCGCTTCTTGAAGCTGAACGGCACGCGGGGGTACCGACATGATGCAACACCTTTTTTGTTAAAAATATCAATCACGCTCAATCTAAGGTGTGAGTCAATCCGAATCACCCCTTGATGTCAAGCGAGCCCTATTTTGCCCCAAAAACGGGCTTGATGGCCAGTTTTGGGGCGTTCCGGGGCATCCGAACCTCTCTCCGAACCATGACGGCTGCGGTGCTCAGCGGGGCGTGTTCAATTTTTTACAGCCCTATTGTGTAAAAAAATGAACAACGCTAAGCTCGGTCGAAACCCAAATCAGACAAATAATACGGGTGTCTCATGTCTCGCCTGCCGTTGATCGGCGTATCCGCTTGCACCAGAGAGATCGGTCCTCAGACCTATCATATAGCTGGTGAAAAGTATCTGCGTGCGGTGGCGGTCGGAGCTGGCGGTATTCCGCTGGTAATTCCGGCCCTGGCTGAACTGATGGACCAAGCGACCCTCCTGGCAAGCCTGGACGGTTTCCTCTTTACCGGCTCCCCCTCGAATGTGGAGCCCCATCATTACCAGGGCACCGCATCCGAGCCCGGCACCCGTCACGATCCCGCCCGGGATCGCACTACTCTGCCTCTGGTCCGTGCGGCCATCGCCGCCGGGATTCCCGTTCTGGGCATTTGCCGTGGTTTCCAGGAAATGAACGTGGCCTTTGGCGGCACCCTGCACCAGCGTGTGCATCTAGTAGAAGGATTCATGGACCACCGCGAGCCGGCCGACGAGCCGCTCGAGGTGCAATACGCTCCCCGGCACCCGCTCCAGGTGCAGCCGGGCGGTGTACTCGACGGCATCGGCTTGCCGTCCGAGATTCTAGTCAACTCCATTCATGGCCAGGGCGTTGAACGTCTGGCGCCGGGCCTGCGTGTAGAGGCTCTGGCGCCTGATGGGTTGGTCGAGGCCTTTTCGGTCGAAGGCGCCAGGAGCTTTGCCCTTGGGGTGCAATGGCATCCCGAGTGGCAAGTGCGGACCAACCCGAACTATCTCGCCATCTTCCAGGCCTTTGGTGAGGCTTGCAGGGAGAAGGCGGGGAAACGCTGAGCGGGAGAACTCTTCAGGAAACCGGCGAAGTTGCCGTGTCGCGCAGTTCGGACTGTACTGATCGCGGCCGGTGCCTCGATGGGCGTGAATGCCACGAACCTGCTGATGCCTTCTAGCGAAGCTCTCAACCCTGAGGTCTTTATGACTACCAAGCTCGACCAGCTGACCAGCTGGCTGAAAGAACGCAAAATCACCGAAGTTGAATGCATGATCAGCGATCTTACTGGCATTGCCCGCGGTAAGATTTCGCCGACCAACAAGTTCCTGGACGAGAAGGGCATGCGTCTCCCCGAGAGCGTGCTGCTGCAGACCGTAACCGGCGACTATGTTGAGGACGACATTTATTACGAGCTGCTCGATCCGGCGGACATCGATATGTTCTGCCGTCCGGACCAGGCTGCCGTATACCTGGTGCCCTGGGCCATCGAGCCCACCGCCATGGTTATCCACGACACCTTCGACAAGCAGGGCAACCCTATCGAGCTGTCCCCGCGCAACCTCCTGAAGAAGGTGCTGAAGCTATACGCAGATAAAGGCTGGAAGCCCATCGTCGCGCCGGAAATGGAGTTCTACCTGACCAAGCGCTGCGACGACCCTGACTTCCCGCTGCAAGCCCCGCTGGGTCGTTCGGGTCGCCCGGAAACCGGTCGCCAGTCCTTCTCCATCGATGCAGCGAACGAATTCGACCCACTGTTCGAAGACATGTACGACTGGTGCGAGACGCAGGACCTGGACCTCGACACCCTGATCCACGAGGAAGGCCCGGCGCAGATGGAAATCAACTTCCGTCATGGCGACGCGCTCGACCTGGCCGACCAGATCCTGGTGTTCAAGCGCACGATGCGCGAGGCCGCCCTCAAGCACAACGTGGCGGCGACCTTCATGGCCAAGCCGATCACCGACGAGCCGGGCAGTGCCATGCACCTGCACCAGAGCGTGGTCGACATCAAGACCGGGAAGAATATCTTCTCCAATGATGACGGCTCTATGAGCGAGCTGTTCCTGAGCCACATCGGCGGTCTGCAGAAGTACATCCCCGAGGTCCTGCCGCTGTTCGCGCCGAACGTTAACTCCTTCCGCCGTTTCCTGCCGGACACCTCCGCGCCGGTGAACGTGGAGTGGGGCGAGGAGAACCGCACCGTGGGCCTGCGTGTACCGGATGCCGGTCCGCAGAACCGCCGTGTGGAGAACCGCCTGGCCGGCGCCGACGCAAACCCCTACCTGGCCATCGCCGCCAGCCTGCTGTGCGGCTACATCGGCATGGTGGAGGGTGTGAAACCGAGCGCACCGGTGAAGGGGCGCGGCTATGAGCGCCGCAACCTGCGCCTGCCGCTGACCCTTGAAGCAGCGCTGGAGCGCATGGAGTCCTGCCGGGACATCGAGAAATATCTGGGCGGCAAGTTCGTGACGGCCTATGTGGCGGTCAAGCGTGCCGAGCATGAAAACTTCAAACGGGTGATCAGCTCCTGGGAACGTGAGTTCCTGCTGCTCTCCGTCTGATCCGGAACGGAGGCCGGCCGCCTCGGCCGGCCCTCCAGACGTGTGTTTACTGAGGTATAGAAATGAATAGCCAAGTGACCAACCCCAAGACCCTTGAATGGCAAGCGCTCGGTCGTGACCACCACCTGCCGCCGTTCACCGACTACAAGGCGCTGAATGCCAAGGGTGCGCGGATCATCACCAAGGCCGAAGGCGTGTACATCTGGGATAGCGAAGGCAACAAGATCCTCGATGGCATGGCTGGCCTGTGGTGCGTCAACGTCGGCTACGGCCGTGAGGAGCTGGTTCAGGCGGCTACCCGGCAGATGCGTGAACTGCCCTTCTACAACCTGTTCTTCCAGACCGCTCACCCTCCGGCGGTGGAGCTCTCCAAGGCGATCGCCGAGATCGCTCCGGAAGGCATGAACCATGTGTTCTTCACCGGTTCGGGTTCTGAAGCCAACGACACCGTGCTGCGCATGGTTCGCCACTACTGGGCGATCAAGGGGCAGCCCCAGAAGAAAGTCGTCATCGGCCGCTGGAACGGTTACCACGGCTCCACCGTGGCCGGTGTCAGCCTCGGCGGCATGAAGGCGCTGCACGGGCAGGGTGACCTGCCGATTCCGGGTATCGAGCACATCGCCCAGCCTTACTGGTTCGGCGAGGGTGGCGACATGGCGCCGGCCGAGTTCGGCGTCTGGGCTGCCGAGCAGCTGGAGAAGAAGATTCTCGAAGTGGGCGAGGACAAGATTGCCGCCTTCATCGCCGAGCCCATCCAGGGCGCGGGTGGCGTGATTGTCCCGCCGGAAACCTACTGGCCGAAGATCCGTGAAATCCTCGCCAAGTACGACATCCTGTTCATCGCCGACGAAGTGATCTGCGGCTTTGGCCGTACCGGCGAATGGTTCGGCAGCCAGTATTACGGCAACGCCCCGGATTTGATGCCGATCGCCAAGGGCCTGACCTCCGGTTACATCCCCATGGGCGGCGTGATTGTCCGCGACGAGATCGTCCATACCCTGAATGAGGGTGGGGAGTTCTACCACGGCTTCACCTACTCTGGTCATCCGGTGGCGGCGGCGGTGGCGCTGGAGAACATCCGCATCCTGCGTGAAGAGAAGATCGTCGAGAAAGTGAAGGCCGAAACGGCACCGTATTTGCAGAAGCGCTGGCAGGAGCTGGCCGATCACCCGTTGGTTGGCGAAGCGCGCGGTGTCGGCATGGTTGCGGCCCTTGAACTGGTCAAGAACAAGCAGACCCGTGAGCGTTTCGCTGGTGGCATCGGGATGCTGTGCCGTGAGCACTGCTTCCGTAATGGCCTGATCATGCGCGCGGTGGGTGACACCATGATCATCTCGCCGCCGCTTGTGATCAGCAAAGATGAAGTCGACGAACTGGTGACCAAGGCACGCAAGTGCCTGGACCTCACCGCGGCCGAAGTAAAAGGCTAAGAAAAAGAGGGCTTGATGGTGGCATTTAGAGGTGCCGCCTGTTGTAAGCAAGCCCTCTACCTTGCCAGACTTCGCCGGTGCGTTGGCCAGGCTCACCGAGTGGTGGCGTATTCGGTACGACGCCACTCGGACACTTCAACAAAAATGGAGCTACCCGCATGATCAAAACCTTCGGCAAGACCCTGCTCGCCATGACCCTGGCGGGTGCCGTGGCCGGTATGGCACAGGCTGACGACAAGGTGCTGCACGTCTACAACTGGTCGGACTACATCGCCCCGAATACGGTCGAGAAGTTCACCAAGGAAACCGGCATCAAGGTCGTCTACGACGTCTTCGACTCCAACGAGACCCTTGAAGCCAAGCTGCTGGCTGGCAAGTCGGGTTACGACATCGTGGTGCCGTCCAACAACTTCCTGGCCAAGCAGATCAAGGCCAAGGTTTACCAGCCGCTGGACAAGTCCAAGCTGCCGAACTGGAAAAACCTGGACCCGAATCTGCTGAAAACCGTCGAAGTTTCCGACCCGGGTAACCAGTACGCCTTCCCCTACATGTGGGGCTCCATCGGCATCGGCTACAACCCGGAAAAGGTCAAGGCTGTACTGGGCGACAGCGCTCCGGTCGATTCGTGGGACTTGCTGTTCAAGCCGGAGAATATCGAGAAGCTGAAGTCCTGCGGCGTCTCCTTCCTCGACTCGCCGACCGAGATCCTGCCGATTGCGCTGAAGTACCTGGGTCACGATCCATTGAGCCAGGACCCGAAGCAGCTGAAGGAAGCCGAGGCGCTGTTCCTCAAGATCCGTCCGTACGTCACCTATTTCCACTCCTCCAAGTACATCTCCGACCTGGCCAACGGCAACCTCTGCGTGGCAGTGGGCTACTCGGGTGACGTGTACCAGGCCAAGTCCCGCGCCGAGGAGGCCAAGGGTGGTGTGACGGTCGCCTATAACATTCCGAAAGAAGGCGCAGGCACCTTCTTCGACATGGTCGCCATCCCGGCCGATGCCGCCAACCCGGATGCCGCCTATGCCTTCATGAACTTCCTGATGAAGCCGGAAATCATGGCCGAGATCACCAACGAGGTGCAGTTCCCCAACGGCAACGCCGCTGCCACTGCGCTGGTCGATGAGGCTATCCGCAAGGACCCGGGTATCTACCCGACCCAGGAGACCATGGCCAAGCTCTATGCTTTCCCTGATCTGCCGGCCAAGGTGCAACGCGCCATGACCCGTACCTGGACCACCATCAAGTCGGGCAAGTAAGCACGGCTGCCGTGCCCGGCGGGTTTTCCCGCCGGTGCCCGGACCGCGCTGCGGTACACCGCAAGTTGACTTGCCTGGGTTGCAGGAAAAACCTGGGCTCCTTCCGGCACTGTCCGGAGACAACAAGAGGACGAACCTGTGCAATCCCCCATCCGCAAGATGATGATCACTGCCGCCGCCACCCTGACCCTGGTTTCCCAGGTCCAGGCGGATCAGACGGTGCATATCTACAACTGGTCGGACTACATCGGCGAGACCACCCTGGCGGATTTCCAGAAGGAAACCGGCATCAAGCCGGTGTATGACGTCTTCGACTCCAACGAGACCCTGGAAGGCAAGTTGCTGGCGGGCCGCACCGGTTATGACGTGGTTGTGCCGTCGAACCACTTCCTCGGCAAACAGATCAAGGCGGGTGCGTTCCAGAAACTCGACCGCAGCCAGCTGCCCAACTGGCAGAACCTGGACCCCAACCTGCTCAAGCAACTCGAGCGCAATGACGCGGGCAACCTGTACGCCGTTCCCTACCTGTGGGGCACCAATGGCATCGGTTACAACGTCGAGAAGGTCAAGGCCGCGCTTGGTGTCGACCACATCGATTCGTGGGCGGCGATCTTCGAACCCGAGAACATCAAGAAGCTCAGCCAGTGTGGCGTGGCCTTCCTCGACTCGGCGGATGAGATGATCCCCGCCGTGCTGAACTACATGGGCCTGGACCCGAACAGCACCAACCCGGACGACTACAAGAAGGCCGAGGAGAAGCTGATGGCGGTACGTCCCTACGTGACCTACTTCCACTCGTCCAAGTACATCGGCGATCTGGCCAATGGTGACATCTGCGTCGCCGCCGGCTTCTCCGGTGACATCTTCCAGGCCGCCTCGCGCGCCGAGGAAGCAGGCAAGGGCATCCAGATCGCCTACGCGATCCCGAAAGAAGGCGGCAACCTCTGGTTCGACATGCTGGCCATTCCGGTCGATGCAGCGAACGCCAAGGACGCCCACGCTTTCATCAACTATCTGCTCAAGCCTGAGGTGATCGCGAAAGTCAGCGATTACGTCGGGTATGCAAACCCCAACCTCAAGTCTGGGGAGTTCATGGATCAGGAAGTACGCACCGATGAGTCCGTCTACCCGCCACAAGCGGTGCTGGACAAGCTCTATGTTTCGGCGGAGCTGCCGCCGAAGGTCCAGCGGCTGATGACCCGCAGCTGGACCAAGGTCAAGTCGGGCAAGTGATGCAAGGCCGGCGCTGCCCGTAGTGTGGCGGGCGCGCTGGCTCAACCCAGGCGGCATCAGGCAGGACGCCTGATTCACGCCCATGCTGTACAAACCCGCCCGGCCGCGGTGGTCGGGTAGCAATTTCTGGGAGTGTGGTAATGGCAATAGCCTCCGGTGCCTACAAGAAAGCCCTCGAGGGCAACCAGCAACCCAAAGAGGTGCTGGTAAAGATCGACCGGGTAACCAAGAAGTTCGACGAGACGGTGGCCGTGGACAGCGTGTCCCTGGACATCAAGAAAGGCGAGATTTTCGCCCTGCTCGGTGGTTCCGGTTCGGGTAAATCAACTTTGCTGCGGATGCTCGCTGGGTTCGAGCGGCCGTCTGAAGGGCGCATCTTCCTCGACGGCGTCGATATCACCGATATGCCGCCCTACGAGCGCCCGATCAACATGATGTTCCAGTCCTATGCGCTCTTCCCGCATATGACTGTTGCGCAGAACATCGCCTTCGGACTCAAACAGGACAGGCTCCCGGCCGCAGAGGTCGACGAGCGTGTCAACGAGATGCTCAAGCTCGTGCAGATGACCCAGTACGCCAAGCGCAAGCCGCACCAGCTGTCCGGTGGCCAGCGTCAGCGCGTGGCCCTGGCTCGCTCGCTGGCCAAGCGTCCGAAGCTGCTGCTGCTCGACGAGCCCATGGGCGCGCTGGACAAGAAACTGCGCTCGCAAATGCAGCTGGAGCTGGTGGAGATCATCGAGCGCGTGGGCGTGACCTGCGTGATGGTGACCCACGACCAGGAAGAGGCCATGACCATGGCCCAGCGCATCGCGATCATGCACCTGGGTTGCATCGAGCAGATCGGCAGCCCTGTGGATATCTACGAGACGCCCATCAGCCGCCTGGTGTGCGAGTTCATCGGTAACGTCAACCTCTTCGACGGCGAAGTGGTGGAAGACGCCGAGGCCCACGCGCTGATTGCCTGCCCGCAACTGGAGCGTCCGATCTTCGTCGGCCACGGCGTGACCACCTCAGTGCAGGACAAGCGCATCACCTACGCCCTGCGTCCGGAGAAGCTGCTGGTGACCACCGAGCAGCCGACCTGCGAGTACAACTGGTCGCGCGGCCGGGTTCACGACATCGCCTACCTGGGCGGTCACTCGGTGTTCTACGTCAAGCTGCCGAACGGCACCGTCGTCCAGTCCTTCGTCGCCAACGCCGAGCGTCGTGGCGCCCGTCCGACCTGGGATGACGAAGTGTTCGTGTGGTGGGAAGACGACAGCGGCGTGGTACTGCGGTCATGAAAGCTCCCAAACTGAAAAACCTGTTGCCGACCGGCCGGCACCTCGTTATCGGGGTACCGTTCTTCTGGCTGTTCCTGTTCTTCCTGCTGCCCTTCGCCATTGTGCTGAAGATCAGCTTCGCAGAAGCCGACGTTGCGATCCCTCCGTACACGGATATCTACACCTGGGCGGACAATCAGCTGCAGCTCATCCTCAACCTGGGCAACTACCTGATTCTCAACGAGGACGAACTGTACCTGGCGGCGTACCTGGGCTCGCTGAAGATCGCCTTCGTCAGCACCCTGATCTGCCTGCTGATCGGCTACCCGATGGCCTACGCCATCGCCCGTGCCAGCAAGGAAGCCCAGACCGTGTTGCTGCTGCTGATCATGATGCCGACCTGGACTGCGATCCTGATCCGCGTCTACGCCTGGATGGGCATCCTCAGCAACAACGGCCTGCTCAATGCATTCCTGATGGGCATCGGTCTGATCGACGAGCCGCTGCAGATCCTCAACACCAACCTGGCGGTGTACATCGGCGTCGTCTATTCGTACCTGCCGTTCATGATCCTGCCGCTCTACGCCAACCTGGTGAAGCATGATCCCAGCCTGTTGGAGGCTGCTTCGGACCTCGGTTCGAGCACGTTCAACAGCTTCTGGAAAATCACCGTGCCACTGTCGAAAAACGGCATCATCGCCGGCTCGATGCTGGTGTTCATCCCGGTGGTGGGCGAGTTCGTGATTCCGGAACTGCTCGGCGGCCCGGAGACCCTGATGATCGGCAAGGTGCTGTGGCAGGAGTTCTTCAACAACCGTGACTGGCCGGTGGCGTCCGCCCTGGCAGTGGTGATGCTGGCGATCCTGCTCGTGCCCATCATTCTCTTCAACCGTAACCAGGCGAAGGAACTGGAGGGCAAAGTATGAAACGCTTCGGTTTCTCCACCCTGATGCTCTGGGCAGGCCTGCTGTTCATCTACCTGCCGATGGTCATCCTGGTTATCTACTCCTTCAACGCTTCCAAGCTGGTAACCGTGTGGGGCGGCTGGTCGGTGAAGTGGTACGTGGGCCTGCTGGACAACTCCCAACTGATGAACTCGGTGGGTCGATCGCTGGAGATCGCCATTTATACTGCGATCGCCGCTGTGGCCCTGGGTACCCTGGCTGCCTTCGTGCTGACCCGCATTCCGCGTTTCCGCGGGCGCACGATGTTCGGCGGCATGGTCACCGCGCCGCTGGTCATGCCCGAGGTCATCACCGGTCTGTCGCTGCTGCTGCTCTTCGTGGCCATGGCGCAACTGATCGGCTGGCCCCAGGAGCGTGGCATCGTCACCATCTGGATCGCCCACACCACCTTCTGCTCGGCCTACGTGGCCATCGTGGTGTCGGCGCGCCTGCGCGAGCTGGACCTGTCCATCGAAGAAGCGGCCATGGACCTGGGTGCGCGTCCGTGGAAGGTGTTCATTCTGATCACCATCCCGATGATCGCGCCGTCCCTGGCGGCAGGCGGCATGATGTCCTTCGCCCTTTCCCTGGATGATCTGGTGCTGGCGAGCTTCGTCTCCGGTCCCGGTTCCACCACCCTGCCAATGGAGGTCTTCTCCGCCGTGCGCCTGGGCGTGAAACCGGAAATCAACGCCGTGGCCAGCCTGATCCTGTTGACCGTCTCGCTGTTCACCTTCTTTGCCTGGTTCTTCACCCGCCGGGCCGAGGAGCGTCGCAAGCGTGCCATCCAGCAGGCGATGGAAACCATGGCCGAGGAAGCCGCTTCCTCCAACTGGAAACCGGCCGCCACCCAGGTCGCCTGAATCCAGCGCTGAAAACACAAAGGCCACCTTCGGGTGGCCTTTGTATTTTCAGGATGTAGGAAATCTTGTCTTGTGGGAGCGAATTCATTCGCGATTGAAATCGCTCCCACAGGGTGCCGGGTCTAGTCCCGCAGTTCCATCCGCACATCCCCCAGCTTCGCGCCGTAGGGGCCGTAGCTGCGCTCCACCAGCTCACGGCTGCCGTCGGCGCGGACGATCAGGGCCGAACTGGCGCGGGTGCCGTAGGTGCGGGTGGCGATGAACACGCTGGAGAGCATGCGCTCGGTGTTCAGCCCCACGCCGGTGTCCGGCAGAATGTGGTCCTGGGCAACCTCCGGGTCGTGCAGCAGGTTGAGCAGCGCGTCCGTCGAGGGAGGATTCAGGCATTCGGCGATGGCCGCCTTGCCGCGCTCGACCTTGGGCCAGGGCGTATCCAGATCGGCGTTGGATACCCCGTAGATGCCCGGCTTGAGGTTGATCGGTCCGCCGCTGCGCGGATTGAGGAACCACAGCTCGCGGTCGTCCCCCACCAGTAAGTTGAAGCCCGAATAGTCGCCAGCCCGGCGCAGCGCGTCCTCGAGGAACTCGCCCGGCCCCATGGTTCCTCGCAGGAATTGCACGCAGAGCTCGCCGCGGGTGCGGCCGACCGGCGGCGTTCGGGGATCGCGGATGTTGGTGAGGGCGGCGAAGCGGCCTTTGGGCCCGGCGCCAAGCCAGGTGCCGCCGGCTTCGAGGTCGCGCCCAGCGATTACGCCGGGTGCGTCTTCCCAGTTCGCCATGGAAAGCGTGGGGCGTGCATAGAATTCATCTCGGTTTGCAGCGAGCACCAGCGGGACTTCGTGTCCGGGGCGCCATGCGAATACGATCAGGCACATGGAGTCGTCTCCTTTTTATGAGCCGGAGTGTAGCAGCAGGTAGGAAAACTACATCAGCTGCAAATGTCCACTTCCGGGTTATCGGCAGCTTGCGTTGAACGTCCATCTCCACCCGGTGGAGCGAGAAACGGCCTTCCGTTAACATGCCGCTTTGTTTTCGGGGGTGTCCATGGAATTCCTGCTCTACCTGGTACTCGGCGCCTGCGCCGGAGTGCTGGCCGGGCTGTTCGGCGTCGGCGGCGGCATGATCATCGTGCCGGTGCTGGTGTTCAGCTTCACCGCCCATGGATTCGATCCCGGCATTCTCACGCACCTGGCAGTTGGCACGTCCCTGGCCACCATCATCTTCACCTCGATCAATTCGGTGCGCGAGCATCATCGCAAAGGTGCGGTGCGCTGGCCGATCTTTGCCTGGATGGCGGTCGGAATCCTCATCGGCGCCGGCTTCGGTGCCCTGACCGCAGCTGCCATTCAGGGCCCGATGTTGCAGAAGATCATTGGTATCTTCGCCATACTGGTAGCCATACAGATGGGGCTGGACCTGAAGCCCAAGGCCAGCCGCGCCGTTCCCGGCAAGCCGGGCCTGACCCTGGCAGGTGTGGTGATCGGTTGGGCCTCGGCCATCTTCGGTATCGGTGGTGGTTCCCTGACCGTACCCTTCCTGACCTGGCGCAGCGTACCGATCCAGCAGGCGGTGGCCACCTCCGCGGCCTGCGGACTGCCGATCGCCGCGGCGAGCGCGCTGTCGTTCATGGTGCTGGGCTGGAACAACACCAATCTACCGCCCTACAGCGTTGGCTTCATTTACCTTCCGGCGCTGGTTGGCATTGCCGTCACCAGCATGTTTTTCGCCCGCTTCGGCGCGCGCCTGGCCCACAGGCTTTCGCCGCGCTTGCTGAAGCGCCTGTTCGCCCTGCTGCTGCTGTCAGTGGGCCTGAACTTCCTGATCTAAGGAGCTGTAATGCTGGCTTATCCCCAGATCGACCCGGTAGCGCTGGCTATCGGCCCGCTGAAAATCCACTGGTACGGTCTGATGTACCTCATTGGCATCGGTGGTGCGTGGTGGCTGGCCTCGCGCCGCCTGAACGCCTTCGATCCCAGCTGGAGCAAGGAGAAACTCTCCGACCTGGTGTTCTGGGTCGCGCTTGGCGTAATCGCCGGTGGTCGTCTCGGCTATGTGTTGTTCTACGATCTGTCGGCCTACATCGCCAATCCGCTACTGATCTTCGAAGTCTGGAAGGGCGGCATGTCGTTCCATGGCGGCCTGATCGGCGTGATGCTGGCGACCCTCTGGTTCGGCAAGCGCAACAACAAGAGCTTCTTCCAGTTGATGGACTTCATCGCGCCCCTGGTACCTATCGGTCTGGGTGCTGGCCGTATCGGCAACTTCATCAATGCCGAGCTCTGGGGAAAGGCCACCGACGTTCCCTGGGCGATGATCTTCCCCACTGACCCGGCCCAGTTGCCGCGCCATCCGTCGCAGCTCTACCAGTTCGCTCTGGAAGGCGTGGCGTTGTTCGCCATCCTCTGGTTCTACTCGCGCAAGCCACGCCCGACCATGGCGGTTTCCGGCATGTTCGCGCTGTTCTACGGTATTTTCCGCTTCGCGGTGGAGTTCGTCCGCGTCCCTGACGCCCAGCTCGGTTACCTGGCCTTCGGCTGGCTGACCATGGGCCAGATCCTCTGCCTGCCGATGATCATCGGCGGCATCGCCCTGATTGTCTGGGCCCATCGCCGCCAGGCCGCCCAAGGAGTCGTCTGATGAAACAGTATCTCGACCTGATGCGCCGCGTGCGCGAGACCGGCACCTTCAAGAGCGACCGCACCGGCACGGGCACCTACAGCGTGTTCGGCCACCAGATGCGCTTCGACCTGGCCGAAGGCTTCCCCCTCGTGACCACCAAGAAGTGCCACCTGAAATCCATCGTCCATGAGCTGCTGTGGTTCCTCCAGGGCGATACCAACATCAGGTACCTGAAGGACAACGGCGTCTCCATCTGGGACGAATGGGCTGACGAAGAGGGCAACCTCGGACCGGTCTATGGCTATCAGTGGCGTTCCTGGCCGGCACCCAATGGCGAGTCCATCGACCAGATCACCAAGGTGGTGGAAATGATCAAGAAGAACCCGGACTCGCGCCGGCTGATCGTTTCCGCCTGGAACCCCGCCCTGGTGGACGAGATGGCCCTGCCGCCCTGCCACGCGCTGTTCCAGTTCTACGTGGCCAACGGCAAGTTGAGCTGCCAGCTGTACCAGCGTTCGGCCGACATCTTCCTCGGCGTACCCTTCAACATCGCCAGTTATGCCCTGCTGACTCTTATGGTGGCCCAGGTCTGCGACCTGGAACCGGGCGAGTTCATCTGGACCGGCGGCGACTGCCACCTCTATGCCAACCACATCGAGCAGACCGACCTGCAGCTCACGCGCGAGCCGCTGCCGTTGCCGACCATGAAGATCAACCCGGACGTGAAGGACCTGTTCGCCTTCAAGTTCGAGGACTTCGAACTGGTGGGCTACCAGGCGCATCCGCACATCAAGGCGCCTGTCGCCGTCTGACCTGCTGGGGCGGAGACGTCCCGGCCTTCCGATGACAGGAGTCACCATGAAAGCCCCGCTTGCAGCCCTGCTCACGGGGCTTTTCGGCCTCTGGTCGTCCTTTTCCACCTGGGCCGAGCCAGCCCAGGGAAGTTTCATTGCCAGTCAGCGTTGCGAGGCTTTCCAGTCCATCCGCAAGCAGAGCAACCCGGACGACCTCAAGTTGGAACCAGGTCGCCGCTACGAAGTGGTGGAGGTCAACAAGCGCGATTACGACTGGCTGCGCATTCGCATTCCGGGCAGTGCCACGCCCTTGCGCTGGGTCTCCGCCGACTGCGGCTCGGCCGAGGGGATTGCCTTCAATACCGGCAAGCCTGCCGCCTCCGGAGAGAGCGCAGGCGCCTGCAATGTGCCCGACCAGCACGACGGCTATGTGTTGGCCGCCACCTGGCAGCCGGGCTTTTGTGAGCATGCCCGCTACAACGGCAAGAAGCCTGAGTGTGAAGGCCTGGATTCCGGTGAGCTACAAATCTCCCACCTGACCCTGCATGGCCTCTGGCCCAATCGCCGGCCCTGCGGCAAGGACTACGGCCACTGCGCCGGGCCAGAGATGAAGCTCAGCGGTGACACGCTGGCCTACGTCCGCCCATGGATGCCGAACTTCCGCTATGGCACCAGTTTCGGCCGCTATCAATGGGACAAGCACGGTGTCTGTCAGACGCAAATGGACGACGATACCTACTTCCGTCGCGCGGCGGACCTGGTGCGCCAGCTGGATCAGTCGGCTGCGGGTCAGTACATCGTTGCCAACATCGGTGGTGCCATTTCCAAGCGCGCGTTCTACGAGCGCGTGGAACAGGACTTCGGTAGCCGAGATGCGCAGAACAATTTCCTGCTCATTTGCAGCGGCAAGTATCTGCAGGAGGTACGCGTTTCGCTGCCTCGTGCGCTGAAGCAGGCTGACAATCTGGTTGGGGTGGTCGATGGTCAGTTCGCCGAGAGTCGCGCGCGCGATCGCAGTGAGTGCAGCTCCGACCGCATCCTGATCGAGGCCGGCGGCCGCTGACCGCCGGCCCTGATTTCAGGGCCGCAAGCCTTCCGCCAGGGCTGCGACCCAACCCTGGCGCTCCGCCTGCTCCAGCTCGGCGCCTGGATTCAGCGACGACCATTCCGGATGGGCGCGCGCCTTGCCCAGCACGGCCGGCAGCTTGCCCTCCTGCCACTGCCTTTCCTCCGGAGTGTCGACGCGCACTGCCTCGAAAGCCGCATGGCCGCGGGCGTCCAGCGCCGCCAGTAGCTGGCGTTGACGCAGGGCCAGCAGGCGCAGGATGGAGTCGTCCACGGTCAGTTCGCGTTGTCCCTTGATCTTGCCCAACAGCCGTTCGCCATAGTGACCGAAGGTCTGCCAGGCGCCGCCGGCTATGGCGCCGAGTGCCGCTGCGGCACCCAGCGTGAGGCCACCCACCAGCAAGTCGACACTTGCGCCAGCCGCCGCACCGGCAGCCATGCCGCCGCCCAGGCGCACACCCAGCTGTTTGAGCGTTTCCGGGTTGAATAGATCGTCGCCCCAACGGCCGCCTAGCAATGGCAGATCGCTGGTGGCGGCATCGTCCTGGGCGAATGCGTAAAGCCGCAGCAGTGCTTCCACGCAACGTTGCTCGCGCTGGCGCACCTGTTGGCGCAGTGTCTCGGTGGCGGCCTGCAGGGCAGCTTCCTGGGCCGGCACACTGCGGCGGCAGGCTGCGACGTCCAGCAACAGTTCAGCGATCAGTCGACTACCTGCCTCCAGGCGCAGGCGGCGTTGCGCCTGGTGATCCTCCACCAGTCGCTGCAACTGAGGGCGTGCTCGCTCGAGCAGGAGGGCCAGGCTGTCGTAGAGACGCTCCTCGCCATCCAGCGGCGGGGCCACGCTGTCGAAGCGTACCAGTGCATGCAGGCCAAGGCGGGCAAGGGCCTCGCGCCAATCGGCTTCGCGGTGGCTCTCGCTGGCGACAAAGTTCAGCACTGGCAGCAGCGGTCGTCCGCACATCGCGAGCACTGCCAGTTCATCGCGGTACTTGGCCAGCACCGGTTCGCGGGCATCAATCACATAGAGCCCGGCATCCGAGGTCAACAACTGGCGCAGCACCTTGGCTTCCTGCTCGAAGCGCTGGCGGGCTTCGCTGCCGTCGAGGAAACGGGCGAGACGTGCCGGGCCATCCAAGCGCTCGCCTGGGCGATCCAGTCGCTCCAGGTGATCCAGGAGGGCGATGGCGTCCTCCAGTCCCGGCGTGTCATACAGTTCCAGCAGCGGCTGGCCGTCCACTGACAGCCGCGCGCCCTCCACATGCCGGGTGGTGCTGGGTCGATGGGAGACCTCGCCAAACGAGCGATCACGCAGCAGGGTACGCAGCAACGAGGTCTTGCCAACGTTGGTGTGACCGACCACGGCGAGCTTCAACGGTTTAGTCATGGCCAGTCTCCAGCCATTGCAGGGGCGCACCCTGGGCATGGGGCAGGGACAGGCGGTCGAGTGCCTGGTGCCAGTCTTCCAGGCGTTGGCTATCAAGAGCGTCGCCGGCGGGTGGAGGGAGCAGCCAGATGCGGGTCTGACCCGCGCTGCGCGCAAGTTCGCCGATCAATGCCAGGGTGCCGCGATCCGGCGAGCGACGAGGATCGCAAGCTACTGCGAGGCGCTCAGGTGGAAAACGGCTGAGTTGGTCGAGCAGACGTTGGCGCTGCTCGCGGCTGTCCAGCACGCCGGCATCACCCACGCCCTTGGGCAGGGACGGCGGCCAGGGGCGGCGGTCATCCAGTTCGATCGCCACCAGCAGTGCACCCTGGCTGGCGCCATTCAGGCTGCCGGCGCGGGGTTCGACCTGCTCGGCGGGCGCGGCATCACAGACGCCCAGGCGCTCGCTGGCTGGCTGCAGACGTTCGCGTAGCAAGCTGTAGCCAGGCAGGCTGAGGTCGAGGCCAAGGCGCGCGCGCCCTTGCGACCAACGCCAGAAGCAGAATAGGCCCAGCAGCAGGCGCGGCAGCAGGCCGTAGGTGAAGGTGATCCCCAGGAGCCAGCCTGACCAGGCCTGACGCGCGGCTTCTTCGCTGACCACGGCACTACTGGCGCGGATGGTCGCGGCGTCCGGCAGGCTGAACCCGAGAAGGCTGGGAAGGGCGCCGAGGGCTTGGGTCAGGAAGACGAATGTATCGCTGCCGAGGATGGTGGTTTCCCAGACGAAACCATAGCGACGGGTCGCGAGCAGGAGCAGGAGCACCACCAGAGCGCTGCCCAGGGTCAGCAACCATGCTCCGTGCACCAGGGCGCCCAGTCCCCAGCGGGTCAGGCGCTGGCGCTGCAGCAGCAGGAGCAGCGCGGGAGCCAGGTGCGCAGCCTGGGCGTCGCGGGCGAGCTTGCCGCTTAGCCATAACCAGATGCGACCCAGCACGCTGGCGCTGTTGCCGAGGCAGAGCGACAGGGCCCAGCCGAGCAGCATCAGCAAGTGCAAGCCGAGCAGGCTGCCCAGGGCCCAGAACAGGTTGACCGGACGCTGGCCATCACCGAGTGCGGCAACGGCCAGGCCAGCACCGCTGATCAGCGCAAGCATCACCAGTAACAGGCCGGCGAGTCGTGCGCCCTGGCGCCAGTGCTGCAGGGCCGGGAGCTGCCCGTCGCGTTGGGCCAGCCAGAGGGCGCGGGCTTCGATGCGCGCCGCCAGATTTCCCCCTGCGGCATTGGCACGACGGTTTGCCTCTGAGTCTTCGAGAGGGCCGGCGTGTTCTTCGCGCAGGCGGATGGCCTCGGTCAGCCAGAGCCGGTCGAGGGCGGAGAGAGGAGGGAGGGAGGCTCGATTGGGTTCGCTCACGAAGGGCCTCTTGGCCAAGGGTGAGCACTGAGAATAACCGCTGAAGGCGGGCCCTTCATCAAGAGAAGGCCGGCACTGTGCGCCGGCCTATACCTGTCAGTGGCTGTGGGAACCTGCCGCCACTTTCACTCGGGGGGCTGTTGGCGCGTCGTGGTGGTCGTCGTGGTCGGTCACCACTTTCACTTCGTTGCCGTCGCAGTCATACAGCTTGCCGTCGCGGAAGTAATCACCCTCGTTCAGGGCGGCGACGTCCTGGTAGCGCAGGGTGCGTTCGTTGGCGGCGACGAATACCGACTGCTGGTCCGAGTTGCCGGCCTTCAGGTGGTTGAAGATCAGGTTCAGCAGGATCGCCATGATCGCGGCTGAGCTGATGCCGGAGTGGAAGATGGTTTCGAACCAGGCGGGGAAGTGGTGGTAGAAGGTCGGCGCGGCGATCGGGATCATGCCGAAGCCGATGGAGGTGGCGACGATGATCAGGTTCATGTTGTTGCGATAGTCCACCTGCGCCAGGGTACGGATGCCGGAGGCGGCCACGGTGCCGAACAGCACCACGCCTGCGCCACCCAGTACCGAAGTGGGGACAGCGGCGATCAGGCGGCCCATAACCGGCAACAGACCGAGGGTCACCAGGATCAGGCCGGCGGTGGCGACCACGTAGCGGCTCTTCACGCCGGTCACGGCTACCAGACCGACGTTCTGGGCGAAGGCGCTCTGGGTGAAGGAGCCGAACAGCGGGGCCAGCGAGCTGGAAATCATGTCGGCGCGCAGGCCGTTGCCGAGGCGCTTGGAGTCGACCTTGGTGCCGATGATCTCGCCCACGGCAAGAATGTCTGCGGAGGTCTCCACCAGGGTCACGATGATCACGATCAGCATCGACAGGATCGCCGCGATATGGAACTCCGGCATGCCGAAGTGCAGCGGCGAAGGCATGGCGACCAGCGGGCCTTCAAGCACCTTGGAGAAGTCCGCCATGCCGAAGAACACTGCCGCCACGGTGCCGATGATCATCGCCAGGAGGATGGACAGGCGCGAAATGCTGGCGCTGCCCAGTTTGCTCAGCAGCAGCACGGTTCCAAGGGTGAAGGCAGCCAGGCTTATGTTTGCCACGCTGCCGAATTCCGGCGACTGGCTGTTGCCGCCCATGGCCCAGCGTGCCGCGACGGGCATCAGGGTGAGGCCAATGGTGGTGATCACGATGCCGGTCACCAGTGGCGGGAAGAACTTGGTGATCCGTGAGAACACCGGGGTAATCAGCAGGCCTATCAGCGAGGCAGCGATTACCGCGCCCAGCACTGCGGGGATTCCACCGGCGCCGTCGCTGCCGATGATGGCGATCATGGTTGCCACACCAGCGAAGGACACGCCTTGCACCAGAGGCAGCTGACAGCCGAAGAAGGGGAGACCGATCGTTTGTAGCAAGGTGGCCAGGCCACCGGCGAACAGTGAGGCTGCGATCAGCAGGCCGATGTCTGCGGGCGAAAGCCCGGCAGCCTGGCCGATGATCAGGGGTACCGCGACAATTCCGCCGTACATGGTCAGCACATGCTGCAGACCGTAGGCGAGGTTGGCTCCAATGCCGAGGTTTTCATCTTCCGGTCGTTGCACCGGAGACGGACTTGCGGATGGGACTGTCATGGTGGGCTCTCGGTTTTGTTATTGTGCTGGCAACTGTAGACAATTAACCGGCCTATTGACTAGTGGTTTGTATACAATTTTTTAGGCAAGCTTTTTCGCCTATCTCCTGCGTTAATTCTTATAAAGGCGCCGAAATAAGTAGAATCAATCATTGACCATGTGGTCAGGAAAGTGATTGGCGACGAATGGAGGTCGCTCGTCGAACCATTCATTTTGGGGATGCATAGGCCGTGCCGGAAATGTGTGATTCGGGCGCCCATCCTCCGTTGGCTTTCTCTCACGGACGGCAGCCGGTATTCTCGCCGCCATGAAAAAGACCCTGCCCCTATGCCTGATTGCCGCCCTCGCGCAGAACCGCGTGATCGGTCGCGACAACCAACTGCCCTGGCACCTGCCGGCGGACCTCAAGCACTTCAAGGCCATGACCCTCGGCAAGCCGATCATCATGGGCCGCAAGACCTGGGACTCCCTTGGTCGCCCGCTGCCGGGCCGGCTCAATCTGGTGGTCAGCCGCCAGAGCTCTCTGGTGCTGGAAGGCGCGGAAGTCTTTCCGAGCCTGGAAGCTGCGATCGAACGCGCTGATGCCTGGGCGCGTGCGGAAGAGGCCGAGGAACTGATGCTGATCGGCGGCGCAGAACTCTATGCCCAGGGCCTGGTCCAGGCCGACCGCCTCTACCTGACTCGCGTTGAGCTGGCTCCGGAGGGCGATGCATTCTTCCCTGAAGTGTCGCAGCAGGACTGGCGCTTGGCCTCCAGCATCGAGCACGAGGCGACGACGGACACGCCGGCCTACGCCTTCGAGGTGTGGGAAAAGCGCTGAGGCCCCCGATCCTGTCCTGTGTGAGCGAATTCATTCGCGAAAGAATTTGCTCACACAGGTTATAGGACCAGCTCGCGAAGCTCCGCCCGAGCGTCATCGTCAATCAAGAGAAACCCCACCGACACTGGCAGCTTGAAACGGCGCGGGCCTGCGCTGCCTGGGTTCACGTGCAGTAATCCTGAATGCTCGTTGATCAGGGGTTTGTGCGAATGGCCAGTGACCACGACCCTGAAGCCGCGCTGGGCAAGGTCGTCAGGAATATCCGCCTGGTCATGCACCAAATAGATGCCGATCCCGCCCAGTTGAACCGCTTCCACCTTGCGAATGGCCTGCGCCCAGGGCCCCTCGTCGTTGTTGCCTCGCACGGCCGTCAGCGGCGCCAGCCCGGAAAGGGTGTCGAGTATTTCGGCTTTTCCGATGTCGCCAGCGTGGAGAATGTGGTCGCAGCCCTCCAGCGCCGCAAGCGCCTGCGGACGTAGCAGGCCGTGGGTGTCGGAGATCAGGCCGATACGGAGGGGCTTCATGGCATGGGCCTCGGCGGGAAACGAGGCCCATTCTGCATCACTCTTACGTGCGCGTGGTTTCTGGCAGGAACCAGTTCAGCAGCAGGGCGCAGAGACCGCCGGTGGCCACACCGGATTCGAGGATGTTGCGCAGTGCCGCCGGCATATGGGCGAGGAATTCCGGCACCTGCGACACGCCGAGACCCAGGGCGAGCGATACGGCGATGATCAGCAGCGCTCGGCGATCCAGGGTGGTGCCAGCGAGGATATTGATGCCGGAAGCGGCTACTGCACCGAACATCACCATGGCGGCGCCCCCCAGCACGGGTTCGGGAATGGCTTGCAGCACGCCAGCCACGGCCGGGAACAGGCCCAGCAACACCAGCATAAGAGCAATCCAGATGCCGATATGGCGGCTGGCGATGCCGGTGAGCTGGATCACGCCGTTGTTCTGGGCGAAGACTGAGCTAGGGAAGGTATTGAACAGGCCGGCAAGCAGGGAGTTGGCGCCGTTGACCAGCACGCCGCCCTTGATCCTTTGCATCCATAACGGGCCTTCCACCGGCTGGCGCGAAACCTTGCTGGTGGCGGTGACGTCACCGATGGCTTCAAGCGAAGTGACCAGGTAGATCACGAGCATCGGTACGAACAGTGACCAGGAGAACCCCAGGCCAAAGTGCAACGGTACCGGCACCTGCAGCAGCGGCGCGTCGTGCAGGCCGCTGAAATCGAGGCGGCCGAGCCAGGCGGCCAGGGCGTAGCCCGCCAGCAGTGCGATGACGATGGCGCAGCTGCGCATCCACACCAGCGGGATGCGGTTGAGCAGCAGGATCACGCCGAGCACGGTACCGGACAGCAGCAGGTTCTCGCCGTTGGCGAAGGTGCCGTTGGCCATCGCGCCGAAGCCGCCACCCATGCTGATCAGGCCCACCTTGATCAGGGTCAGGCCGATCATCAGCACGACGATACCGGTCACCAGCGGATTGATCAGTCGTTTGACGAAGGGCAGCACGCGGGAAATGCCCATTTCGACGAAGGCACCGGCCATTACCACGCCGAAGATAGCGGCCATCACTGCCTCAACCGGAGTGCCTTGCTTGACCATGAGTGCACCACCGGCGATCAGCGGGCCGACAAAGTTGAAGCTGGTGCCCTGGACGATCAACAGCCCGGCGCCGAACGGCCCGAAGCGCTTGCATTGAACGTAGGTGGCGATACCAGACACCACCAGGGACATGGAGACGATCAGGTTGGTATCCCGCGCCGACACGCCCAGCGCCTGGCAGATCAGCAGGCCAGGGGTGACGATGGGGACGATGATGGCCAGCAGGTGCTGCAGCGCGGCGAGCAGGGCGGCGACGGGGCGTGGCTTGTCTTCCAGGCCGTAGAGCAGCTCGTTGCGAGTCTCGGGGACGGGGGGCTTTTCCAGTGAAGTCATGGTGATCGACCGCAAAAAAGCGGCGATTCTACCTGAGTGGTCAGGTTTGGTGAGGGAGGCTGGATCTTGTGGGGGCAATTCATTGGTTATTTCTGCATTACGTGTTTCAAGCAGATGTACTGGCCGTAGGAGCTGACTTGCCAGCGAATGGCCCCGTTTCGCCGGCAAGCCAGCTCCTACAAGGTTCTTGACCCGATGGTAGATCTCTCGCAACCGCTAACGCCCGTTGGCGATTGAAATCGCCCCCACGGAAAGCAGAAAGCCCGGCGTATGGCCGGGCTTTCTACCATCTGCTACCAGGCTCAGCCGTCGAGCATCGACTTGTCGCGTACCGCGCCCTTGTCGGCGCTGGTGGCGAGCAGGGCGTAGGCTTTCAGCGCGGTGGTCACTTTGCGCGCACGCGGGGCGACCGGCTTCCAGCCTTTCTTGTCCTGTTCCACGCGGCGGGCGGCCAGTTCTTCATCCGAAACCAGCAGGTTGATGCTGCGGTTGGGGATGTCGATAAGGACCTTGTCGCCGTCCTGCACCAGGCCGATGGCGCCGCCTGCGGCGGCTTCCGGAGAGGCGTGGCCGATGGACAGGCCGGAGGTGCCACCGGAGAAGCGGCCGTCGGTGAGCAGGGCGCATTGCTTGCCCAGGCCCTTGGACTTCAGGTAGCTGGTCGGGTACAGCATTTCCTGCATGCCCGGGCCACCTTTCGGGCCTTCGTAGCGGATGATCACAATGTCGCCGGCCTTCACTTCGTCAGCGAGGATGCCTTTCACGGCGCTGTCCTGGCTTTCGAAGATCTTCGCGGTGCCTTCGAAGACATGGATGGACTCATCCACGCCAGCGGTTTTCACCACGCAGCCGTCGAGGGCGATGTTGCCGTAAAGGACAGCCAGGCCGCCTTCCTGGGAGTAGGCGTGCTCGACACTGCGGATGCAGCCTTCGGCGCGGTCGTCGTCCAGGGTGTCCCAGCGCGTGGACTGGCTGAAGGCAACCTGGGTGGGGATGCCGGCCGGGCCCGCCTTGAAGAAGGTGTGGACGGCTTCATCCTTGGTTTGGGTGATGTCCCACTGGGCGATGGCGTCGGCCATGCTCGGGCTGTGCACGGTGGCGACGTCGGTGTGCAGCAGGCCGCCACGGGCCAGTTCACCGAGAATCGAGAAGATGCCGCCGGCACGGTGCACGTCTTCCATGTGGTACTTCTGGATGTTCGGCGCCACCTTGCACAGCTGCGGGACCTTGCGGGACAGGCGATCGATGTCGCGCAGGTCGAACGCCACCTCGCCCTCCTGTGCTGCGGCCAGCAGGTGCAGGATGGTGTTGGTGGAGCCGCCCATGGCGATGTCCAGGGTCATGGCGTTCTCGAATGCCTTGAAGTTGGCGATGTTGCGCGGCAGCACACTGTCGTCGCCCTCGCCGTAGTAGCGCTGGCACAGCTCGACGGCCAGGCGGCCGGCGCGCAGGAACAGCTGCTCGCGGTCTGCGTGGGTGGCCAGGGTGGAGCCGTTGCCCGGCAGCGACAGGCCGAGGGCTTCGGTCAGGCAGTTCATGGAGTTGGCGGTGAACATGCCGGAGCAGGAACCGCAGGTCGGGCAGGCGCTGCGCTCGTACTCGGCGACCTTTTCGTCGGAGCAGGAATCGTCGGCCGCCACGACCATGGCGTCTACCAGGTCCAGGCCGTGGTTGGCCAGCTTGGTCTTGCCGGCTTCCATTGGGCCACCTGAGACGAAGACCACCGGGATGTTCAGGCGCAGGGCGGCCATCAGCATGCCGGGGGTGATCTTGTCGCAGTTGGAAATGCAGACGATGGCGTCGGCGCAGTGAGCGTTGACCATGTATTCCACGGAGTCGGCGATGATCTCGCGGCTCGGCAGGGAATAGAGCATGCCGTCGTGGCCCATGGCGATGCCGTCGTCTACGGCGATGGTGTTGAATTCCTTCGCCACACCGCCGTGCTTCTCGATCTCGCGGGCGACCAGCTGGCCCAGGTCTTTCAGGTGCACATGGCCGGGCACGAACTGGGTGAAGGAGTTGGCGATGGCAATGATCGGCTTCTTGAAGTCCTCGTCCTTCATCCCGGTGGCGCGCCACAGGGCACGAGCGCCAGCCATGTTGCGGCCGTGGGTGGAGGTTTTCGAGCGGTAATCGGGCATGACGGTTTCCTGCGGCTAATCAGGTGTCTGTAAGAGTCTCATCGTGAGCGCGGAACATACCGGATGCAAACGGCAGATGGCCATTCGGTCGGTGGTGGCCGGAAGGCGGGGCGGGGTCACCGCTCGCTCGGCCGGGGCTCACTGGCCCGCCGGAGGATGGTTGGCGAGGAATTGCCCGATTCTACGCCGGGCCTGGCCGGCAGGGAAAGGCTGGCGGTCGGGCCGGCGCAGCGGCCGGCCCAGTGCCGGGCAGAGGTGCTTAGCTGTTGGGCAGCAGGCGAACGGTCAGGCTCTTGATGTAGCGGGTCTCGACGATGGCCGGGTGCACCGGGTGGTCCGGGCCCTGGCCTCCGCGCTCCAGCAGCTGGATATTGCGGTCCAGGTGACGGGCGCTGTTGAGCAGGATGTTCTGCAGGTCGTCTTCCGGCAGGTGCATGGAGCAGGAGGCGCTGACCAGGATGCCGTCCTTGTTCAGCAGGCGCATGGCTTGCTCGTTGAGGCGGCGATAGGCGGCCTCGCCGTTCTTCAGGTCCTTCTTGCGCTTGATGAAGGCCGGCGGGTCGGCGACGACCACGTCGAAGCGCTCTTCGGCGGCTTTCAGTTCCTTGAGGGCTTCGAACACGTCACCTTCCACGCAGGTAACCTGCTCAGCCACGCCATTGAGGGTGGCGTTGCGCTCTACACCGTCGAGGGCGAAACCGGAGGCGTCGACGCAGAACACTTCGCTGGCGCCGAAGGCTGCAGCCTGCACGCCCCAGCCGCCGATGTAGCTGAACAGGTCGAGTACGCGCTTGCCTTTGACGTAGGGCGCCAGGCGTGCACGGTTCATGCGGTGGTCATAGAACCAGCCGGTCTTCTGGCCTTCCATCACCGGGGCCTCGAACTTCACGCCATTCTCTTCCAGGGCGACCCACTCGGGCACCACGCCGAAGGCGGTGTCCACGTAACGCTCCAGGCCTTCGGCTTCACGCGCGCTGGAGTCGTTCTTCCAGAGCACACCGCGCGGCTTGAGGACTTGCACCAGGGCGTCGAGCACGGCGGCCTTGTTGCGCTCCATGGCGGCGGAGGCGAGCTGCACCACCAGGTGATCGCCGAAGCGGTCCACCACCAGGCCCGGCAGCAGGTCGGAGTCGCCGTAGACCAGGCGGTAGAAGGGCTTGTCGAAAAGACGCTCGCGCAGGCTCAGGGCGACGTTGATGCGGTGCACCAGCAGGGACTTGTCCAGGGTGTGCTTGGTGTCGCGGGATACCAGGCGAGCGCAGATCAGGTTGTTCGGAGAGATGGCGACAACGCCCAGGGGTTTGCCGCCAGCGGCTTCGAGGATGGCCTGGTCACCCGGCTGAAAGAGGTTCAGCGGGGTGGCGACCACGTCCACTTCGTTGCTGTAGACCCACAGGTGGCCGGCGCGCAGGCGTCGATCGGCATTGGCTTTGAGGCGCAGGCTGGGCAGGGACATGTGTCGCTCTCCGGAAAAAGGCGGGGATTATACCCCAGCCCGTGCGGGCTCCGGGGGCCGCCCGGCGGTGCCATGGGCGACCTGGCACGATGGTCGGAAAATCGCCGGAAATCCCGCGCAAACGGCAGGTGCAACCGGGTAGACTGTCGATTCGGTCAAACTTCCCCCCCATTCCCATGGCTCAAGAACTATCCGCAGATCAGATCCGTCAGGTCCTGCAGGGCATCAGCGTGCCGCCGCAGCCGCAGATCATGGTCGACCTGCAAATGGAGCAGGTCATGCCGACCCCGGACCTGAAATCCATCGCCCGCCTGATCAGCCAGGACCCGGGCCTGTCCGGTGCGTTGCTGAAGATCGTCAATTCACCCTTTTTCGGCCTGACCAACCGCATTGCCTCGATCCAGCAGGCGGTGAATCTGCTGGGCTGCAACACGGTGATCAACCTGATCAACGCGCAGTCGATCAAGGGCGAGATGACCGATGAGACCATCGTTACGCTGAACCGCTTCTGGGACACCGCCCAGGACGTGGCCATGACCAGCCTGACCCTGGCCAAGCGCATCGGCTACCAGTCCGCCGACGAAGCCTACGCGCTCGGCCTGTTCCACAATTGCGGCATCCCGCTGATGCTCAAGCGCTTCCCGGACTACATGATGGTGCTGGAGGAGGCCTACGCCAGCGCAGGCCCCGAGCGCCGCGTGGTGGACACCGAGAACCGCCTGCTGAACACCAACCACGCCGTGGTCGGTTATTTCACTGCGCGCTCATGGCGCCTGCCGGAACACCTCTGCGAAGCCATCGCCAACCATCACAACGCCCTGTCGATCTTCACCGACGACTCCGGGCGCGATGCCCAGCTCAAGACCCTGCTGGCCATCCTGAAGATGGCGGAGCACATCTGCGCCTCGCATCTGGTGCTGGGTAACCAGGCGGAGGATTACGAGTGGATGAGCATCCGCTCCCAGGTGCTGGACTATGTCGGGTTGTCGGAGTACGACTTCGAGAACCTCAAGGAAAGCATCCGCGAGCTTGGCGTTAGCTGAGTCGCGCCGAGTACCGAGATTCAGATGCCTGAACTACCCGAAGTCGAAACGACCCGCCGCGGCATCGCGCCCTTCCTCGAAGGCCAGCGCGTCAGCCGGGTGATCGTGCGTGAGCGCCGCCTGCGCTGGCCGATTCCCGAAGACCTGGATATGCGCCTGTCCGGCCAGCGCATCCTGCATGTGGAGCGCCGTGCCAAGTACCTGTTGCTGCAGGCCGAAGTCGGCACCCTGATCAGCCACCTCGGCATGTCCGGCAGCCTGCGCCTGGTGGAGGCTGGGTTGGTCGCGGCCAAGCACGAGCATGTGGATATCGAGTTGGAGTCGGGCATGGCCCTGCGCTACACCGACCCACGCCGCTTCGGCGCGCTGCTTTGGAGCGATGACCCACTGAACCACGAGCTGTTGCGCCACCTGGGGCCGGAGCCGCTGACTGGCCTGTTCGACGGCGAGCGCCTGTTCCAGCTGTCCCGTGGCCGCAGCATGGCGGTGAAACCCTTCATCATGGACAACGCCGTGGTGGTCGGGGTCGGCAACATCTACGCCAGCGAGGCGCTGTTCGCCGCCGGAATCGACCCGCGCCGCGAAGCGGGCTCCATCTCGCGGGCCCGCTACCTGAAGCTGGCCGAGGAAATCAAACGCATCCTTGCGCAGGCCATCGAGTGTGGTGGCACTACCCTGCGCGACTTTGTCGGCGGCGACGGCAAACCGGGCTACTTCCAGCAGGAGTTGTTCGTCTACGGCCGTGCTGGCGAGTTCTGCAAGCAGTGCGGCTCGACCTTGCGGGAAATCCGCCTGGGCCAGCGCGCCAGCGTCTATTGTCCGCGCTGCCAACGCTAATCCCTCGCCGGGTCGCGAGACTCGGCGTCGAGCATTCCTAGAACAAGAAAAGAAGTCTGTCCTATGTACGGTAATTACCTGCCCCGCAATCCCTTTGCCGAGGCGATTGGCCACGGCGTGCTGCGTCTGATGGGCTGGCGTATCGAGGGGCGCCTGCCACCCCTCGACAAGTTCGTGATCATCGGCGCCCACCACACTTCCAACTGGGACTTCGTGTTGTTCCTCGCAGTGAAGTTCGTGCTGCGTCTGAATGCCCGCTGGTTCGGCAAGCACACCATCTTCCGCTGGCCCTTCGCCGGGCTGCTGCAACGCTGGGGAGGCGTGCCGATCCATCGGCATCTCAAGCTGAACATGGTGGATCAAGCGGTGGAGCGCTTCCGCGAGAATCGCGAGTTCATGCTGGTGATCTCGCCGGAAGGCACCCGCAAACGCGTGGATCGCTGGAAAATGGGCTTCTACCACATCGCTTGCGGCGCCGGAGTGCCTATAGTCCCGGCTGCCCTGGACTACGCCAATCGCCGGGTGGTGATCGGCGAGCCGTTCTACCCCACGGGTGACGAGCACGCCGATCTGCGCCAGTTGCTGACCTTCTACCGCCCTTACGTGCCGAAAAAACCCGACTACGCTTTCAATGGCGATTGAAGGCCGTCACGCTGCCAATGTGCCATGCGCTGTTATAGTTTTTCGTACACCACTATCTGAAGGATCGCCCGTATGAACCTGCTCCGCACAACCGCTGCTGTCCTGGCGCTGACCACTGGCCTGCTGGCGCTGCCGGCTCACGCGGAAGTGGTTCAGGAAAACACCAGCGGTGACCCGATGTACACAGCCAATGCTCCCACCGGTTACAGCATGGCCGGCGATATCATCATCGCCCGCCCGCTGCTGATCGGCGCCACCGTGATCGGTGCGGGCCTGTTCATCATCAGCCTGCCGTTCTCCGCGCTGGGCGGTAATGTCGGCGAGGCGGCCAATGCGCTGGTCGTCGAGCCGGGCAGAGAAGCCTTCGTGCGCTGCCTGGGCTGCACGATCAGTGGCTACAAGCACGACTGATTCCTTCCCCCGACTCCATTGCGACGGCCCCTTTCGGGGCCGTCGGCGTTTTCGGGCGCCATGCGGGTTGCCGTCAGACGACTGTATCGGGTAATAGCTGAGCCCTGTCTGGTGAAGGAATACCGCCCGTGAAGCACAACTCGCGCATCATCCTGCTTGCCCTGGCTACTGTCGGGCTGGCATTGAGTTTCTGGTTCAGTTCCGGCTGGCTGGAGCTCTGCGCCGGCCTTGCGCTGTTCCTGTTCGGGATGCAGTGCCTGGAAGAGGGGCTGCGCCAGCTGGCCGGCAGCAAGCTCGAGCAACTACTGGCCAGCAGCACCGCCACCTCCTTCAAGGGGCTGATGTTCGGCATCTGCGGCACCTTGCTGTTGCAGTCCAGCACGCTGGTATCGCTGCTCACCATCGCCTTCATCAGTGCCGGGCTGATCCAGCTCGCCGGCGGTATCGCCATCCTCTTCGGTGCCAACTTGGGGGCTACCAGTGGTATCTGGCTGCTGGCCTTGGCGGGGCAGAACCTCAGCCTGAGCCCGCTGGCGTTGCCGCTGCTGGTCTTCGGCGTGCTCGGTGGTTTCCTCGGCGAGAAGAGCAAGGCGGCCGGGCGCATCGTCCTCGGAATTGCCTTCATCTTCCTCGGCATCGACCAGATCAAGGACGGCTTCGCCAGCTTCGGCGACGGCCTCGACCTCACCGCCTTCCAGGCCGACGGGCTGATGGGAAGCTTGCTGTTCGCTTTGGTGGGGCTGCTGGTGACCGTGGTACTGCAATCCAGCCATGCCACGCTGATGCTGACGCTGGCGGCCCTGGCCGGTGGTCAGCTGGAGCTGGCCCAGGCTTTCGCCATTGCCATCGGCTCCAACGTCGGCAGCAGCGTCACCACCGCCTTCGTCGGCTCCCTTGGCGGAAACCGCAGTGGACAACGGCTGGCGTTGGCCCACGTGTTGTTCAACGTAGTTACCTGCACCTTGGCTTTCATCCTGCTGGGGCCGTTGAGCTTGATGGTCGATCGGATCGCCGGCATCACCGGGCTGGGCGACAACGAGCTGATCCAGCTGGCCATGTTCCACAGCCTTATCAACGCCATGGGTGTGCTGCTGTTCTGGCCGCTGCAAGAACGCCTCGCTTACTGGCTGGTGCGCTGGTTGCCGGAACGCGAAGAGCCCCAGGTGCTGATCACCGAGCTGGCTGTCGGGCCGGAGGAACTGCTGCGTACCCGCGCGCGCTACCTCAACGAGCGCGCCCTGGATTCGGTGGATGCCGCTGCCAGCGCCGTGGTGCGCGAACTGCGCCACCTCGGTCGCTTGAGCATGGAAGTGATCTGCCACGCGCTTTACCTGCCGGTGGACCAACTGGCAAAGGCGCAAGGCGATGAGCGCCTGCTGCAGGCTCGGCCGGAGCGCCATCATCTGGACGCCGAAGCGCTCTACCAGCGGCATATCAAAGGTGTGTATGGCGACCTGCTGAGCTTCATGGGGCGGCTCGATCTGCCTCTGGATGAGGCACACCAACAGTTCTGGGTCAGTTGCCAGCTGGCCGCGCTGCAACTGGTGGATGCGGTGAAGGATGCCAAGCACCTGCAGAAGAACCTCGGGCGTTACCTGGACCAGGAGCCTGCTCCCCTTCGTGATGCCTATGTGGACCTGCGCCGCCACTTGCTGGCGATGCTCCATGAGCTGCGCGAGCTGGGCCGCTCCGACCTGCCGGAAGAGGCATGGAACGAGCGTCTGGGTTGGCTGGACGAGCAGGCCGCGACCTTCGATGGCAGCTTCCGTACCCGGCTGTTCAATTCAGTGCGCAAAGGTGAACTGGATGGCCTGATGACCAGTTCCCTAATGAACGATCTGGGATATGCGAGCCGGATTTTCCAGAGCCTGCGAAATGTGCTGATGCTGGGTGAAGGGCAGTTGCTGTTCCGCGAGCTGCGACGGCTGGAACAGGATGAAGAGTCACTGATCGTGCTGGACGGCGATCGTCCGTAAGGTGTGCGGTGAGTGCCGGTATACCGTGCAATGCCTGGAGGCGGAGCGCCCGTAGGTTGGTGCAGGGCGCAGCGAAGCCCAACGATGCCAGGCCTCGGCCTTGCGTGTTGGGCCTCGCGGACTCGGCGCCAACCTACAGTAGGGGCGAATGAATTCGCTCCTACTTGATCTGCTCGATTTCGAGTATTTCAGAGAGGCCCAGCCCGCGCGGATCGCTGGCGGCTTCGAGGTTGCCCTTGGCCTTGTTCCAGAACAGCACCTGCTGATTGCCGTAGTTGCGTTCCAGCGGCTTGAGGCTGTAGCCGCGGGCGCGCAGTTCGGCGATTTCGCTGCTGCTGAAGGCGCCGGGCTCGTGCTCGATCTGGTCCGGCAGGTACTGGTGGTGATAGCGCGCCACCGCCGGCCAGCGGTTCACTGGCTGACCGTCCAGGTACTCCAGCACCGACAACAGCACCATGCTGGGAATCCGGCTGCCACCTGGAGTGCCGAACGCGGCGAACTCCTCTTCGCTCTCGATGAAGGTCGGGCTCATGGACGACAGTGGGCGTTTTCCCGAACCCACAGCATTGGCCTGGCTGGCGGCGAGTCCATAGGCGTTGGCACCTTCGGGGTTCGCGGCGAAGTCGTCCATCTCGTCGTTCAGCAACACGCCGGTGCCGGGCACGGTGAAGGCGGCGCCGAAGGGCAGGTTGATGGACAGGGTGGCGGCCACTGCGTTGCCATCCTTGTCGATGACTGCGAAGTGAGTAGTGTGGTCACCCTCGCGCCACGGCGGTGATGGCGGCAGGCTGCTGCTCGGGGTAGCACGGCGGGCATCGATACCTTTGGCGAGGTCTTTCAGGTAGCCGACATCGAGCAGCCGGGCCTGTGGAATCGCGACGAAATCCGGATCGCCGAGCAGCCCACGGTCGCGGTACGCGCGGCGCAGTACCTCTACCACGTAGTGGGTGCGCTGTACGCGCTCGGCCTTGCGCCACGGCAGTTCCTGCAGCATGGCCAGGCTCTGGGCCAGGGCGATGCCGCCGGCCGAGGGCGGCGGGGCGCCGATCAGCTCACGGCCATCGGCAAGGCGGAAGCGAATCGGCTGGCGTTCCACGGTCTGGTATTCGGCCAGGTCGCGCAGGCTCCAGATGCCGCCGGCGGCGTTCACACCTTGCACCAGCTTCTCCGCGGTGGGGCCGCTATAGAACCCGGCCTTGCCATAACGGGCGATGCGCTCGAGGGTGTTGCCCAGCTCCGGCTGGCGCAGCAGGCTGAATTCCTCCGGGATTTCACCCTTGTGGTCGAGGAACAGGCGCGCCGTCTCCCGGTCGTCGCGCATGGACGACAGCCGCCAGGAGGCGCGTTCGCGGTAGATGCGATCCACCGAAATGCCGTCGCGAGCCAGGCGGATGGCCGGTGTCAGGCTGTCGGCCAGCGGCAGGCGGCCGTAGCGGCTGGCGAGGTCCACGAGGGCGGCAGGCAGGCCGGGAATTGCGGCGGCCAGCGGGCCGTCCAGGGACAGGGCCGGATCGACCTTTCCGTCGCGGACGTACAGGCGCGCGTTCGCGGCCAGCGGCGCGCGTTCGCGGGCATCGAGGAAGCGGTAGGCGGGTTTTTCGCCCCCCTGACGGAGCAGGAAGAATCCACCGCCGCCCAGGCCTGAACCGTAAGGTTCGGCGACTGCCAGGGCGGCGCTGATGGCCACCGCGGCATCGAAGGCGTTGCCGCCCTGGGCCAGGGTTTCCAGGCCTGCCACGGTGGCTGACGGATGCGGCGTGGCGACTGCCGCGCGGCCAGGCTCGGCAGCTTGGGAAATGCCCGCGAGCAGAAGCAGCGACGCCAGCAACGCGCCACGATAGGAGCCGCGTACCGGGCGGCCCATGGGTCAGGCCTTGCCGGTGAGCTTCAGGTACTTCTGCATCAGCTCATCCTTGCTTTCGACATGGGTTTCGTCGAGCGGAATGCAATCGACGGGGCAGACCTGTTGGCACTGGGGTTCGTCGTAGTGGCCGACGCATTCGGTGCACAGGTTGGGATCGATCACGTAGATCTCTTCGCCCTGGGAGATCGCGCCATTCGGGCACTCGGGTTCGCAGACGTCGCAATTGATGCAGTCGTCGGTGATCTTGAGGGACATGGGAACAACTCCTGCCGTCGCCAGGCAGCGGCGGCCTTGAACAGAAAATAGCGGAATTGTGCCGGATTGCCGCGATCGGCGCACGCGCCGATCGCCATGGTTCAGGGCCGGCCCTGGCGAGCCTTCAGTATCAGCGCTTGAAACGCTCGGCCAATGCCGCCGCGACGGCCGGATGGACGAACTTGCTGATATCGCCGCCCAGGGCCGCTATTTCACGTACCAGGGTGGAGGAGATGAAGGAATACCGTTCCGACGGGGTGAGGAACATGCTCTCCACATCCGGCGCCAACTGGCGGTTCATGTTGGCCAGTTGGAATTCGTACTCGAAGTCGGATACCGCGCGCAGGCCACGCAGGAAGACATTGGCGTTCTGCTCCTTGACGAAATGCGCCAGCAGGGTGGAGAAGCCCACCACTTCGACGTTCGGCAGGTGTTTGGTGACTTCGCGCGCCAGCTCCACACGCTGCTCCAGGCTGAACAGCGGATTCTTCTTCGGGCTCGCGGCAACGGCGATGATCACGGTATCGAACAGGCGCGAGGCGCGTTCGATCAGATCGCCATGACCCTTGGTGATGGGGTCGAAAGTGCCCGGATACAACACTCGGTTCATCGCGACGTCCTGGCAGGGGACCGAAAGGGAATCGGATGGTAGCGCAGCGAAACCCCGCGGCCAAGAAGTGCGCTCATCAGGTCGCAGCCGGCCGGCGCACCAGCCAGATCACGATGGCCAATGCCAGGCAGACCAAGGCTACCCAGTCGGCGATCACCACCTTGCGTAGCGCGGCGTTGTAGCCCGGCGTGAGCCAGGCCAGCAGGAGGAACGACAACACGCTTACCAGCCCGCCCAGCATGGCCGCCGGTTGCAGCGACGGACGAAAGGCGGCCCAGACGAGCAGCGCGCCGAGCAGCCCGAAGAGCACCGCGCGGTGGCGCATCAGGAGCAGCAGGTTGGGTTCGCTGAACGACAGGCCATAGAGCGCCGCGAGTCGTTCAGCCCCGAGCAGGCCGCTGATCGGTAGCAGGTGAATGATGCCGGCGACGATCAGCAGCGCGGAGATGAGCTTGTCCATGGTTTTGTCCTCGAGCGGTAGCCCGTCACGCCTTGCCTATCCGCCCGGCCAGCGCGCTGGCCAGCTTCGCCGTCAGGCCATAGACCGAGAGCTGGGGATTGGCGCCGATGCTGGTGGGGAACAGCGAGCCGTCGTGGATCGACAGGTTGGCCAACTGGTGGTGGCGGCCCTGGCTGTCGGTCACTGCCAGCTTCGGGTCCTCACCCATGGCGCAGCCGCCCATCACGTGGGCGCTGCCAAGACGGGCGCGGTAGAGCTCCAGCGGCAGGTTGTCGATCAGGCTGCGGGCTTCGGCCAGAGTCTTCACGTAGTCGGCGTCATTGTGCATGGGGAGGACGGCGCGTGCGCCAGCGGCAAACTGGATCTCGGCCATGACGTGGAATGCCCGGCGAATGCCGTCCCAGGTGTAGTCGGTCATGCGGTAGTCGAGCACCGGGCTGCCGTCGCCGCGCAGTACCACCGAGCCCTCGGCGCTGTCCGGGTGGAAACCGTCGCGCATCAGGGCAAGCATCACGTTGGTGTGCGGTAGCTGTTCCATGCGCAGTGCGTTGTCGACGCCAAAGCGACCCAGGAGGGTGCTGGTGAGCGCCGGTTGCAGTGGCGGCACTTCGAGCTTGTAGGACATGCGTCCGGTGGCGCCGTCATCCCACTGGTAATGGTCTGAGTAGATCGACTGCGGCGCGCCGTAGAAGGGGTTGATCACCCGGTCGAACTGCGCCGCGGAGAAGTTCACAACGTGCAGGAATGTGCGCTTTCCGACGCGGCCGTGCGGGTCCGGTGCGTTGGAGCGCAGAAGCAGGCCCGGGGTGTTGATGCCACCGCCGGAAAGCACATAGTGGCGCGCCTTGACGGTGATCTTGCGGCCATTGGGTGCCACGCAGCGCTCGTCCAGGCCAAGGCATTCGATGCCGGTGACCTTGTCTCCCTCGATCAGCAGCTTTTCCGCTCGGGCCAGATAGAGCAACTCGCCGCCCTTCTCCAGGGTGGCTGGAATGGTGGTGACCAGCATCGACTGCTTGGCGTTGGTCGGGCAGCCCATGCCGCAGTAACCGAGGTTCCAGCAGCCGCGCACGTTGCGTGGAATCACCTTCCAGTGCAGCCCGAGTTTTTCGCAGCCGAGGCGGATCACATCGTTGTTCGGGTTTGGCGGAATTGCCCAGGGCGCGACGCCAAGGCGTTGCTCCATCTTCTCGAACCAAGGCGCCATCTCGGCCACCGACAGGCCCTTTACGCCGTGTTCGCTGGCCCAGTGCTCCAGCGTCAGGTCCGGAGTACGGAAGCTGGACGTCCAGTTCACCAAGGTGGTGCCGCCCACGGCGCGACCCTGGAGGATGGTGATGGCGCCATCCTTGGTCATGCGGCCAATGCCTTCCTGGTACAGGCTCGGGTAGGCCTCGGCCTCTTGCATCTTGAAGTCGGAGCTGGTCTTGAGCGGGCCTTCCTCGATCAGCAATACCTTGAAGCCTGCCGCGCTGAGAATTTCCGCGGTGGTACCTCCGCCGGCGCCGCTGCCGACGATCGCGACGTCGGCCTCCAGCGTCAGGTCTTGCTCCAGGCGCGAGCCGTTGTGGGTTTTCCAGCCGCGGGCAAGGCCTTCGGCGAACAGATCGGGTACAGGCATGTCAGGGTCTCGAGCGAGTTCTTGTCGTTATCGGCGTGGATCACACGCTGGGCGGGCCGGGGTAGCCGCAGTGCGCCCAGGACTCCGGCCTGCCGTACCAGGCCATCATCACCAGTTGCAGCAGGGACGCGTGGCCCATCTTCAACAGGCCGATGGAGCTGTTTTCCCAGCGCGTGAGGAAGTCATGGACGTGCTGGGCGCTGGCCTTCTCCCAACTGCCCCAGACGCCCGTCAGCGGGCCACGGGTGACCGGTAGCGCGAGCACATCGAACAGTTGCATGGTCAGCTTGAGCATTTCCGGGGACAGGCGATGCAGGGCGTAATCCAGGCTTTGCAGGGCACCATCCACCGCCGTCGGCATGCCTTGGGCCGGCACGGCGCCGTCCAGCATCACTGGCACCAGCGCGCGCAGGAAGGGCAGGTCGGACTCACGGAGCACGGCAAAGCCACCTGCGGGAACGCTGGCCGAGCAGCCGGTGAGGCTTGCGGTCACACCGGCGGTGGCGAGAAAGGCCGAGCCGAGCAGGCCGACCTTGAGCAGGTTGCGCCGGGATAGCCCCGGCGCTTCGAGGGTGGTTTCGCTCATTTTTATTATCTGCCTGCGAAGGCCCGGTTCAGCGGACGAAAAGTTTATAGACCAGCTTCTGGATGGCCTTGCCGTAGGGCGGATAGATCATCTTCGCGGCATTGAAACGCTGCTTGATGAACACCGACTTGGCCTTGCTGAAGGTGAGGAAACCTTCATGGCCGTGATAGTGACCCATGCCGGAGGGACCGATGCCGCCGAACGGCATGTCGTCCTGAGCCACATGGAGCAGTGTGTCGTTCAGGCACACGCCGCCAGAGTGGGTCTCGTGCAGCACGCGCTGCTGTTCGGCCTTGCCGTAGCCGAAGTAGTAAAGGGCCAGCGGGCGCGGACGATCGTTGATGTAGGCGAAGGCATCGTCGATGGCGCGATAAGGAACGATCGGCAGCAGGGGGCCGAAGATCTCCTCCTGCATCAGCTTCATCTCATCGGTGGCTCCCAGCACGACGGTGTGCGGCAGGCGGCGTCCCTGGGCTTCCGGGAACAGCGGGACCAGGCGCGCGCCCTTGGCTTCGGCGTCGACCAGGTAGCCCCTGAGGCGGCTCAACTGGCGTTCATTGATGATGGCGGTGTAGTCGGGATTGTCGGTCAGCTGCGGGTAGAAACCCTTCACGGCCAGACGATAGGCCTCGACGAAGCCGTCGATGCGATCTTCCGGTACCAGCACGTAGTCCGGGGCCACGCAGGTCTGGCCCGCATTCATGGTCTTGCCGAAGGCGATGCGCTCGGCGGCGTCGGCCAGGGGCACGTCTGCGGAGACGATGGCTGGCGACTTGCCGCCCAGTTCCAGGGTCACCGGAGTCAGGTTCTCGGCGGCCGCGCGCATCACGTGCTTGCCGATGCTGGTTGCACCGGTGAACAGCAGGTGGTCGAAGGGCTGGCGGGAGAACGCCACCCCGACCTCGGCCTCGCCCTGGACCACTGCAACCAGGTCTTCAGGGAAGACGCGGGCCAGCAGGTCCTGGAGCAACTGGGCAGTTGCCGGGGTGGATTCGCTCATCTTGATCATTACCCGGTTGCCCGCCGCCAGGGCGCCGACCAGCGGGCCGATGGCCAGGTACAGGGGATAGTTCCAGGGCACGATGACGCCGACGACGCCCAGGGGCTGGTAGACCACCTTGGCCGACGCCGGTTGGAAGGCCATGCCGACGCTGCGTCGGGAGGGCTTCATCCATTTGCGGATGCGCTTGCTGACGTAGTGGATGCCATGGAGGCTGGGCATGATCTCTGCGAGCAGCGTCTCTTCCGCCGCGCGATTGCTGAAGTCCTGGGAAATGGCCGCGATCAGGGCTTCCTTCTCGGTGAGCAGGAGCTCGCGCAGCGATTTCAGCCACTGGATGCGTTGCGCTGCGCTGGGCATGGGGTTGGCGCGAAATGCTTCGCGCTGGCGCTGGAAGAGAGACTCCAGCTGGCTGATCTGCTGTTGAGTCTGTTGCAGGTAAGCGATGTCGGCGACCATGGCGCTGCTCCTCGGCGGCTCCGGACGAGCCACTCGCATCCGCTGTACGGACACGGTAAGGCTCTGTTCTTGTGATGTCGCTGGATTTTTAGAGCAATTGCTCTAATCTGTCAAATTAGCTTGCCCTGTGGCCCGTCCGTCGGCAGCCCATCGAAAAGCTGGGCGTGCCCGGTCCCGGTAACACCGGGTGTTTCCGGAGCGCCTTGCGGTGTACCTTTAGCGCTCGCCGCGTTCCATCGATTGCAGGAATTTCCACCTGATGTCCCCACGACCCAAGACCCGCGACCGAATCGTTCTGGAGAGCCTAGGGCTGTTCAACACCCAGGGCGAGCGTAACGTCACCACGAACCACATCGCCGCTCACCTGGGCATGTCGCCGGGCAATCTCTATTACCACTTCCGCAACAAGCAGGAGATCATCGCCGAGCTGTTCGGACTGTACGAGGCGAGGGTGGATAGCTTCTTGCGCCTGCCGGAAGGTCGGCCCGTGACGGTGGAGGACAAGACCTTCTACCTCGAGTCGCTGCTGGCGGCCATGTGGGATTTCCGCTTCCTGCACCGGGACCTGGAGCACCTGCTGGAATCGGATGCCGAGCTTGCCTCGCGCTATCGCCTGTTCGCTCAGCGCTGTCTGGATCATGCCCAGGCCATCTACCGCGGCTTCGTCGGCGCCGGCATCTTGCGCATGAATCCCGCCCAGGTCGAGGCACTGACCCTTAACAGCTGGATCATCGTTACCTCCTGGGTGCGCTTCCTCTGCACCACCCGTGGTGATGCCGGCGATCTCAGCCAGGAACTGCTGCGTCGGGGCATTTATCAGGTTCTGGCGCTGGAAGGCGGCTACCTTGCGCCCGAGGCACAGCCTGCGGTCAAGGCGCTATACGAGAAGCTGTACGTGCCGTTGGATCAGGTAGTGCCGAACTAGTGTTGTAGCCAGCTGTTGCTTGCGGCTGACGTGCGAGCAGCCCTAGCGGCAGCTTCCCAGCCAGTCCGGAATTCGCCGTTCCAGGTAATAGGCGGGCTGCTGCGGAGACCCTTCGACGAAACCCACGTGACCGCCACGCGCATGCAGTTCCATGCGGGTCGAGGCCGAAAGCTCATGGGCCTCTGGCAGGCTATGGCGAAAGACGAAGGGGTCGTCGACGGACTGGATCAGCAGGGTGGGAATGCGTACACCACCAAGGTAGTAGCGGCTGGACGCCCGGCGGTAGTAGTCGTGGGCATCGCTGAAACCATGCAAGGGCGCAGTGATGCGGCCGTCGAAGTCCCAGAAGGTACGCATGTTTTCCAGTGAACCGAGCCGTTCCAGGGTAGACAGGTGCTCGCCCTGGCCCTGGTGGGCGAACAGGCGCTGCTTGTTCTTCACGTAGGCCACCATCTCCCGCATGAAGTGTGCCTGGTAGACCCGTGAGAATCCCAGGGCGATGCGGTCGGCACATTGGTCCAGCCGATAAGGTACCGAGACCGCCACTGCGCCTTGCAGGCCGCAGTCGTCACCCGTTTCTCCGAGGTACTTGAGCAGCACGTTGCCGCCCAGCGAATAACCCACCGCATAGAGAGGCGCCAGTGGACGGCTGGCGCGCAGGTGCTGGACGGTGGTGGCCAGGTCTTCGCTGACGCCCGAGTGGTAGCCGCGGGGCAACAGGTTGGGTTCGCCCGAACAGCCACGCCAGTTGATGGCCACGCTGGCCCAGCCACGAGCGGCCAACTCCTGTTGCAGGCCAAGCACATACAGCGAGCTGGATGAGCCGGTCAGTCCATGCAGAGCCAGCACCAGTGGCGCGTCGGCTTCGTGGGGGCCGTGCCAGTCCAGATCGAGGAAATCTCCATCTTCCAGCCACAGGCGCTCCCGCTGTCGCGAAAGCCGGGGTGGCTTGCGACAAAAGGGCGACCACAAGGTCTGCAGGTGCGGCCCCGGCAACCACCAGGCCGGCTGGAAGCCGGCACGGGTGGCCGCTGGCGGATGGAACTGATTCATCGGCGTGCCGTCGATCAGGCGTCGGAGGTTTCCCCGGCCGAGCGTTGCCACAGGGCGTAATACACCTGTCCGGCTTTCTTCTCGCGGTGCAGGCGCCAGTTACCCGGTAGACCCAGCGCGGAGGGCGGGTTCTCGCTTTCGGTATAGACCCAGGCTCGGGGGGCGAGCCAGCCGCGACTCTCCAGGAGGTCGCAGACGGGTTGCAGCAGGTCTTTGTTGAAGGGCGGGTCGAGGAAAACGACGTCGAAGACGCTGGGCGACTGCGTGTCCAGGTAGCGCAGTGCGTCGCTCTGCAGCAGTTGGCCCTTGCCGCAGCGCAACGTCTCCAGGTGACCGCGCAAGGCGGCTACCGAGTCGGGGTTCAGGTCCAGCGCCAGGCCCTCGACGGCACCCCGGGACAGTGCCTCCAGATAGAGCGCGCCGCTGCCTGCGAAGGGGTCGAGCACCCGCGCGCCTTCCATATAGGGTGCAAGCCAGTTGAACAGCGTCTCGCGTACCCGGTCGGGAGTGGGGCGCAGGCCGGGGCCATTGGGGAAGGCGAAGCGCCGCGAGCGCCATTCGCCGCCGATGATGCGGAGTTGGCCCTGGCCGCCGTGTTTCGGCGTGGCGGGTCTGGGGGTCGGCTTGCGCATCAGTGCTCCGGTACGCCGCTGGGCATTTCGGCGGGCTTGTCGGTGGGCGGCGGCAGGTCCTTTTGGGGAACGGTCGGACCGGCGGTGACGATGACGAACTGGTCGGGGTTCAGATGTTTGGCCATGGCGGCCTTCACCTGGGCGACATCGAGTGCCTGGACCTTGGTCATGAAGTCTTCCAGGTAGGTCAGCGGCAGGTTGTAGAAGCCGATGGCACCCAGCTGGCCGACGATGTCGGCATTGCTCGCGGTGGACAGTGGGAAGCTGCCCGCCAGCTCGCGCTTGGCATCATCCAGTTCTTTCTGGGTCGGGCCGTCGGCCAGGTACTGGCGGACGATGTCCTGGATCAGCTTGAGGGTGCCCTGGCTCATCTCGGCGCGGGTCTGCAGGCCGATCATGAACGGGCCGCGCACCTGCATGGCGGTAAAGCCGGAGCTGACACCGTAGGTCAGGCCGCGCTTCTCGCGCACCTCTTCCATCAGTCGGGTGCCGAAGCCGCCACCGCCGAGAATCTGGTTGCCCAGGTAGAGCGCGGCGTAATCGGGGT
This sequence comes from Pseudomonas sp. BN606, assembly GCF_029873115.1. Lineage (NCBI taxonomy): Bacteria > Pseudomonadati > Pseudomonadota > Gammaproteobacteria > Pseudomonadales > Pseudomonadaceae > Pseudomonas > Pseudomonas sp. BN606. Next base: position 146,522 of record NZ_SSOF01000057.1, on the reverse strand, counting down.
CGTTCCGGTCGATACCCAGCTGGGCCAGCATCAGGTGGGTCTGCTTGGACGGGAACTCGATGTGGTTGAGGCCGGGTTTGGGTACATCAGGCTCCGGCAGTTTGGCCAGGGCCGGGCCCTTCGGCAGTGCGCGGGATACCTGGTTGGCAATGGCTTCGGCGTCGGCACGGGACAGGTCGCCGACCAGGGCGATCACTACATTGCCGGCGGCATAGGCCTTTTGGTGGAACGCACGCATCTGGGCCACGGTAATGCCGGGGACGGACTTTGCGTCGCCTTCGCTGGAGTGCGCGTACGGATGCTGGCCGTAGAGTTTCTCGAAGAGCTCCAGGCCGGCGAGCTTGCCGGGGTTCTGCTTCTGATACTCGAAGCCAGCGAGCATCTGATTCTTGATTCGCGCCAGGGAGTCTTCAGGGAAAGTTGGCGCCCCGATTACCTGGGTGAACAGTTCCAGGGCCGGCGTGCGCTGCTCGGGGGCGGTGAGGCTGCGCAGGCTGGCGATAGCCATGTCGCGATAGGCACCGTTGCCGAACTCCGCGCCCAGGCTCTCGAAGCCCTCGGCGATGGCGGTGACATCCTTGCCTTTCACGCCCTCGTTGAGCATGGCGTTGGTCAGGGTCGCCAGGCCGGAAGTAGCGCCGTCCTGGCTGCTGCCGGCAGCGAAGGTCAGGCGCAGGTCGAACATCGGCAGCTCGGGAGCGGCGACGAAGAGCACCTTGGCCCCTTCGGCAGTGGTCCAGCTCTGGATGTCCAGGCTGCGGCGGCTAGGCGCCTTGCTGCCCAGCTCTGCCAGCGATTGCAGCCCCTCGGTCGGTGCAGGGGTGGTGGTTTCGGCGGTGGCGGTGGTTTCCGGGCGATTGGCGATGAAGCCGAGCACGCCGAGCAGGACGATCAGGGCCAGGCCGAGCAGGCCGTAACGCAGGCCGTTGCGCTCACTCATTGCGAGCCTCCTCGGGCAGGATGTGGGCGACGCTAAGGCGGTCGCGGGTGAAGAAGGTCTTGGCGGCGGCCTGGATATCGGCGGGGGTCACGGACTCGAGTGCTGCGAGGTCCTGATCCATCAGTTTCCAGGAAAGGCCTACGGTTTCCAGTTGGCCGATGGTGGTGGCTTGGCTGGTGATGGAGTCGCGCTGGTAGACCAGGTCGGCAATCGCCTGGGCCCGAACGCGCTTCAGCTCTTCGGCACTGGGAGGTGTGTTCTTCAGGTCTTCCAGCTGGCGCCAGATGCCGGCCTCGGTCTGATCGAGGGTCTTGCCCTTCTGCGTGTTGGGGGTCGCGCTGATGACGAACAGGCTGTCGCCACGAGGGAAACCGTCATACCAGGCGGAAGCGCCGCTGACCAGTTCTTCGCCGCGTTCCAGCCGGCTGGCCAGACGGGCACTGTAGCCACCGTCGAGCAGGGTGGAGATCAGGCGCAGCGCATGGACCTGGCGGGCGTCCTTGGCGGTGGCGAGGCCTGGCACGTTGAAGCCCATGAGCAGGCTCGGCAACTGGGTGCGCACGTGCAGCGTGAGGCGACGCTCCCCAGGGGTGGCCAGTTCCAGCGGTTTCTTCGCGGGCGGCACATCACGCTTCGGAATGCTGGCGAAATAGCGTTCGGCGAGGCCCCTGACCTCATCCGGGGTGACATCGCCCACCACCACCAGAGTGGCGTTGTTCGGCACGTACCAGGATTCGTACCAGTGGCGCAGTTCCTCGACCTTCATGCGGTTGAGGTCGGCCATCCAGCCAATGGTGGGGATGTGGTAGCCGCTTGCCGGATAGGCCATTGCTTTGAAGCGCTCGAAGGCCTTGGCAGTGGGCTTGTCGTCTGTGCGAAGACGGCGCTCTTCCTTGATCACTTCGATCTCGCGGGTGAACTCCTCCGGCGGCAGCTTGAGGCTGGCGAGGCGGTCGGCTTCCAACTCGAATGCGACGCCTAGGCGGTCGCGGGCCAGCACCTGGTAATAGGCGGTGTAGTCGTCGCTGGTGAAGGCATTTTCTTCGGCGCCGAGTTCTCGCAGGATGCGCGAGGCTTCACCGGGGCCGAGCTTGCGGCTGCCCTTGAACATCATGTGCTCGAGGGCGTGGGAGAGGCCGGTCTGGCCAGATGTTTCGTAGCTCGAGCCGACCTTGTACCAGAGCTGGGACACCACTACGGGCGCGCGATGGTCTTCACGGACGACGACCTTGAGGCCGTTGTCCAGGGTGAACTCGTGGGTGGGCTGATTGTCTGCAGCGATAGCCAAAACGGGCAGACAGAGAGCGCAGTACAGCAAGCCGGCGGCTTGTCGGGCAATGGCTTTCATTGATGTTCTTGACCTGTCGGACGGCCCCGGCGGTCGTACCGCCTGCGGGCGAAGAGGTGCTAGGATACCCCATCCTTTCCCGGGGCGGCGAAGCTGGCCGGCATAGAGCCAGTACGGCCGCTCCCTTGAGATGCAATCGACTCATGTTTGGTTCCAACGACGACAAGAAAGCTCCGGCCCAGGCCGGGGAAAAGAAATCCTTGTTCGGCTGGCTGCGCAAAAAGCCCCAGGAAACCGCTCCCGTCGCTCCGGCGGAACCGGTGGCCCCTGTCGAGGCCGAGGCGCCGGCCGCACCTGCTCCCACGACTGAAGTTGCTTCGGCCGTGCAACCGGTCGTTGAGCCGGTAACTGCGCCGGCTCCGATCGTTACCGAAGCCCCGGCGTCAGCGCCCGCGCCCGTCGAAGTGCCCGCGCCGGTCCCCGCCCCGGTCGTAAATGAAGCGTCCGCTTCGGTTATTGCCGAAGCGCCGGTAGTCGCCGAGCCTGCTGCACCTGCACCTGCACCTGCACCTGCACCTGCACCTGCACCTGCACCTGCACCTGCACCTGTCGCCGAGCAACCGACTCCGGTGGTCGCCCCCGCTCTGGTTGTCGAGCCAACCGCCGTTCCCGCCGTCCAGGCCGAGCCCGCCAAGTCCAGCTTCTTCTCCCGTCTCAAGCAGGGCCTGTCAAAGACCAGCGCCAGTATCGGCGAAGGCATGGCCAGCCTGTTCCTTGGCCGCAAAGCCATCGACGACGACTTGCTGGATGAGATCGAGACCCGCCTGCTGACCGCTGATGTCGGTGTGGAAGCCACCACCGCCATCGTCCAGAGCCTGACCCAGAAAGTCGCGCGCAAGCAGCTGGCCGATGCCGACGCTCTCTACAAGGCCTTGCAGGACGAGCTGGCGGCGCTGCTGCGTCCGGTCGAGCAGCCGCTGAAGATCGACAGCGGCTGCTCACCCTATGTAATCCTCGTGGTCGGCGTTAACGGCGTTGGCAAGACCACCACCATCGGCAAGCTGGCCAAGAAGCTGCAGCTCGATGGCAAGAAAGTCATGCTGGCCGCCGGTGACACCTTCCGCGCCGCGGCGGTGGAGCAATTGCAGATCTGGGGCGAGCGCAACAACATCGCCGTAATCGCTCAGCACACTGGCGCCGACTCCGCTTCGGTCATCTTCGATGCCGTGCAGGCTGCCAAGGCCCGGGGTGTCGATGTGTTGATCGCCGACACCGCCGGTCGCCTGCACACCAAGGACAACCTGATGGAGGAGCTGAAGAAGGTGCGCCGCGTGATCGGCAAGCTGGACGAGACCGCTCCCCACGAAGTGCTGTTGGTGCTGGATGCCGGTACCGGGCAGAACGCCATCAACCAGGCCAAGCAGTTCCACCAGGCGGTCAGCCTGTCCGGCCTGGCACTGACCAAACTGGACGGCACCGCCAAGGGTGGGGTGATCTTCGCCCTGGCCAAGCAGTTCAGCCTGCCGATCCGTTACATCGGCGTGGGCGAAGGCATCGACGACCTGCGTACCTTCGAAGCCGACGCCTTCGTGAAGGCCCTCTTCGCTGAGCGGGAGTCCGCATGATTCGATTCGAGCAGGTCGGCAAACGCTATCCAAATGGCCACGTTGGCCTGCACGAACTGAGCTTCCGCGTTCGCCGCGGCGAGTTCCTCTTCGTCACCGGTCACTCCGGCGCCGGCAAGAGCACCCTATTGCGTCTGCTGCTGGCAATGGAGCGTCCTACCACCGGCAAACTGCTGCTGGCCGGGCAGGACCTGTCGACCATCACCAACTCGCAGATTCCTTTCCTGCGCCGCCAGATTGGTGTCGTGTTCCAGAATCACCAGTTGCTGTTCGACCGCAGTGTGTTCGACAACGTCGCGTTGCCGCTGCAGATCCACGGCCTGTCCAAGGCGGAGATCGCCAAGCGGGTGAGTGTGGCGCTGGAACGCGTGTCCCTGGCGGACAAGGCCGAGCTCTACCCGGCCGACCTTTCCACCGGTCAGCAGCAGCGAGTAGGCATTGCTCGCGCCGTCGTTCACCGCCCGGCCCTGCTGCTGGCGGACGAACCCACCGGTAACCTGGACCCGCGCCTAGCCGCCGAGATCATGGGCGTATTCGAGGACATCAATCGCTTGGGCACCACAGTGCTGATCGCCAGTCACGATCTGGCGCTGATCGCGCGCATGCGCCACCGTCTGCTCACCCTGCAACGCGGCCGCCTGATCGGCGACGGGGAGGCAGTCTGATGAGCGCCAAGCAGATGCCGCCGCCGAAGCCCGCCGAACGAGTAGGGGCCTCGCCCCGGCATGTTGATTCGCCGGAGAAAGGCGACGACGGCCCGGATTTCAGAACCCTGCTGCATGCCTGGCTGGAAAGCCACCGCGCCAGCCTGATGGACAGCCTGCGTCGCCTGGGTCGCCAGCCGGTTGGTAGTTTCTTTACCTGCCTGGTGATGGCTATCGCCCTTAGCCTGCCTATGGGGCTGTCCCTGCTGCTCAGCAACGTTGAGCGACTGGGTGGGTCCTGGCAGCGCGCGGCGCAGATTTCTCTGTTCATGAAAATGGATGCCAGCGAGTCCCAGGGGCAGAAGCTGCGAGACGAAATTGCCGGCATGCCGGATGTTGCCGAGGCAGAGTGGATCAGCCGCGAGCAGGCGCTGGCCGAGCTGCAGCAGCAGTCCGGCCTGGGCGAGGCCCTTAAGGAACTGCCGCAGAACCCGCTGCCCGGTGTGATCCTGGTGACGCCCAAGGAAGTCGACAAGGCTGCTCTGGAAGCACTGCGTCAACGCTTGTCGGAAATGTCCGGCATCGAGCAGGCGCAGCTGGACCTGGTCTGGGTCGAGCGCCTGTCGGCGATCCTCAAGCTGGGGGAGCGTTTCGTCTTCGGCCTGGCGGTATTGCTGATCCTGGCCTTGCTGCTGGTCATCGGTAATACCATTCGTCTGCATATCGAGAACCGCCGCACCGAGATCGAGGTGATCAAGCTAGTGGGCGGGACCGATAGCTACGTGCGCCGTCCCTTCCTTTATATGGGCGCGCTCTACGGCACTGGTGCGGGCCTGCTGGCCTGGCTGGTGCTGGCCTACGGCCTGGACTGGCTGAACGATTCCGTGGTGCGTCTGGCCGGTCTCTACGGCAGCGACTTCGCCCTGGTGGGCGTACCACTAGCCGATGGTCTATCCCTGCTTCTGGGCGCTGTCCTGCTGGGTTACATTGGCGCCTGGCTGGCCGTGGCCCGTCATCTCAGTGAGCTGGCGCCGCGTTAGAACCCATCGTTTTCTGTGGGTGTTGCGAGGGGTGTAAGGAAACTTTTACACCCCCTTGCAGTCATATAGGCCAGTGCTACACTGCGCGAGCTTTAGTGAATCGGAGGATTCGCATGACCACTTCCCTGCAACCTGTCTATGCCCTTGCCCCCGGTGCGAACCTGGAGGCATACGTGCATGCGGTCAACGGCATCCCGCTGCTGACTGTCGAGCAGGAGCGCGAACTGGCCGAACGCCTCTTCTATGAACAAGATCTGGAAGCGGCACGGCAAATGGTGTTGGCGCACCTGCGCTTCGTCGTACACATCGCCAAGAGTTATTCCGGCTACGGTCTGGCCCAGGCCGACCTCATCCAGGAAGGCAACGTCGGCCTGATGAAGGCCGTCAAGCGCTTCAACCCCGAAATGGGTGTGCGCCTGGTGTCTTTCGCTGTGCATTGGATCAAGGCCGAGATCCATGAGTTCATCCTGCGCAACTGGCGAATCGTCAAGGTCGCCACCACCAAGGCGCAGCGTAAGTTGTTCTTCAACCTGCGTAGCCAGAAGAAGCGTCTGACCTGGCTGAACAACGATGAAGTCCATGCGGTGGCCAACACCCTTGGCGTCGAGCCCCATGAAGTGCGCGAGATGGAAAGCCGGCTGACCGGTCAGGACATGGCGTTCGACCCGGCGGCAGATGCTGACGACGACGCTGCCTTCCAGGCTCCGGCGCATTACCTGGAAGACCACCGCTACGACCCGGCGCGTCAGCTGGAAGATGCGGACTGGAGCGACAGCTCCACCGCCAACCTCCACGAAGCGCTGGATGGCCTGGATGAGCGTAGCCGCGACATCCTCTACCAGCGCTGGCTGGCAGAAGAGAAATCGACGCTGCACGATCTGGCGGCCAAGTACAACGTCTCCGCCGAGCGTATTCGCCAGTTGGAGAAGAACGCCATGAACAAGCTCAAGGGCTTCATTCAGGCGTGACGCTAAAACCCGGAAAAGCCGCACTTCGGTGCGGCTTTTTTCTGCCTGGAGAAAACCGCCATGACCATGCCATCCCTGCGTACCAGCCATTGGCTGCTGTTCGCCTCGGTCGCCGTGCTGTTCTTTTCCCTGGCGCTGTGGATGAGCAAGCAGTCCGACCGCGCTGAACCGCTGCCCTGGCTGGTGGATTGGCAGGAGTCGGTGATCGTGCCCATGGCTGAAGGTGACCTGCCTCTGGAGAAACTAGCCGAACTGGCACCGGGGGAGCTTTGGTTGCAGCCTCGCGACGAAGGCCCGCGTCTGGTCTATCGCACCAAGCAAGAGCGGGAAGAGGGCGTCTGGCGCCTCGAAGGGGAGCTGGAGCTCAGCGACGGCGAGCGGGACAGCTTGTCCAAGGCCCTCGGAAAAGGCACTGATGAGCAGCCCCTGAGTGGCGAGATGCTGGAACAGCTGGGCGGGCACCGGGTATCGGTGCTGAACATGGTGCCCATGGCCGAAGTGTCGGCCGCACGGCTTGCCGCAAGCATTGGGCCTCCCCGGCTTCGCCTGCGTACCGGTGAGGGTGAGGCGTGGATCTATCCACAGCAGGGGCTCAGCGCGCATCTGCTGGAAGGCAATGTGCAGCTCCTGCATCTGGTTCCGCGCGAGGCGATGAAGCACTGATCGGAGCTTGAAGCTCGAGCGCTTCTACAAGTTGTGGCTGCGTATAGCCAGGCCCAACGAAGCAGGCACGGCGGCGGAGATGTTGGGCATCGCGCAGGTCTGGCGCAGGCTACGCCGATGCCCCGTCATCAAAGCTGTTGCAGGTAGCTGCTACCGCCGAGCTGGCTCATTTGTCGGCGAATCCAGCCGGCGCGGGTCGCGACATAGCCGCTCGGCCGGGAAGGGCTCCATTTGCGCGGGTTGGGCAGCACCGCCGCCAGCAAGGCCGCCTGCTGGCGGGATAGGCGTGTGGCGTGGACACCGAAGTGCTGGCGCGCTGCGGCTTCGGCACCGAACACGCCATTGCCCCACTCGACGCTGTTCAGGTAGACCTCAAGGATGCGGTGCTTCGGCCAGAACAATTCGATAAGGCCGGTAAACCAGACCTCCAGACCCTTGCGGATCCAATTGCGGCCGGACCAGAGGAATACGTTCTTCGCCACCTGCTGGCTGAGGGTGCTGGCGCCACGGATCGACCCGCCGCGCTCGTTGTGCGCGAAGGCCTTGCGGATAGCAGGGATATCGAAACCCCAATGTTCGGCAAACTTCTGGTCTTCGGCGGCGATCACCGCGATCTTCAGGTCATCCGGCAGTTCATCCCAGGACACCCAATCACGCTTGACGTCGATCGGTTTGCCGTCGATCCACGACTCGATCTTGCGCTCCACCATCAGCATCGAGCCGGGCGGCGGTACCCAGCGAAACAGAATCACCAGCAGCACGGACGCCGCCGCGAACCAGAGCAGCAATTTGAATAGACTGCGGCGAATCGTGTGAAACATTCTGGCTTGGCCCGGGGAAATTAGCGCGCCATTATAGCGGCCGTCTTCCCTCTGTCTGGAGTCCCCATGGCTCGCCTGTTCCTGCTGCTTTCCGCATTCGCCGGTTTTACCGGGGTGGCCCTGGGGGCTTTTGCCGCCCACGGCCTGAAAAGCAGGCTGACGCCCGAGTACCTGGCGGTGTTCCAGACAGGCACCCACTACCAGCTGATCCATGCCCTGGCTCTGTTCGGCGTGGCCCTGCTGGCGCTGCATGCCCCTGGCCGCCTGGTGAACCTGGCCGGTGGCTTCTTCGCCCTCGGTATCCTGCTGTTCTCCGGAAGCCTCTACCTGCTGACCCTCAGCGGTGTCGGCAAGCTTGGCATCATCACGCCCTTCGGCGGTCTGGCCTTCCTCGCCGGTTGGCTATGCCTGGGGCTCTCGGCCTGGAATCTTGCGAATCGCTAACTTGACCGTGGCGTCAAATTGCGGGACGAATGGCGTCCTTTTGCCTTGGTGCCGCGCGCCTATCGGGCTAGAATGCCGTCCCCTTTCCAGTTGTGACTGATCCGTCATGCGCATTCAGTTGAACGGCGAATCCTTCGAGTTACCCGACGGCCAGACCGTCGCGGACCTCATTTCCCGCCTGGACCTGGCCGGCCGCCGCGTTGCGGTCGAGCTCAATCTCGATATCGTGCCGCGAAGCCAGCACGCCGCCACCGCCCTGTGCGAAGGCGATCGCGTCGAGGTGGTCCAAGCCATAGGCGGCGGCTAGTAGAGTGGGTTTCCAACCTGCCCAGCCACGCCATCCGCAGCACCTGTTCCGCGTATCAAGCAATTCCCTCTGCCCGCCAGGAGTCCAGCATGAGCCAAACGCCGATCGACAAGCCCTTTACCCTCGCGGGCCGCACCTATGAATCGCGTCTGCTGGTGGGCACCGGCAAGTACAAGGACCTCGAAGAAACCCGTGTAGCCATCGAGGCCTCCGGCGCCGAGATCGTCACTGTGGCCGTGCGCCGTACCAACATCGGCCAGAACCCGGGCGAACCGAACCTGCTGGACGTGATTTCCCCGGACAAGTACACCATCCTGCCGAACACCGCCGGTTGCTATAACGCCGAAGAAGCCGTGCGCACCTGCCGCCTGGCTCGCGAGCTGCTGGATGGCCACAACCTGGTCAAGCTGGAAGTCCTGGCTGACCAGAAAACCCTCTTCCCCAACGTCGTCGAAACCCTCAAGGCCGCCGAGCAACTGGTCAAGGACGGCTTCGACGTCATGGTCTACACGAGCGACGATCCCATCATCGCCCGCCAATTGGCCGAGATGGGCTGCATCGCCGTGATGCCCCTGGCCGGTCTGATTGGCTCGGGTATGGGCATCTGCAACCCCTGGAACCTGCGCATCATCCTCGAAGAAGCCAAGGTTCCGGTGCTGGTCGACGCCGGTGTGGGCACCGCTTCCGACGCCACTATCGCCATGGAACTGGGCTGCGAAGCCGTGTTGATGAACACCGCCATCGCCCATGCGCAGAACCCCGTGATGATGGCCGAGGCCATGAAACACGCCATCGTTGCCGGCCGCCTCGCCTACCTGGCCGGGCGTATGCCGCGCAAGCTCTACGCCAGCGCGTCTTCGCCGCTGGATGGTCTGATCCGCTGAGAAACTGGTCACGATCAGCTGCGTGTTGGCCATGGGGCGCTAAGAACAGGCTCGGAATGCTCATTTACAGCTGTAAAATCCGCTTCCTCGCCTGTTTTTGCCTGGCATGTCTTTTACTCGCAAGATCGTGAACAGATTCTGCTGAGTTCCACTGAAAGGTTTTCGCAAGATGATTGAAGAACAGGGCTCGCCGGCCGCCGCCGACGAAACGCGCCATCACCGCACCATCAAGAGTTTCGTGATGCGTGCCGGGCGCATGACCGAAGGTCAACAGCGCGGCCTCGACCAGGGCTGGCCGAAGTTCGGCCTGGAGCTGGCCGACGGCCCGCAGGACTTCGATGCCCTGTTCGGTCGCAGTGCGCCGCGCACCTTCGAGATCGGTTTCGGCATGGGCCATGCCACCCTGGAGATGGCCGCTGCCGCGCCGGAGCAGGACTTCATCGGTGTCGAAGTGCACCGTCCCGGCGTCGGCGCCCTGTTGAATGGCGCCATGACCCAGGGGCTCTCCAACATCCGCGTGTACAGCTGCGATGCCCTTGAGGTGCTGCGTGACTGTGTTGCAGATGCGAGCCTGGACCGCGTGCTGTTGTTCTTCCCTGACCCCTGGCACAAGTCCCGTCACCACAAGCGGCGGATCGTGCAGCCGGCGTTCGCCGAGCTGGTGCGGCAGAAGCTCAAGGTTGGCGGCGTCCTGCACATGGCCACCGACTGGGAGCACTACGCCGAGCACATGCTGGAGGTGATGAGCGTCGCACCGGGTTACCGCAACCTGGCCGAGGACGGCCGCTACGTGCCGCGCCCGGAAGAGCGCCCGATCACCAAGTTCGAGCGCCGCGGCGAGCGCCTCGGCCATGGCGTCTGGGACCTCAAGTTCCAACGCATCGATTGACCGGGCGCCGCTCAGCGGCGCACCGGCGCACCTGACTAGACCGGGACAACCCGGCACCTCACCTGATCCGACGATAGCAACGTCTGCTCATTGAGCGGGCGGCATAAGAATAAGAGCGACGTAATGCCTATTACGTCGTGAGGAGAAGGCTGTGTTGTTGAGAACATTCGGATATCTGCTCCTGGCTGGCTGCGCCCTGCAAGCCCAGGCCAAGGTCGACGCTACCCAGGCCGCCCGTCTCGGGCAGGACCTCACCCCCCTTGGCGGCGAACGTGCCGGCAATACCGCGGGCACCATCCCGGCCTGGGATGGCGGTCTTGCCACCCCGCCGGCCGGCTACCAGCCGGGCATGCATCACCCTGACCCCTACGCCGGTGAAGCCCCGCGCTTCGTCATAGACGGCAAGAACCTCGCTCAGTACGAGCAGATCCTGACGCCGGGATACAAGGCCCTGCTGCAGGAGCACCCGGAATACAAGCTGCGGGTCTTCCCGACCCATCGCAGCGCCGCGGCGCCACAGCGCATCTATGACGCCACCCGCTTCAATGCCGTGAACGGTTCGCTGATCGCTGGCGGCAACGGTGTCGAGGGCGTGGCTGCGGGTGTTCCCTTCCCGATGCCGGCAAGCGGCCTGGAAGCCATCTGGAACCACATCCTGCGCTATCGCGGTGAGCAGATTCACTTCACTACCAACCAGGCAGCAGTCCTGGCCAATGGCAGCTACAACCTGCTGAAGCTGGAACGGGACATCTACTTCGTCTATGGCCGCGACGGCATGACTCCGGGGAACCTGGAGAACACCCTGTTCTTCTACAAGTACCGCGTCGTCGCCCCGGCCAAGCTGTCGGGTTCGGCGCTGGTGGTACAGGAAACCCTCGACCAGGTGCTGTCGATCCGCAAGGCCTGGCGGTTCAACCGTGGTGAGCGTCGTGTCCGGCGTTTGCCGATGCTGGCGTACGACACTCTGCAGCCCGACACCAATGGCCTGGCCACGGCTGACGTAGTGGACTCCTATAACGGTGCGCCGGACCGCTACGAGTGGCAGCTACTGGGCAAGCAGGAAATGCTGGTGCCCTACAACAGCTACGCCGTGCATCAGAAGGGCATTCCCTACGAGCAGATCCTCAAGTCCAGCTACGTGAACCCCGACCTGCTGCGCTACGAGCAGCATCGCGTCTGGGTGGTGGAAGCGACCCTGCGCAAGGGCTTCACCCATCCCTACGCCAAGCGTCGTTTCTACCTGGATGAGGACAGCTGGCAGATTCTCGCTGTAGATCTCTACGACAAGGACGGGCGCTTGAGCGGCATGCAGGAAAGCCACCCGATCAGCTACTACGATGTGCCGATGTTCGGCAGTACGTTGGAAACCATCTACGATTTCGTGGGTGACCGTTACTTCGTCGACGGTCTCGACAACAACGAACCCATGTATGATTTCAACGCCCCGCTCAGCCCGAGGGACTTCACGCCCCAGGCGCTACGGCGCGAAGGCAACTGATTCCGGCCTGCCTGGCCATCCCAGCCGCCCCTCGGGGCGGCTTTTTAATGGGCGGGTGTTTCGTAGGGGCGCTGTGCGCGGGAGGCGCACCTTACCGTCCACACCGCAGGTTCCGTCGTTTCGCAGGGTGGATTTCGCTTTTCACATCCATCCGCTGAGCGCTTTCAAACCCGAGCGGTGAAGCGTGGTCCACCCTATCCGGAAGGCCGCGCTAATTGATGAGTTCCGCGCCAGTCAGCGTCGCCTCGGGCAGAGTCGGCGGTGCGGGGCTTATCTGCATGTACTTGATGCTTTCCCGCGGGATCAGCAGCAGGTCGCCATCCACTTCGATGCTGAGGAAGGGAGATTCCAGCTGGATACGCAGTCCCCGGGCGATTTCTACCGGGTTGGCGGTTTGCTGGGGAAAGCGCAAGGCCAGGCGTTGGCCGTCCTGGAAGTGCAGATAGAGGTGCTTGATCGGTTTCATGGGCGTGCTCCCGGCGGTGGCGGCCGGGAGCCGCCGATCCTAGTTGCGATCGGCGATCACACCGATCACGAAGAAGACTAGTAGCAGGACGGGCGCCAGGGTGTAGTTGTTGAAGTAGCCCAGACCTTTGGCCAGCCAGGGCGTCAGGTAGATCATCGCCAGTCCGTAGCCCACCGCGCAGAGCAGTACGAAGAGCAGGGTGCGGAACAGGAAGTTGAGGCTACCGATGCGCTGCTGCACCCAGGCGTTCAGGGCGGGCCCGAACAGCACCAGGACGGTGGCCATTATGGCCAGGGCAATATCGTGCAGGTGGCCGCGGCTCCAGCGCGAGAGGGTGGCGATCAGGTCCAGTACGACTTCCATCCAGAGGGTCCTTGGCGAAATGGTTCGGGGGCAGACGATTCCAAATCCGTGGTGTGCCCGTCAAGGCAGGAAATGCTGCAGCAGGTCGTTGAGGAACAGCTGGCCTTCGCGGGTGGCAACCAGGCGTTGCGGGTCCTTCAGCAGTAGACCGCGGGCCTCTGCTTCGCTACGCGCCGCTGCCAGGCTGGCCAGCGGCATGCCGGTGCGCTGAGTGAACAACTCCGCGGGCACGCCGTCCGTGAGGCGCAGCACGTTCATGAGGAATTCGAAGGGCAGTTCGTCATGGTCGAGGTGGCGTTCGCCGGCCTGGAAGCGTTTGGAGGAATCCAGATAGTCCTTCGGCAGGCGGGTTTTCCAGCTGCGGATGATGCGGCCTTCCGGGCTGCTCATTTTGGCGTGGGCGCCGGCACCGATGCCGAGGAAGTCGCCGAAGCTCCAGTAGTTGAGGTTGTGCCGTGCGCGCTGGCCGTCACGGGCATAGGCGGACACTTCGTACTGCGCGTACCCCTCTTCGGCCAGTAGCGCCTGACCGGCCTCCTGGATGTCCCAAAGGATGTCGTCCTCGGGCAGCTCCGGCGGCTGGTTCCAGAACACCGTGTTTGGCTCCATGGTCAGCTGGTACCAGGAGAGGTGCGTCGGTCCCTGGGCGATGGCTGTGCGCAGGTCTTCCAGGGCATCTTCCTGGGACTGGTCGGGCAGGCCGTGCATCAGATCCAGGTTGAAATTATCGAAGCCGGCCTTGCGAGCCATGTCGGCAGCGCGCACGGCTTCTTCGCCGTTGTGGATGCGTCCCAGGGCCTTGAGCTTGGCTTCCTGGAAGCTCTGTACGCCGATGGAGAGACGGTTGATGCCGAGCTGCCGGTACGCGGCGAACTTGGCCTGCTCGAAGGTGCCGGGGTTGGCTTCGAGGGTGATCTCGATATCGCGGGCGAAGGGTACCCGCTGCTCCACGCCATCCAGCAACCTTCCGATGGCGTTGGCACTGAACAGGCTGGGTGTGCCGCCACCGAAGAAGATCGACGTCAGTGAGCGACCATGGACATGGCCGAGGTCCTGGTCCATGTCCGCAAGCAGGGCATCGATGTAGGCCTCTTCAGGCAGTTCGGAGCCTGCGGCATGAGAGTTGAAGTCGCAGTAGGGGCACTTGCGCACGCACCAGGGGATATGGACATAGAGCGCCAGGGGCGGGAGCTGGAAGCCGATCTCCCGGTCTCCAGCCTCCGGGTGCGAGGCCGTGCCTTTCATATACCCAGCCGCTGCTTGAGCAGGGCCATGGCACGGGCGCGGTGGCTGAGTTGGTTCTTGTCGATCGGAGACAGTTCGGCGCTGGAGCAGCCGCATTCGGGGACCCAGAACAGCGGGTCGTAGCCGAAGCCCTGCTCGCCACGGGCTTCGAACAGGATGCTGCCGCGCCAGATGCCTTCACAGAGGATCGGCAGCGGGTCATCGGCGTGGCGCATCAGCGCCAGGCTGCAGATGAACTGCGCGCCGCGCTCGGCCTCGGGGACGTCGCTCAGGGCCTCGAGCAGTTTGGCGTTGTTCGCCGCGTCGCCCTTGCCGTCGGCATAGCGTGCCGAGTAGATGCCCGGCGCACCGCCGAGGAAGTCCACCGCCAGGCCGGAGTCGTCGGCCAGCGCCGGCAAGCCGGACACCTTTGCCGCATTGCGGGCCTTGAGAATGGCGTTCTCGACGAAGGACAGGCCGGTTTCTTCCGGCTCGACGTCGCTGAACTCGGCGATGGAGCGCACTTTCACGCTGTCGCCGAGCATGGCCTGGAGTTCCTTGAGTTTGCCGGCGTTGTGGCTGGCCAGCACCAGTTCATTGAAGGGCATCATTCGTCGGGGAAGAATTCCTGGTCGAAGCTGAAGCTATGGGCGGCTTCGTCTCCGCGTTGCACATTGAGGGTGAAATTGAGCATTTCACGCTCGTTGAAGGGGAACTGCGCGAGGTAGTAAATGGCCTCGCCTTCGCTGATTTGCTTGAACTGCAGTGGCGTGACCTGGCCAAGCAGGTTCTTTACCTGGCCGCTGACCTGGGCCGTGCTGGCCTTGCCAGCCTTGAGCACAGCGACGTTGACCACGCCTTGGGTCTTGCTGCGGGTCAGGCCCACGGCGGCGGCGATGTCCGGCTGCAGGAAACTCGAGTTGAACGCGTTGTAGTGCACGTCCAGGTCGCCAAAGGTCTGTTTGCGCTCGGCGGCTGCCGGCAGCGCCAGGCAAAGGGCGAAAAGGAACAGGGCTAGACGACGCATGGTGTGCCTCCTTTGTTCAGACCGCGACGCGGTGATCCGCAAGACTCGGGCCGCTGACGCGATAGATGCCGATCTCACCCAACAGATTAGGCCAAACGCGGCTGGGCAGGTTGTGCCGGTGCTCGTTGTCCACGGCGAGTCGGTCGAGCACTTTCACCTGCATTTCGCGGCATAGCGCCTCGAAGTCCTTGAAGGTGCAGAAGTGGATGTTCGGCGTGTTGTACCAGGTGTAGGGCAGGAATTCCGATACCGGCATGCGGCCGTAGCGAGCGAGGTACCAGCGGCAGCGCCAGTGGCCGAAGTTGGGGAAGGTGATGATGCACTCACGGCCGACCCGCAGCATTTCCTGGAGGATGCGATCGGGGTAGTGCACGGCCTGCAGCGCCTGGGTCATCACCACGACGTCGAAGCTGTTGCTGGCGAAATTGCCCAGGCCCTTGTCCAGGTCCTGCTCGATCACGTTCACGCCCCGGTCAATGCAGTGAGCGATGTTTTCCGGGTCGATTTCCAGGCCATAGCCGCTGACCTGCTTGTTGTCGCGCAGCCAGGCCAGCAACTCGCCACGGCCGCAGCCAAGGTCGAGCACCCGGCTGCCGGCGGGAATCCAGTCCTGGATGATTTCTAGGTCGGCACGCATGGGTTACACCGCAATCCTTTTCATGTAGCTGCTGAAGGCCTGGAGGTAGCGCGGAATCGGCATGAGGAAGGCATCGTGGCCCTGGGGGGCGTCGATTTCCAGGTAGTTGACGTTCTTTCGCGCGGCGATGAGGGCATCGACGATTTCCCGCGAGCGGGCCGGGGAGAAGCGCCAGTCGGTGGTGAAGGACATCACGCAGAAGTCCGCCTTGGCTCCAGCCAGGGTGCGTGCCAGGTCGCCGTCATGAGGACCGGCCGGGTCGAAGTAGTCCAGCGCCTTGGTCATCAGCAGGTAGGTGTTGGCGTCGAAGCGCCCGGAGAACTCCTCGCCCTGGTAGCGCAGGTAGCTTTCCACCTGGAACTCCACGCTGTGGAAGTCGTAGTTGAGCTTCTCGCTTTTCAGGCCACGGCCGAATTTCTCACCCATGGCGTCGTCCGACAGGTAGGTGATGTGGCCGACCATGCGCGCCAACATCAGGCCGCGCTTGGGGATCACGCCCTGGTCCTGGAAGTGCCCGCCGTGGAAGTCCGGGTCGGTGAGGATGGCCTGGCGCGCCACTTCGTTGAAGGCGATGTTCTGTGCCGAGAGCTTTGGCGCGGAGGCAATGGCCAGGCAGTGGCGTACACGGTCCGGGTAGCTGATGGTCCACTGCAGGGCCTGCATGCCGCCGAGGCTGCCGCCAACCACTGCGGCCCATTGCTGGATGCCCAGGGTATCGGCGAGGCGCGCCTGGCTGTGGACCCAGTCTTCCACCGTCATCACCGGGAAGTCGGCCCCGAAGGGGGTACCGGTGGCCGGGTTGATGCTGGAGGGACCGGTAGAACCGTTGCAACCGCCGAGGTTGTTCAGGCTGACGACGAAGAACTTCAGAGTGTCGATGGGTTTGCCCGGACCGATGCAACTGTCCCACCAGCCCGGCTTGCGATCTTCCATGCTGTGGTAGCCAGCGGCGTGATGATGGCCGGAGAGCGCATGGCAGATCAGCACTGCGTTGCTGTGGTCGGCATTCAGCTCGCCGTAGGTTTCATAAACCAGTTCGTAATTGGCGAGGCTGCGGCCGCAGGCCAGTGCCAGCGGTTCGCTGAAGTGCTGTACCTGGGGGCTGACCAGGCCGACGGAATCTGCGGGAATGGCGGTGGGCATCGCGACCCTGCTCTCAATCTGGGAAGGGCGCCAGTCTAAAGAGCGCCGCCCCCTGCGGCAAGCGCAGGGGGCGGCGGCTAAAGCGTTGAATAATCAGGCGCTGCGGGCGTTCAGGCGGACTCGCCACCGTGCTGTTTGCGAGCTGCCACAGGCAGGTTGACCACCTTGCCCATCCGCTGCATCGGCGAGGGAAGGCGGAAAGTCCGGAGCATTTCGTTGGCTTCGCTGATCTGCTGCTCCAGTTCCTCGGTGTAGCGCTCCAGCTGCTGACCGCGTTGGCGGGTGAGCTGGGTTTCCTGGGCCAGGGCCTTCAGGCGCAACATGTGGGTTTCCAGAAGCTGCTTGTGCTCCAGGGTGTGCTGCATCAGCGGCATCAGCGCATCGCCAGCCCATTGTGCGACTTCCAGGCGCAGGCGCTGGTGCATGCCGATGACTTCCTGCACCAGAGTGTCGAAGAAACGTTTGCCGAGCTGGCGTTGCTCGGTCAGCAGGGTCTTGGGATGCAGGCGGAACTGGTCGGCCTTGGAGCGCAGCTGTCCAAGCTCGCGCAGGTAGCGCTGCACATTGAACTGCGGCGCATCGACCCCGTTCAGCGGGTTCTCTTCGTTGTGCCGGCGGTAGATGGCCGCAACCATCTTGTTGGCCATCTCGGCTTCGTGTTCGAGGTTGTGCAGGTCGAGCGCCACGGAACGGAAGAAGTGCAGGATGCCCTGGTTGATGCCGACGGTTGTCCAGCTGCCGGTGAGTTCGCGGCGCAGACGTGCCAGGTGTTCTTCCAGGTGCTCCGTACGGGCGGCATTGCGCAGGGCGTCGCCCTGGCGCTTGAGCAGGCGCTGGTTAGTCTTCAGGCCGAGGAGGCGGCGGTGGTGCTGAGCATGATCCTGTTTGGTGCGCGCCGTCAGCTCGAAGAGCATCTGGCCGTTGTCCTGTTGGTGGCTGTCGAGCATCGCCTGCTGCTCTCGCACTTTTTCCAGGCGCAGGTTGAGCACATGCAGGCTGTTCTGCAGCAGGGCCATCATCTGATGCGCCACGTGATCCTCGATCAGGCGCTCCTTCTGCGTGACGATCCGATCGCAGAGCAGCTCTTCCAGCGCGCCGATCTGGCTGCGCGCGAGAAGCTCCCTGTCGTTGCGCACCTTGGCCAGCAGCGCCTGCTTGGCCGACAACGGCAGCACTTCGTCGCTGCGGATGCCGAGCTGGCGGGCAGTGGTTTCCTGGATGCGGCGGATGGCGTTCTGCACAAATTTCTCGCCGGCGAGGTCGTCCCAGAGCACGTCGATCTTGTTCAGTACCGCGAACAGATGAGACTGGGTGTCTTCATCAAGCTGGCGGATGTGCTGCTGCCAGACGTCCATGTCACTGGCGGTGACGCCGGTATCGGCCGAGAGCAGGAAGACGATGGCCTGGGCGGCGGGCAACATCGACAGGGTCAGCTCCGGTTCGCTGCCGAGGGCATTCAGGCCGGGGGTGTCGAGGATGCGCAGGCCCTGGCGCAGCAGCGGATGATCGAAGTTGACCATGGCGTGGCGCCAGGCCGGCACCAGCACTTCGCCGGGGCGGCCGGTGGGGTCGAGCATGTCCGGGTGGAAACCGAGCTGGATGGCCTGCTCCACTGGCATCGGCTTGGTACGCGCAACCTGGGCGAAGGCCTGGATCATGTTGTCCGGGTCGCTTGGGTCCAGAGGGATGTTCACCCAGTGTCGGGGCGCCCGCTTGAACTGAGAGACGCTGGCTTCGGCCATGCGTGACTCGATGGGCAGCAGGCGGATGTAAGAGCGTTCGGAGCGAGGATCGTAGAACAGCTCGGTGGGGCACATGGTCGTGCGCCCAGCCTGGGATGGCAGCATGCGCTGGCCAAACTCGGAGAAGAACAGGCAGTTGATCAGCTCGGTCTTGCCGCGGGAGAACTCGCCGACGAAGGCCAGGGTGATGTGGTCGGTGCGCAGGAGGCGCTGAGCACGTTCCAGTTTGGTGGAGAGTGCGTCGGAGTTGAGCCGGTTATGTTCCAGCCAGCTTCTATAGCGGGTGATCTCCCGCAACAACTCACGTTTCCAGGCGACGTAGGCGTCGACTTGCTGACTGAGACGCTCCATGCTCATTCAGGCTCTCCTCGTGAACACGCATCCTGCGTACGGGAATGGATAAAACTCGAATCGGGTTGTCGACGACGCTGGTGGTCGCACCACGCCCGCCGGAGATCGGCTCCGGGACGAGGTAAAGGCAGAGTGCCAGCCTGTCATTGCTCGGCATTATGCGCCTTGGGGGATGGCCGTCAATCGCCGGGCAGGCGATGCCCGCCTTAAGGTCGGTCAGGGTTGCCGAGCGGTCAATCCGGGAAGGTCTGGGAGGGCTCGCGGGGACCGGATACGTACCCGCTTCTGGCGGTTCAGTTCACCGCTTTCCAGGGTCACCTGGCTCTTGGAGACACCGAAGGCCTCTGCCAGGAAGGCCATCAGGTGGGTATTGGCCTTGCCTTCCACCGGTGGTGCGGTGAGGCGGATCTTCAGGCGCTCGCCGTGCAGCCCGGCGAACTCGTCTCGGCTCGCCTTGGGCTGCAGGTGGCAGTCGAGGATCAGGTCCTCTCCTGCCCAGCGATACCAGCTCATTGGGAGATCAGAGGAATGGGCTGAGGATCTGCGGCATGCCGGTCATGGCGGCGAGGTTGCCGATGACCAGCATATCCAGCAGTTTCAGCGCAATGAAGGCGAAGATCGGCGAAATATCCAAGCCACCGAGATTCGGTAACAGCTTGCGGAACGGCATCAGCAGCGGCTCGCAGATCTGGTTCACCAGCTGCGCGCCGGGGTTGTAGCTGCCCGGCGCGACCCAGGACAGGATCACGCTGATGATCAGGGCGAAGAAGAACACCTTCAGGAACAGCGAGGTGACGCCAATGATCGACCAGATCAGCAACTGCAGCAGGTAGCCGCCGACGCCGTAGCCCATCAGGGTCAGGGTGACGACCATCAGCAGGAGCTGGACCAGGATCGCCAGCACCAGTGAGGCGAGATCGAGCCCGCCGAAGCCGGGGATGATCTTGCGCAGAGGGTTGAGCAGCGGTTTGGTGGCGCGCACCACGAACTGGCTCAGGGGGTTGTAGAAGTCGGCGCGCACCAGTTGCAGGATGAAACGCAGCAGGACGATCAGCAGGTAAAGGCTGCCGAGGGTCTGGATCACGTAGATGGCGGCGGTGTTGAGTCCGGTCATCGAAAGCTCCTTATTGGCCCAGTTGTTCGGCCAGTTCGGCAGAACGCCGGTCGGCGGCGTTCAGGGCCTGTTGCACCAGGGCTTCAAAGCCTCCGGCCTGGAAAGTCTTGATCGCCGCTTCGGTGGTGCCGTTGGGCGAGGTGACGCGCCGGCGCAGCTCGGCGGCGTCCACGTCACTGGATACCGCCATGCGCGCGGCACCCAGGGCGGTTTGCAAGGTCAACTGCTCGGCGGTGGCGCGGGGCAGGCCGAGTTTTTCGCCGGCGGCGGTCATCGCTTCCATCAGCAGGAAGAAGTAGGCCGGGCCGCTGCCGGATACAGCGGTCACGGCGTCGATCAGCTTCTCTTCGTCCAGCCATAGTGCGATGCCCACGGCAGACAGCAGCTGCTCGGCCTGTTCGCGCTGGGCGGCGCTGACCTCGGCGTTGGCGTACAGGCCGCTGACGCCCTGGCGCAGCAGCGCCGGAGTGTTGGGCATGCAGCGTACGATCGGGCGCGCGCCAAGCCAGGTGGACAGGCTGGCGCAGGTGATGCCGGCGGCAATGGAGACCACCAGTTGGCCGTCCTTGAGGCTGGGCGCAAGGGCCTGGCAAACGGTTTTCATGACTTGCGGCTTGGTTGCGAGAACCACCACGTCCGCACCTTGTACAGCGTCGGCGTTGCTTTCCACCACTTCTATGCCGTGCTCGGCGGCGACTTTCGCGCGCTGCTCTGCACCGGGGTCGCTGGCGCGGATATGGTCGGCGGCGACGCCCTGGGCGCGAAGGCCGCCGATCAGGCTGGCGGCCATGTTGCCGGCGCCGATGAATGCAATGCGGGGAGTGCTCATCAATGCTTCCTTATGAATGCGAAGGCTGGCCGTAGTCGCGGGCGCCGAATAGCGCGGTGCCGATCCGCACCCAGGTGGCGCCTTCGGCGATGGCCGCTTCAAGGTCATGGCTCATGCCCATGGACAGGGTGTCCAGGGAGGGGTTCAGTGCTGCCTGCAACTGGCGCAGGCGAGCGAAGGCGGCATGCTGCTCCGCCAGGTCATCAGTAGGTTCCGGGATAGCCATCAGGCCGCGCAGGCGCAAGTTCGGCAAGTCGCTCACAGCGGCGGCAAGGGCCGGCAGCTCCTCAGGGGTGCAGCCGGATTTGCTGGCCTCGCCACTGACGTTCACCTGTAGACAGATGTTCAGCGGCGGCATCCCGGCGGGGCGCTGGGCGGAAAGGCGCTCGGCGATCTTCAGGCGGTCTACCGAATGCACCCAGTGGAAATGTTCAGCAATGGATTTGGTCTTGTTCGACTGAATCGGGCCGATGAAATGCCAGGTCAGCGGAAGGTCGGCCAGCTCGATTTGCTTGGTCAGGGCTTCCTGCAGATAGTTTTCGCCGAAATCGACGATTCCTGAGGCGAACGCGTCGCGGATTGCGGCTGCGGGTTTGGTCTTGCTCACGGCCAGCAGGCCGATACTGGAAAATTCTCTCCCGGAGGCTTGCGCCGCCTCACGGATACGCGCGCGAACCTTTGCAATATTGTCTGCTATCGTGGACATTACCTGCGCTCTACAGCCCGGCCTGAGTGGGGTCTGCGGCATTCTAACTGCCGCTGAAAAATGTAGCGAGCGACGGCCAGGCTGGTCGGCTTCGCGAGCCGCTAGCCTGGCGCAGTGATCATTCAGCGGTCTGCAAACCGTTTGCTTCGAATTGGGGAGCCCCATGGACATTACTGAGCTGCTTGCCTTCAGCGCCAAGCAGGGCGCTTCGGACCTGCATCTCTCGGCCGGCCTGCCACCCATGATTCGCGTCGATGGCGACGTGCGCCGGATCAACCTTCCGGCGCTGGACCACAAGCAGGTCCACGCGTTGATCTACGACATCATGAACGACAAGCAGCGCAAGGATTTCGAGGAGTTCCTCGAGACAGACTTCTCCTTCGAAGTCCCGGGCGTCGCACGTTTCCGGGTCAACGCCTTCAACCAGAACCGCGGCGCCGGCGCCGTGTTCCGGACCATTCCTTCCAAGGTGCTGAGCATGGAGGACCTGGGGATGGGCGAGATCTTCAAGAAGATCTCAGACGTTCCCCGCGGCCTGGTGCTGGTCACCGGCCCCACCGGCTCGGGCAAGTCCACCACGCTGGCGGCGATGCTCGACTACCTGAACAGCACCAAGTACCACCACATCCTCACCGTGGAAGATCCGATCGAATTCGTCCACGAATCGAAGAAGTGCCTGATCAACCAGCGGGAAGTGCACCGCGATACGCTCGGCTTCAACGAAGCCCTGCGCTCGGCACTGCGTGAAGACCCGGACATCATCCTGGTGGGTGAGATGCGTGACCTGGAGACCATCCGCCTGGCGCTGACCGCCGCGGAAACCGGTCACCTGGTATTCGGCACCCTGCACACCACCTCCGCGGCCAAGACCATCGACCGCGTGGTCGACGTATTCCCCGCCGAGGAAAAGTCCATGGTCCGCTCCATGCTCTCCGAGTCCCTGCAGTCGGTGATTTCCCAGACCCTGCTGAAGAAGATCGGCGGCGGTCGGGTGGCGGCTCACGAGATCATGATCGGCACCCCGGCAATCCGTAACCTGATTCGCGAAGACAAGGTGGCGCAGATGTATTCCGCCATCCAGACCGGCGGCTCGCTCGGCATGCAGACCCTCGACATGTGCCTCAAGGGGCTTGTCGCCAAGGGACTGGTCAGTCGTGAAAGCGCGCGGGAAAAGGCCAAGAGCCCGGAAAACTTCTGATTCGCCTGAGCGGCCAGCGAGAACGTCATGGAATTCGAGAAACTGTTGCGCCTGATGGTGGAAAAAGGCGGTTCCGACCTCTTCGTCACGGCGGGCGTGCCGCCATCGATGAAGGTCAATGGCAAGATCATGCCGGTGACCAAGAACCCCATGTCGCCGGAAATGACGCGGGAAACCGTGATGGGCGTGATGAACGAACAGCAGCGGCGCGACTTCGCAGAGAACCACGAGTGCAACTTCGCCATCAGTGCGCGGGGCATTGGTCGCTTCCGGGTCAGTGCCTTCTACCAGCGCAACCTGGTAGGCATGGTGTTGCGTCGGATCGAGACCACCATCCCCACCATCGACGAGCTGAAGCTGCCGGAAATCCTCAAGCAGCTGTCGCTGACCAAACGCGGCCTGGTGCTCTTCGTCGGCGCCACCGGTACCGGTAAGTCCACCTCTCTGGCGGCGATGATCGGCCACCGCAACAAGAACAGCAGCGGTCACATCATTTCCATCGAGGACCCGATCGAGTTCATCCACCAGCATCAGAGCTGCATCGTCACCCAGCGTGAAGTGGGCATCGACACCGAATCCTTCGAGGTGGCCCTGAAGAACACCCTGCGCCAGGCGCCAGACGTGATCCTGATCGGCGAAGTGCGGACCCGCGAGACCATGGACCACGCCATCGCCTTTGCGGAAACCGGTCACCTGTGCCTGGCCACCCTGCACGCCAACAACGCCAACCAGGCGCTGGACCGTATCATCAACTTCTTCCCCGCCGATCGGCAGCAGCAGGTGTGGATGGACCTGTCGCTGAACCTCAAGGCCATCGTCGCCCAGCAACTGGTGCCGACCCCCGACGGCAAGGGGCGTCGCGCGGTGATCGAAGTACTGCTGAACACGCCGCTGGTCGCCGATCTGATCCGCAAGGGCGAGGTCCACGAGCTCAAGGGCCTGATGAAACGCTCTACCGAACACGGCATGCAGACCTTCGACCAGGCGCTCTACAACCTCTATTCCCAGGGCGAGATCACCTACGAAGATGCGCTGCTCTACGCCGACTCGGCGAACGACCTGCGCCTGATGATCAAGCTCGGTTCGGAAACCGATGGTGAGCACCTGCAGCACATGAGCGATGGTCTGTCGCTGCAGGTGAGCGAAGAAGATCCGGGGCGCCGCTTCCGTTAAGCTCGCGCTCCAGGGAAAAGCCCGCTTCGGCGGGCTTCTTCTTGCCCGATTCGACTACACACTGCAGGAGGCAGCATGAACACCCGTCAGGACACCCACAGCAAGGCCATCGGCTACCTGCTCTGGATCTTCGGATTCCTGGGTTCCCATCGTTTCTACTATGGCAAGCCAGTGACCGGGACCATCTGGTTCTTCACCCTTGGCCTGTTCTTCATCGGCTGGATCATCGACCTGTTCCTGATTCCCGCCATGGACCGTGAAGCGGCCCTGCGCTTCAACGCCGGCCAGTACGACTACAACGTCGCCTGGATCCTGCTGACCTTCCTCGGCATCTTCGGCGTGCACCGCATGTATCAGGGCAAGTGGATCAGCGGCATCCTCTACCTGCTAACCGGCGGCTTCTTCCTGATCGGCGTGCTCTACGACTTCTGGACCCTGAACACCCAGGTTTCGGTGCTCAACGCTCGCTGAACTGCGCTTTTCCTTGTGGGGGCCTCGGCCCTTGATGCGCCGCCCCCTTCGTCGGAACCCATGGCGACACCTCACCTTGCGGCCTATGTTCCAGCGTGGGGCGCCCGCTTCGCCCCCCTGCCTGGTTGCGCAAGGAGGTGACGCCATGAACAGTGTCAAAGATGTTCGTCCCGCAGTTCTCGACCTGATCGGCAACACCCCGCTGGTGCGGGTCACCCGCTTCGATACCGGCCCCTGCACCCTGTTCCTCAAGCTCGAATCCCAGAACCCCGGCGGCTCCATCAAGGACCGCATCGGCATTGCCATGATCAGCAGCGCTGAGCGTGATGGCCGGTTGAAGCCCGGCGGCACCATAGTCGAGGCGACGGCCGGCAACACTGGCCTGGGCTTGGCGTTGGTGGGCCGGGCCAAGGGCTACCGCGTGGTACTGGTGGTGCCGGACAAGATGTCCACCGAGAAAGTGCTGCACCTGAAGGCCATGGGCGCCGAGGTGCACATTACCCGCTCGGATGTCGGCAAGGGCCATCCGGAGTACTACCAGGACCTGGCTGGCCGTCTCGCCGGGCAGATTCCCGGCGCCTTCTTCGCCGATCAGTTCAATAACCCGGCCAATCCGCTGGCCCACGAATGCACCACAGGCCCGGAAATCTGGCAGCAAACCGGACAGGACGTGGACGCCATAGTGGTTGGTGTCGGATCGGCGGGCACCCTTACCGGCCTGACCCGCTATTTCCGCCGAGTGCAGCCCGACCTGGAAATGGTCCTGGCCGATCCGGTGGGCTCCATCGTTGCCGAATACACCCGCAGTGGCACCCTCGGTACCCCTGGCTCCTGGGCGGTGGAGGGCATTGGCGAGGACTTCATCCCCGGGATCGCCGACCTCTCCAGCGTGGGACGTGCCTACTCCATCAGCGACGAGGAAAGCTTCGGCCATGCCCGCGAGTTGCTGCGTAACGAGGGGATACTCGGCGGTTCATCCACCGGCACGCTGCTGGCCGCGGCGCTTCGCTATTGCCGCGAGCAGAAGACGCCCAAGCGGGTGGTCAGCTTCGTCTGCGACACCGGCACCCGCTACCTCTCTAAGATCTACAACGACCAGTGGATGACCGACCAGGGCCTGCTGGCGCGCAAGCGCTATGGCGACCTGCGCGACATCATCGCGCGGCGTTACGAGGACGGCCGGGTGATCAGTGTGGGGCCGGACGACACCCTGCTCACCGCCTTCCAGCGCATGCGCCTGGCGGATGTCTCGCAGCTCCCGGTGCTCCGGGACGGGCACCTGGCTGGGGTGGTGGATGAGTCCGATATCCTGCTTGGCGTGCACACCGACGCCACGCACTTCCGCCAACCGGTGGCGAGCGTCATGACCGCCCGCCTGGAGACCCTGGCGCCGAATGCCAGCCTGGCCGAACTGCAGGCGGAGCTCGACCGTGGGCTGGTCGCCATCATTGCCGACGCGTCTGGCTTCCACGGCCTGATCACCCGTTCCGACCTGCTTAACCACCTGCGGAGGACCCTTGCATGAGTCAGCAGGACGACACCTTCCCGCGCGCCTTCGCCACCCGCGTGATCCATGCTGGCCAGGCGCCCGACCCGTCGACCGGCGCCATCATGCCGCCGATCTACGCCAACTCCACCTATGCGCAGGAAAGCCCCGGCGTGCACAAGGGGCTGGACTACGGGCGCTCCCACAACCCCACGCGCTGGGCCCTGGAACGCTGCGTCGCGGACCTTGAAGGCGGCGCCCAGGCCTTCGCCTTCGCCTCAGGGTTGGCGGCAATCTCCACGGTGCTGGAGCTGCTCGACAGCGGTTCACACATCGTCGCCAGCAACGATCTCTACGGTGGCACCTTCCGCCTGTTCGAGCGGGTGCGCAGGGTCAGCGCCGGGCACCGCTTCAGCTTCGTCGACTTCAGCGACATCGGTGCGATCGGTGCGGCGCTCACCGACGACACCCGCATGCTCTGGGTGGAAACGCCGAGCAACCCGCTGCTGCGCCTGGCCGACCTCAGCGCCATCGTGGCGCTTTGCCGAGGGCGCGGCATCATCCTCGCGGCCGACAACACCTTCGCCAGCCCATGGGTGCAGCGGCCGCTGGACCTGGGCTTCGATCTGGTGGTGCACTCCACCACCAAATACCTCAATGGCCACTCGGATGTGATCGGTGGCATCGCCATCGTCTCCGGCGACAGCCGCTGCGAGCCGCTGCGCGAGCGCCTGGGTTTCCTGCAGAACGCCGTGGGTGCAATCGCCGGGCCCTTCGACGCCTTCCTCACCCTGCGCGGGGTGAAGACCCTGGCGCTACGCATGGAGCGCCACTGCAGCAATGCCCTGGAACTGGCTCGCTGGCTGGAGTGCCAGCCTCAGGTGGCGCGGGTCTACTACCCTGGCCTGGAGTCGCATCCGCAACATGTGCTGGCGCAGCGGCAGATGCACGGTTTCGGCGGGATGATCTCCCTGGACCTGGCCAGCGACCTGGCGGGAACCCGGCGCTTCCTCGAAACGGTGCGAATCTTCACCCTGGCCGAGAGCCTGGGCGGCGTGGAGAGTCTGATCGAGCACCCGGCGATCATGACCCATGCCAGCATCCCGGCGGAGATTCGCGCGGAGCTGGGCATTGGCGATTCGCTGGTGCGGCTATCGGTGGGTGTGGAAGACCTGGAGGACCTGCGCGCAGACCTGGCGCAGGCGTTGGGGAGGGTTTGAGGACGTCAACGCTACTTCGTGAGGTGGGGCTCTTCCCCCTCTCCCCAGCCCTCTCCCTCAGGGAGAGGGGGCATTCTGTGCCAGGAGGTCAGGCCCTGAGTCGCCCCTCTCCCGCTTGCGGGAGAGGGGCGGGTGGAGGGAGTCAGTTCCCAGGCACCAACTTCAACGTCTCGCGGCTATTGGCTTTCACCTCATCCTCGGCGAAGTGCATCGGCACGTACTCGCCACGGATGTAAGCCTCGGCCTGGTCCTTGTAGTGACGGTCGAAAGGAACGCCGCTCTGGCCCACCGGGTTGATGCCCAGGGCATGTTCGGCGTCCGCCAGGTCGATCAGGCGGCGCGTTGAGGGGCCATAGAACACTTCCCAGGGTGCCGGGCCGACGCGCTGGGACAGGTTGTTGGGCACTTCGTGGCCGCCAGGTGCGGCGAAGGGACCGACGTTGAACAGCAGGTTCAGCGGTTTCTGCTGCCCCAGCGGATGGCTGTGGGTCAGGGTATGGCCGTTGCCCCACTGCCATTTCGAGCTGTCTTCGCCGAGGGTCTTCTTCAGGTGCGCCAGGCTGGCCTGCCAGGCAGCCTTGACCACATCCGCGCGGGTTTCCTTCTGCGGTGTATCGCGTTTGTCCCACCAGGGCGAGGCCGGCTCATTGGTCAGGCGCGGCAGGGCAGAGTCCAGGATGCGCGTCTGCAGCAGGCTGTCGAAGAAGGCATCACCCAGCTCGTCGCGCATCAGTGCATTGGACAGCTCGTAGGTGAGCTGGTTGAACAGGGTGGCGGCAGTGGAATCCAGCGGGTGGTCGCCTTGCCAGTTGGCGAGCTGCTCCACCAGGCCGCGCTCGGCGTCGTCGGTTGCGGCAGCACGCAGGTCGCCGAGGATCGGCGCGAGCAGGCGCGGGCCATAGCCGGTGGTGGTGTCCAGTTGCAGCGCCTGGCTGTTCTGCACGTCCCACTTCACGCCGGACTCGGCCAGACGCTGGTTCAGGCGTACGCCGCGATCCGGCAAGTTGTAGTAGCCCGGAATGGCGACGCCGGTCGGCGACAGCGGTTGATAGTTGGCCGAGACGATAAAGCCGCGCTGCGGATTTTCCTCGTGGGGGTTGGCGCTGAAGGGCAGATAGCCAGGCTTGTCGGCTTCGCCGGTACTGCCGTTGAGGATGAAGTAGGGATTCACGCCGTCCGGGCGTTGCGGCAGCTTCGCTGCAGCCCACCAGCCGATGTCACCGCTGGCGTTGGCCCAGATGATGTTGAGGCCGGGTGAATGGATTTTCTCGGAGGCGGCACGGGCCTTGTCCAGGCTGTCCGCGCGGTTGAGCTGGTAGAAGGCATCGAGGATCGGGTTCTCGGTCTCCAGGAAGGCCCACCACATGGCGATCGGCGTCTTGCCGGCGGCCGCGCCCAGGGCGTCATTGATGATCGGGCCGTGGGGCGAGCGGCGCAGGGTCAGCTTCACCGGTTCGCCATCCTTGACCTGGATGGTTTCCTCGCGGCTTTCCAGGTTGACCCACTGCCCCTGGTACCAGACCTGGTCGGGATTGTCCGGATTGCTCTTTTCGGCGATCAGGTCGAGGTCATCGTTCTGGAACATGGTCAGGCTCCAGGCGAACTGCCGGTTGTGCCCCAGGGACGCAACCGGGTTCAGGGCCTGGTGGTGGCCATAGAGCTCGAAGCCCGGATAGCTCAATTGCGCCTCGTACCACACCGCCGGAACGGCGAAACGGATATGCGGGTCGCCGGCGAGCAGCGGTTTGCCGCTGGCGGTGTGGCTGCCGGAAACCGCCCAGGCATTGCTGCCCTCGAACTGTGGCAGGCCGGCTTCGACCAGCGCTTGCTGGCTGAGCTGGGCGAGGCGGTTGAGGTCTTGCCAGTCGCCCTGGGCGAGAGGTTGGCCGATCACGCCTTCGGGGTGCCAGTCGAGATCGAAGGCCTTCAGGTAGTCGGCGCCCAGTTCATCACGCACGTAGGTGATCGCCGGCTCGGTACGGAAGGCGGCGGCGAAGCTGTAGGCCATGTAGCCGGCCACGGAGAGGGTGTCGGCGATGGTAAAGGGGCGCTTCTCGATACCCAGCAGGTCGAACTCCACCGGTGCCGGGCGGCTGTCCTGATACTGGTTGATGCCGTCGAGATAGGCCTGCAGGGCCTTTGTGGCCGGGCTGTCCTTGTCCATCTTGCTGGCGTAAGCGTCGGCGTGGGCGCGGATTCCCAGGGTGCGGAACAGGCGGTCGGTGTCCACCAGGCGGGCGCCGAGGATTTCGGCAAGCTCACCGCGCGACAGGCGGCGCAGCATTTCCATCTGGAACAGGCGGTCCTGGGCATGGACGAAGCCCAGGGCACGGTACATGTCGGCTTCGTTGGCGGCCTGGATATGGGGTACGCCACGCTCGTCGTAGCGCACTGTCACCGGGGCCTGGAGGTTGGCCATGGCAAGCTCGCCGTCGCGCACGGGCTTCTTGCTCTCGCTGTACCAGGTGGCGCCGCCGGCAGCCGCTGCGATCAGGACGGCCAGGACGGTCAGGGTGCGTTTCATGCACGAAATTCCTTGTTGTTATGGTCGCGGCATTCTCCCCAAGGCCGGGCTGGCAGGCATTGACCAAACACGCGCTAGGTGAAAGTCTTCGGTCAATGCACGAGGAATCGCCATGTCCGCCACCGAGCCAGACGCCGCCAGCTTCGTCCCGCTGACCCACTCCGCTACCTTGCGCCGCCTGCTCTACGAAGCGCTGACGGAGCTCGGCCTGGATCCTGGCCGGGTTTATCTTGGCGTCAACCAGCACCGCCGACTGGGACCACCGCCGGTGGACGGCCGCCTACGCCACGACGATGCGCCGCAATTCTGGCTGGCCGCCGACGCACTGATCGGCGACCCCGACATCGGCCTGCATCTGGGCGAGGTCATGAAGCCGCGCCTGCTCGATGTGGTGGGCTATCTGCTACTGGCCAGCCGTGACCTGGGCGAGGCTTTGGCGAGCTTCCTGCGTTTCCAGCACATCCTTTCCGGCGGCTTCGTCGCCCAGTTGCATGTGGAAGGTGCGGTGGCGCGCCTGGTGATCGACCTCAACTACCTGGGCTTCTCGTCGCTGCGCCAGCAGATGGAATGCCTGGCGCTGCTCTTCACCAAGCTGCTGGGCTTCATTACCGATGGTGAGTTCCGTCTGGACGGCGTGCAGTTCCGCCATGCCCGACCGGCGCGGGTGAGCGAACACCAGCGCTTGTTCGGTCTGTTGCCGGTATTCGGCCGCGAGCATGATGCCCTGCTGTTCCCGACGGCCCTGCTGAAGCGCCCGTCGCGCACCGCCAATCCAGAGTTGCACCAACTGCTCTGGAAGCACGCCGAGGCGCAGATGGAGGCGCTGGTGGGAAACGACCTGCTCAATCGCCTGCGTTACCTGCTGGGTGTTCGCCTGGGCAAGGCGGATTGCTCGCTGGAAGCCTGCGCGGCGGAGCTGGGTTTCAGCGCCGGCGGCTTGCAGCGGGCGCTGGCCGGACAGGGCAGCAGCCTGCGGGGGGTACGCGAGTCGGTGCAGCAGTTGCGCGCGGTGGAGCTGTTGCAAGAGGGCCGGGCCATGCGCGAGGTGGCCCGGGAGTGCGGCTTCTCCGAGCAGTCGCCCTTCTACCGGGCCTTTCGTCGTTGGTACGGGATGCCGCCGGAAG
Source organism: Pseudomonas sp. BN606 (assembly GCF_029873115.1). Classification (NCBI taxonomy): domain Bacteria; kingdom Pseudomonadati; phylum Pseudomonadota; class Gammaproteobacteria; order Pseudomonadales; family Pseudomonadaceae; genus Pseudomonas; species Pseudomonas sp. BN606. The sequence continues at coordinate 115,713 of NZ_SSOF01000057.1, read as the reverse complement.
CCTGGCGCGCGCGTCTCGGCGCTGGCTAGCTCGGCTTTCGCCAGGCGCAGAAGCAACCCGCCGCCAGGGTGCTGCTGGCGCTTACCGGGCGGTTGTCGATCAAGGCTTCGAGAATGGGCTCGATGAAGCTGTTGGCCGAGTTGCAGACCGCGCCTTCGCTGTAGGGGCCGAAGTAGGCGAGGCGGCCGTCACGGTCCCAGATGCCCACAGCGGGCACCGCCGGCAGTTGCTCGGAACCGGGCATCATAGCCAGCGGCTGCAGAGCTTCCAGGCCAGGGGGCAAATGGCCTTTGCTGCCGGGTTTCTGCACCGCATGGAAGGTCACGCCCTGGGGCGCGAAGCGCTGAATCAGTTCGGCGAGATGCTGTTGGTTGCCGGCGTTGCAGGGGCAGGCCGGGTCCCAGAAGTGCACCAGGCGGATCGGGCCCGGGCCAGCGAGCTCGGCCGGTAGACGCAGCTGCTCGCCGGAGAACACCGTGGCCTGTGTATTGAAAGGGCGCACATAGCGCGACTCGTACCAGCGCAGGGCCAACAGGATGGCGCCGACGCAGGCGAGGAGGGCGAGGCTGGTGATCAGGGTTCTGGGATTGAGTGCACGCATTGTGACGGGCCTGTGCGGGGGCGCGTAGCTTGCCACGTTGCGTCGGGCAGCAGAATATCGGCAGCCGGCCAGGACCCCATGCGGTCCTGTGGACAGAATTGCCTCATCCAGGGAAAGCCCGATGCCAGACCCGTTCCAGCCCGATCTCCTGCGCCCGTTGTTGCGACCCTTGGCCGCAGGCGGCGCTGACCTGCGCCAGGCACAGACCTACCGCACCTTTTACCGGCTGGACTTTGCTACGCGCCATCCGGGGGTGCAGGCACGCCTGGGTTGCGTCGAGGCAGCCGGATACTCGCTGGTGACCCAGCTCTGGTTGCCGCCCGAGCCGCGCGCCAGCCTGGTGATGCTGCACGGTTACTACGACCACATGGGACTCTATGGCCATCTGGTCGACTGGGCGCTTGCCATGGGCTTCGCGGTGATCGCCTGCGACCTGCCCGGCCACGGGCTGTCCAGCGGGACGCGGGCCAGCATCGGCGATTTCGCCGAGTATCAGGCCGCTCTCCAGGCCCTGCTGGGCGAGGCTGACGCGTTGGGCCTGCCACAGCCCTGGCACCTGGCCGGGCAGAGCACCGGCGGTGCAATCCTGCTGGATTACCTGCTAACAGGTACGCCACGCCCGGAGCTGGGCGAGACCCTGCTGTTCGCCCCGTTGGTGCGGCCGCGTGCCTGGGCCTGGTCGAAGTTCAGCTATCAGTTGATGCGGCATTTCGTCGAAGGCATTCCCCGTCGATTCAGCGTCAACTCCAGCGATGCCGAGTTCATCGAATTCGTCCACCACAAGGACCCGCTGCAGCCACAAACCCTGCCCACTGCCTGGGTCGGTGCCCTGGCACGCTGGGTGCCCCGTATCGAGAAGGCGCAACGCAGCCGGCGCCGGCCGTTGGTGATCCAGGGGGACGGTGACATGACGGTGGACTGGCGTCACAACCTGGCGGTGCTGGCTGAAAAGTTCGACCAGCCCGAAGTGCTAATGCTGGAGGGGGCCGGCCATCACCTGGTGAATGAATCGCCGGCTTATCGGGAGCGGTACTTCAGTTTCTTGCGAGAAAGGCTGGGGTAGTTTTCGTAGGTCGGGGGCGGAGCTGCTTGAAGGCCCCTTTGTCGGGCTTCACTGCGCTCAGCGCCAACCTGCGAGAAACGTTCAGAGCCCCTGCTTGGCGGAGGCGTCCTGGCCCACGGCAAGGCCGGCCCGCACGGCGGCCAGCGCGGCCTGGTAGTAGGCCTTGCCGTCGGTTGATTCGGCAAAGGTGACGAACTCTTCCAGTTCCGGGTCGGAAAGGTCGCGATAGACGTAGAGCAGGGTGTTATCCAGATCGTTGCCGATCTGCTCCATCAGGCGCTGGCGCTGGCCATCGATCATGCCCTGGGCCTGGCCGCCACCGAGCAGGCCGGGAAGCATCTGACTCAGGCTGTCGGCAGCGACGCCGGCCAGCGCCAGGCTGACCTCCGCACCGGCTTCACGGGCCGGCAAGGCCTGGGCCAGGTGGCCAATGAGCAGACGGCGGGTGGCTTCGGCCTCGATGCGCGGCAGGCCATTGGCGTGCATCGCCAACTGGTCGCGGCGGGTGGCCAGGGTTTCTGCAGCAATGATCTTGCGGCCCAGTGGCGACTGGAAGAAGGTCAGTGCCGGACGCGGGTCCTGTAATTGGCTACGCAGCGCAACCTGGGCGCGCTGGTCGATGGACTGGGGCTGGAAGCGACGGTTGCTGTTGTCCACCAGTGCCTGGTAGACCGCCGGCGGCAAGGTCTTCTGGTAACGCTGCTGGGCCGCCGTCAGGGCGTCGTTGAAGTGCGCGCGCTGCTCCGGCCAGCCGGCCGCCTGGTAAAGGCTGGCGTGGTCGTCGGCCAGGGCAGGCAAACCGAAGAGGAGGAGGGTGACGGCGAAGAGCAGGCGCATGGGGTCTCCTTGATGACGCAGTCCGCTGTTCGTATCGGACCCACGCGTACGGCATCGGTTCGGCGGGCAGGGCGGTGGCGGCGGGTGGGCGTTGCGGGGTTGAGCGTGCGGCTATTCTCAGCGGACTCGGGCTTTATTGTCGAGGTGTCGGAATCTTCATCGGTGTATGTAGGTAATTTCCTGCTCGCTGGTAGAATTCCGGAATCATGCCGCTACCCGCAGATCACCCCGTGCTCACCCCGATCGCTGATGACCTGGCCAGCCAGGGATGGTCCCACCAGTGCCTGATGCTGCCCGTCGACCTCACCAATGCCCTCGCGGATGAGTGCCGTGCTCGCGGGGCTGCCGGAACACTCGCGCCCGCTTCCGTCGGGCGTGGCGAAGGGCAGCAGATTCGTGAAGGGGTGCGCGGTGATCGTATCCAGTGGCTGGAGCCCGGCCAGTCGGCCGCCAGTGATGCCTATCTTGCGTTGATGGACGAGTTGCGCCAGCTCCTCAACCGTGAGCTTTACCTGGGCCTGGAAGATTTCGAATGCCACTTCGCCTGCTATCCGCCCGGGGCCTTCTACCAGAAGCACCTGGACCGTTTTCGCGACGATGACCGCAGGGCCGTGTCGGTGGTGGCCTACCTGAATGCCGACTGGCAGCCGGAGCAGGGCGGTGCCTTGCGCCTGTACCTGGCGCAAGGTGAACGGGATGTGCTGCCCGAGGGCGGCAGCCTGGTGGTGTTCCTGTCCGCGGAACTGCCCCATGAGGTCCTGCCGGCGAACCGCGAGCGCCTGTCCCTCGCCGGATGGTTCCGTCGCCGCGGCGGGCCGCTCTGAAGCTCGTGCCTGTCAGTGGCCCCAGACCCTGAAGTTGCCGCGCAGGTCGGTGATATCGCGAATTTCCAGGCTACCGATCCGGCTCTCGCCAATGTGCATGTCGGCGGCGACCCGCACGCGGATGCGCTGGGCCGGAATGCCACTGCCCTGGAGTTGTTCGTTGATGGTGGTGAGATCGGGCAGTTCCAGGCGGACTTGCTGGGTACCGGCTGAGTTCTTCACCACGTCGACCTTCAGGGTCGGCTGATCGACGCCGAAGATGGGGAGCGTGAGGCCGAGTTGCGCAGCGCCCAGGGGAAAGCTGCCGCCCGCACCATTGGGGCAGTCGCCAGGCTTGAGGCAGCCGTTGTCGATGCGCACATTACGCAATGACAGGCTGCCGCCATCGTCGTTCCAGCTGATGCTGTCGATGCGCGCCATGACATCCAGGCGCAGGTTGATTCCGGCCTGGCCGCTGATTTCGCTGAGAGCCTGGTTATCCAGGGATTCAAGGGCTGCCTGGCCGGTGCCGCTGAGCAGGGCGGTGCCGCAAGCCAGTGCGAGTCGCAGGTAGTTCGTTGTTCTGGGCATGGCACGCTCCTGTGCAGGTTGCGCGCAGTCTGGAGGGCCGCGGGAGCCACAGCCAGTGGCGAAGAGTGCTTCCCGCCGAAGGATGGGGAATCCTGTCGCCTGCCTTTGAGAACGGCTTGGCAGTTAACGGGCCCAGGCCCTACCTTCGATCAGGCGCCACTTCGCGCAGGTGGCGCAGTTGTTACCCGGGGTGACCTCGAAGGCGCCCCTCTGGAGATGAATATGCAGAAGATCCTGGTCAGTCGTTGCCTGCTTGGGCAGAAAGTACGCTATGACGGTGGCGCCCACGGCCCGTTCGACCTGTTGGAGCGCTGGCAGGCGGAGGGGCGCATCGTGCCGCTTTGCCCGGAAGTGGCCGGTGGCTTGCCGACGCCGCGGGCAGCGGCCGAGATCGCCGGCGGTCGCGGCGCCGCTGTGCTGGACGGCGAGCTGCCGGTGCTCACCGACGACGGCCAGGATGTGACCGACGCGTTCGTCACCGGTGCGCGCATCGCTCTGGATCTGGTGGCGCGTAACCGCATCCGTATCGCGTTGCTCAAGGCCCGCAGCCCATCCTGCGGCAATCGGGAAAACTATGACGGTAGTTTCAGCGGCGTTCGAGTCGCCGGTGAAGGCGTTACCGCCGCAGCCCTGCGCCGCGCGGGTGTCGAAGTCTTCAGCGAAGAGGAACTGGCCCAGGCGGCTGCACGCCTGGCCGAACTGGACGAAGACTGAGGTTCAACGCTTGGCGGCAGCCGGGGGCTGGCTGAGATCCTTGCCCAGCCATTGCGCAGACAACGCACCGAGCTTGCCCTCGCTGCGCAGCTTGGTCAGGGCGCGGTTGAGGGTGTCGCGGAAGGCGGGATTGCCCTTCTGGAAGGGAATCGTCATAGGCTGCGCCAGGTTGCCCTCACTCTCGCTTACCGGGAAGACGTAGGGTTCGCTGAACTCCAGGGTCTGCTCGCCCTCAGCTGGTGCCGCGACGCGGTCCAGGGCAATGTCGTAGCGACCGCTCTGCAAGCCTTCGAGCATCTTGCCGTCGTCGTCCACGACGAACTCCGCATCCACATTCATCTCCGCAGCCAGGGCGCGCCCCAGCGCCACGTCGAAGCCGGTCAGTTTGTCGTTTTCCCGGTAGCTGTAGGGTGGATTGTTCTCCTCCAGGGCAATGCGCAGGCTGCCGCGTTCCCATACATCGTCAAGCAGTTCGGCCTGGGCCAGGGGGCTCAATAGGGCGAATAGAGTGGGCAGGCAGTAAAGCAGGCGCATGGGGAACTTCCTCGTCTCGTTATGTTTTTCGCTGGCGCGGGTGCAGCGCCTTGCTCGGACAGCGAGTGAACCTAACTGGTTGCATCGGGTCTGGTGTCTGGCTCACAAAAACATGGAGATGTGTAATGAGGACTTTGTCTTTCCTGAGCCTTGGCGCCCTGCTGCTTGGCGCCGCCACCGCCACCCACGCGGCTGTTCCGCGCACCCCGGCGCCGGATGGCGCAAAGGTGTACTTCATCGAACCGGCTGATGGCGCCACCGTTGGCCAGACCTTCACGGTGAAATTCGGCCTCCAGGGCATGGGCGTCGCGCCGGCTGGCGTCGATGCGCCCGCCACTGGCCATCACCACCTGCTGATTGACCTGGACCAGGCGCCAGCGATGGATATGCCCCTGCCCATGACCGATAACGTCCGCCACTTCGGCAAGGGCCAGACCGAAACCCAGGTCACCCTTCCGCCCGGCAAACACAGCCTGCAACTGCTGGTGGGGGACAAGAACCATGTGCCACTGGACCCGCCGGTGATAGCGGAAAAGATCACTGTGATCGTCAAGTAAAGACGCCGGAAAAGAAAAAGGGAGGCCGAGGCCTCCCTTTTTCATGTCCGGCGAATGATCGCCGACTCGCAGCTGCCCCGATTCAGAAGAGGACTCGGCTGCGGATGGTGCCATTCACGTGCTGCAGCTTCTCGAGGGCGAGGTCCGAGTAGTCGGCATCGACATCGATCACCACGTAGCCGACTTTCTCGTCGGTCTGCAGGTACTGGCCGGAGATGTTGATGCCGTTGTCGGCGAACACCTTGTTGATCTCGCTCATCACGCCCGGCACGTTCTCGTGAATGTGCAGCAGGCGGTGCTTGCCCGGGTGGGACGGCAGGGCCACTTCCGGGAAGTTCACGGAGGACACCGAGGTGCCGTTGTCGCTGTACTTCACCAGCTTCTCGGCCACTTCCAGGCCGATGTTGGCCTGGGCTTCGGCAGTGGAGCCGCCGATGTGCGGGGTCAGGATCACGCGGTCCAGGCCACGCAGCGGGCTCTCGAACTCCTCGTCGTTGGACTTGGGTTCGACCGGGAACACGTCGATGGCGGCGCCGATCAGGTGCTCGTCCTTGATGGCTTCGGCCAGGGCGTCCAGCTTCACGACGGTGCCGCGGGCGGCGTTGATCAGGATGCCGCCCGGCTTGATGGCGCGGATTTCCTTCTCGCCGATCATCCACTGGGTGGACGGCAGCTCGGGCACGTGCAGGGAGACGATGTCGGACATGCCCAGCAGTTCGTGCAGGTTGCCCACCTGGGTAGCGTTGCCCAGCGGCAGCTTGGTCACGGTGTCATAGAAGAACACCTGCATGCCAAGCGCTTCGGCCAGCACGGAGAGCTGGGTGCCAATGGAGCCGTAGCCGACGATACCCAGCTTCTTGCCGCGGATTTCGAAGGAGTTGGCTGCGGACTTGATCCAGCCGCCGCGGTGGCAGGAGGCGTTCTTCTCCGGAATACCGCGCAGCAGCAGGATGGCCTCGGCCAGCACCAGTTCGGCTACCGAACGGGTATTGGAGTATGGGGCGTTGAATACGGCGATGCCACGCTCGCGGGCGGCATTGAGGTTGACCTGGTTGGTGCCAATGCAGAAGCAGCCGACGGCGATGAGCTTCTTGGCGCAGTCGAACACCTCGTCGGTGAGCTGGGTGCGCGAGCGGATGCCGATGAAATGCACGTCGGCGATCTTTTCCTTCAGTTCGTCACCCGAGAGTGCGCCCTTGAGGTACTCGATGTTGGTGTAGCCGGCGGCCTTCAGGGTGTCCACGGCGTTCTGGTGGACGCCTTCGAGGAGAAGGAACTTGATCTTGCTCTTTTCGAGAGAGGTCTTGCTCATCTGCGTACCTATGTATCCCGGTAAAAATGTCAGAAGCGGGCCGTGGGGGAGCGCGGGCTGCTACCCGGAAAATCGGCTGGAGCGCACGATTCGCGGGGTGCGTATGCTAGCATGATCTCCTTTTTCCTTGCTCGGTTGCGACCTGAAACGTTCTCAGGGCGACCATGAATGATTTGAGAGTTTCGCTGATGACCAACGCTGCCCTGATCGAAGAGCTGAAGACCCTGGTTGACCCCGGCAAGGTGCTGACCGACGCCGCTTCCCTGGACGCCTATGGCAAGGACTGGACCAAGCATTTCGCCCCCGCGCCCAGCGCCATCGTGTTTCCCAAGAGCATCGAGCAGGTCCAGGCCATCGTTCGCTGGGCCAACCAGCACAAGGTGGCGCTGGTGCCGTCCGGCGGTCGTACCGGCCTGTCCGCTGCAGCCGTGGCGGCCAACGGCGAAGTGGTCGTCGCCTTCGACTATATGAACCAGATCCTCGAATTCAACGAGTTCGACCGCACCGTGGTCTGCCAGCCAGGCGTGATCACCGAGCAGCTGCAGAACTTCGCCGAGGAAAAGGGCTTGTACTACCCGGTGGACTTCGCTTCCGCCGGTTCCAGCCAGCTTGGCGGCAACATCGGCACCAATGCTGGCGGAATCAAGGTGATTCGCTACGGTATGACCCGCAACTGGGTCGCCGGCCTGAAAGTGGTCACTGGCGCCGGTGACCTGCTGGAGCTGAACAAGGACCTGATCAAGAACGCCACCGGCTACGACATGCGCCAGCTGTTCATCGGCGCTGAAGGCACCCTGGGCTTCGTGGTCGAAGCCACCATGCGCCTGGATCGCGCGCCGAAGAACCTCACTGCCATGGTGCTGGGCTCGCCGGACCTGGATTCCATCATGCCGGTGCTCCACGCCTTCCAGAGCAAGCTGGACCTCACCGCATTCGAGTTCTTCTCCGACAAGGCCATGGCCAAGGTCCTGGCTCGCGGCGACGTGCCGGCGCCCTTCGAGACCGATTGCCCGTTCTACGCGCTGCTGGAATTCGAAGCCGCCAGTGAAGAAATCGCCAACGATGCCCTGGCCACCTTCGAGCACTGCGTCGAGCAGGGGTGGGTGCTGGACGGCGTCATGAGCCAGAGCGAGCAACAGCTGCAGAACCTTTGGAAACTGCGCGAGTACATCTCCGAGACCATCTCCCACTGGACGCCATACAAGAACGACATTTCGGTCACCGTTTCCAAAGTGCCGGCCTTCCTGCACGACATCGATGCGATCGTCGAAGCCAATTACCCGGACTTCGAAGTGGTCTGGTTCGGCCACATCGGTGACGGCAACCTGCACCTGAACATTCTCAAGCCGGATAACCTGTCCAAGGACGAGTTCTTCGCCAAGTGCGCCACCGTGAACAAGTGGGTGTTCGAGACCGTGCAGAAGTACAACGGCTCCATCTCTGCCGAGCACGGCGTGGGGATGACCAAGCGCGATTACCTCGGCTATAGCCGCTCGGAGCCTGAGATTGCCGTGATGAAGGCGATCAAGGCAGTGTTCGATCCCAACGGGATCATGAACCCCGGAAAAATCTTTAGTTGAGCAGACAGGCAGGCGGTGGAGCGATCCACCGCCTGTTTCGTATGGATACCGTTCAGGAGTCGGTAAATGAGCTACCAGCACCAGTATGTCGATGGCACCCCTATCCACTTTTCCCTGGGCAAGGTGGTTTGCGTCGGTCGTAACTACGCCGAGCACGCCAAGGAACTGAACAATCCAGTGCCGACCGAACCGCTGCTGTTCATCAAGCCCGGTTCCTGCGTGGTGCCGCTGGTGGGTGGATTCAGCATTCCGCTGGATCGTGGTGCGGTGCACTACGAGGCAGAAATCGCTGTGCTGATCGGCAAGCCGCTGTCGCGTCGTCCCGATGAAGAGGAAGTGCGCGACGCCATTTCCGGCTTCGCCCCGGCACTGGACCTGACCCTGCGCGACGTGCAGGCGAAACTGAAGGAGAAGGGCCTGCCCTGGGAAATCGCCAAATCCTTCGATGGCGCCTGTGTGCTGGCGCCCTTCGTGCCGGGCGACGCCCCGGAGCGCCTCGACGACATCGGCATCCGCCTGAGCGTCAACGGAGAAGTCCGCCAGGACGGCAACAGCCGTGACATGCTCAACGCCATCCTGCCGCTCATCCAGCACATGGCCGGCCACTTCAGCCTGCAGCCGGGCGACGTCATCCTCACCGGCACTCCGGTGGGCGTTGGCCCGCTGAACCAGGGCGATGAGCTGGTGCTGGAGCTGGTAGGGCACAGCAGTTTCGAAAGCCGGGTCATCTGACCCGGCCGACCGCCGGTCGGGGTTTTACGGAACTTTCACTGGCATTTGGCTATCTCTTGCCGACCCCTTCTTCGAGTAGTACCCGATGCCGCGCCGCCTTCTGTCGTTCGTTCGCCGTCGCCGACTGATCCTGGGCCTGGTCGCCGTTGCTGTCGGCGCCACCGCGCTGACCCGGTACATGCACTGGGATGACCGTGCGCTGGTGTGGTTCGGCGAGCAGCAGGTGAGCCAGGAGCAGCGCGCCGCCAGCATCTGGCTGCCAGGCTACAAGGCCGTGCTGCAGGGCAAGCCCCTGGCGGGCCTGGAGAACGACGAAACCTCCGACCTGGCCTACAACCCTGTTACCGGTACCCTGTTCACCGTCACCGGCAAGTCACCCACCCTGGTGGAGCTGAGCCGAGACGGCGAGGTACTGCGCAAGATTCCACTGAAGGGCTTCTCCAACCCCGAAGGTGTAGCCGTGCTGGAAGGTGGCCATGTTGCGGTGACCGATGAACGCCGCCGCACCTTGTCGATTTTCGAGCTGGACCCGGAAACCCGCGAGTTGAGCGCCGGTAGTACGCCTGAGTTCGACCTCGGTTTCCCCGACTCGGGCAACAAGGGCTTCGAAGGCATCGCCTGGGACCCGGCCCAGGGCCGGCTTATTCTCGGCAAGGAGCGTGGCCCCGTTGCGTTGTTCAGCCTCGGCAGCGACGGCAGCGAAGGCCTCAGCGATGTACTTCGACCGTTGCCCAGCTATGGCCTGGGTATGCGCAATCTCTCCGCACTCAGCATCGATCCGCGCACCGGCCATCTGCTGGTGCTCTCCGCCCAGTCCAATCTGCTGCTGGAGCTGGACGAGCAGGGCGAGCCTGTCAGCTTCATCAGCTTGCTCGGCGGCATGAATGGCCTGGAAAACCGCATCCCCCGCGCCGAAGGTGTGGCCATGGACGAGAGTGGCGACATCTACGTCGTCAGTGAGCCAAACCTGTTCTACGTGTTCCGCAAGGAGTTGGTGGCCAGTGCCGGGTGGCGAGCCACCAGGTGAATCCTGATCACCGGGAGCGCCTGTCTTTAAGCTTCGCTTAAGGCGCTTTTAAGCCTCGTTTCAGCCAGCCGCCCTAGCCTGATTCCGTCAACCACTCAACGGAATCACGACCATGAAAACCAAATACCTCGCCCTGCTGGCCGCGCCGCTGTTCTCTACTGCCGCCTTGGCCAACAGCTACACCGGCCCCGGCGCCACTTCCCAGATCACCACTGTCGCGGCCGCGCTGGAGGCCGCCGACGATGCACCGGTGGTGCTGCAGGGGCAGATCGTCAAGCGCATCAAGGGTGATATCTACGAGTTCAAGGACTCCACTGGCACCATGAAGGTGGAAATCGACGATGAAGACTGGCCGCCGATGTCCATCGACGACAAGGCTACGGTCAAGCTGACCGGCGAAGTGGATCGCGACCTGATGGGTCGCGAGGTGGATGTGGAATTCGTCGAGCGGGTCAACTGATAAAACTCTGTGGGGGCGAATGATTTCGCCCCCACAAATGCCATTTCCCAGGGCCCCTCACGCCACGCTATCGAACCCCTGCAATACATTGATCGCGTTGATGCCGATCTCCTCCACCGCATAACCCCCTTCCATTACGAACAGCGTCTGCAGGCCGAGCTTGCCGATGATTTCGCCCATGCGCAGGTAGTCCGGGCTATCCAGCTTGAACTGCGAAATGGGGTCTTCCTTGTAGGTGTCCACACCCAGCGAAACCACCAGCGCATCTGGGGCGTATTCGGCGATCTGCCGGCAGGCGTCGGCGAGGGCGAGGCTCCATACCGACCAGTCGATGCCCGAGGCCAGTGGGTAGTTGAAATTGAAGCCTTCCCCCGCACCCACACCTTTTTCGTCGGCGAAGCCCAGGTAGTAGGGGTACTCGAAGCGCGGATCACCGTGTATCGAGGTGAAGAGTACGTCGGCGCGGTCGTAGAAGATGTCCTGGGTACCGTTGCCGTGGTGGTAGTCCACGTCCAGCACTGCGACCCGCTTGGCGCCAGCGTCCAGCATGGACTGCACGGCAATGGCGGCGTTGTTCAGGTAGCAGTAGCCGCCCATGTAGTCGGCGGCGGCGTGGTGGCCCGGTGGCCGGCACAGGGAGAAGATGCCGCGAGCACCTTTGCGCAGTTCCGCCTCGCCGCTGAGGGCGACATTGGCAGAGCTGGTGATGGCCTGCCAGGTGCCAGCGGTGATGGGCGCGCCAGCATCGAAGGAGTAGTAGCCCAAGCGCCCATCGATGTCGGTGGGTTCCACCTGGCGCAGGCGTCGGGTCGGCCAGGCGATGGGTAGCATGTCATGGCTGCGGCCCTTGGCCTGCCAGTCGCTCCAGGCGTTCTTCAGGAAGTTCACGAACCCTTCGCTGTGCACCCGCAGGATGGGCGACAGGCCGAAGTCAACTGGTGCCTGGATGGGGCCGAGGTTCACCGCCTTGGCGCGGTCCAGCACCATGTCGGCGCGGCTTGGCTTCTCGAAGCAGGGGGTGAATTGGCCCCCGATCAGTTCGTGCTTGCCGTGGTGCAGGTGGTGGTCGTCGGAATAGATCGTCAGCATCAGCGTCTCCTTTCGGCTAGCGGTTTCATCTGGGTCATTCGAATTCGGAGAATTGCACGTGCGGCGCCTTGCGGCGGAATCCGCTGGTCTGCACGGCGAGGTAGGCCACGCCTACGACGAACCAGCCGAGGCCGATCGCCAGGGTCAGGCCCGAGAGGCTGGTCCAGAGCCAGGCGATCAGGGCGAAACCGATGGCCGGGATCAGGCCGTAGCGCAACAGGTCACCCGACTGGCGCGGGCGGCGGTCGAACAGGTGGGTGCGAATCACCGCGAGGTTCACGGCGGAGAAGGCCACCAGGGCGCCGAAGCTGATCATCGAAGCGAGGGTCGCGAGGTCGATAACCACCGCCAGCAGCGATACGGCCGAGACAATCAGGATGGCAGTAGTCGGCGTCTGGAAGCGCCCGGACAGGGTGCCGAACAGGCGACGCGGAAGGATGCCGTCGCGACCCATGCTGTAGAGGATGCGCGACACCGAGGCCTGGGAAGCCAGGGCCGAGCCGACGGAGCCGGCAACATAGATGGCAGTGAAGAAGGCCGCGAGGAACTGGCCACCGGCTTTCAGCATCACTTCATTGGCCGCGGCGTCCACGTCCTGGAAGGCGCTGCCGGGGAATACCAACTGGGCGACGAGCGCCAGGACGAAGAACAGCACGCCGGCAATCAGGGTGGTGATGACGATGGCGCGCGGGATGTCGCGCCTCGGATCGCGGGCTTCCTCGGCCAGCGTCGATACCGCATCGAACCCGAGGAACGACAGGCAGAGCACTGCCGCACCAGCCATCAGGGGCGCCAGGCCGGGCTGGCTACCGTCGCCGACGAAGGGCGCGGTGAAATCGATGGGGGCACCGAACAGGCTCTTGCCGGCCATGGCCAGGAACACCAGGACGAAGATCACCTGGGCGGCCACGATCAGGTTGCTCATGCTCGACACCGAATTGATGCCGCGAACATTCAGTGCGGTGACCAGGGCAATGGCGCTGACCACGAAGACCCAGGCCGGTACTTCGGGGAAGGCCACGTTGAGGAACAGGCCGATCACCAGGTAGTTGATCATCGGCAGGAACAGGTAATCCAGCAGCAGCGACCAGCCAGTGAGGAAGCCCGCGCCGGCGCCGAAGCTGAGGCTGGTATAGGAGTACGCGGAGCCGGCGATGGGATAGCGACGGACCATGAAGCTGTACGACAAGGCGGTGAAGATCATCGCCAGCAGAGTGACCACGTAGGCCAGGGCGGTGCGGCCGCCAGTCATCTGCGTGACCACGCCGTAGGTGGTGAAGATGGTCAGCGGCACCATGTAGACGAGGCCGAAGAACACCAGGGCGGGCAGCCCGAGTATCCGGCGCAGGGAGGTTCCCTGGGCGCTGTGGGTGAAATCGTTGGGCACGCTGCCGCTGTTTTCGAGGCCGGCGGACGGGGTGGGCATTTATTCTTCTCTCCAATCTACTGCGCGCCGCTGGGCGGCGCCTGGGTCGCGATGCGAGCCATCCATGCGCGTGCGAGGCCGGGTCCGTTGCGCATCCGGCTGTGCGCGGGCATTCAGTAAGGGTGGAGTTGCGGCGTCCGTTGGACGGAAGAGGGAAGGGCGGTTCGAGGCGCAGGTGCACGGGACATCGTCATATCTCTCTAGCCATTTTTTTTGTTGAATCGGCGCCGCAGTGAGGCGCCCGCTAGTGGCATGCGCTTCGATTTTGTCAGCGCCCGGCAAGTCGAAGAACCCCGCAAAGGGTCAAAAAGGGATCGAAATGGCCAATATGGCTGGCCGGAGTAACGACTCTCTCTAAGAAAGAAGGAACCAGTGCGTAGGGTGTCCTGCGCTCCGCCAGTCCATCATTCGAGGGTTCGGAGGGCGCCATGGGTCGATCTGAAAAGCGACAGCTCCCCGGCAAGCTCTGGGCGTGAACAGGGGGGCGACAGGCGAGAATGGGAAGGGTGCGCTGCGCGCACCCTTCCGAATGGGGCTTACTTCTTCAGCTTCGTCCATACCTTGCTGCGCAGGCTCAGGGCCTTGGGCGAGCAGAGCTTGAAGGTACGCAGGCGATCAAGCTTGTCTTGCGGGGTGTTGATGGCCGGATCGTCGAACAGCTCCTTCTCCATGAACTTGTCCGAGCCCTCGATGGCGTTGTTGTACTTGGCGAAGTTGGAGGCGGCGGCGATGTTCTCCGGCAGCATCATCCAGTTGATGAAGGCGTGGGCTTCCTCGACGTTCACCGCGTCCTTGGGGATCACGAGGTTATCGATGAAGACGTGGATGCCTTCCTTCGGATAGACGTAGACCAGGCTTTCGCGCTGGGCGTGGGCGCGATGGAAGGCGCCGTTCCACTGCATGTGCATGGCCACTTCGCCGGCGGCCATGCGCTCGATGGTGCCATCGCTGTTGTACATCGCGAGCAGCGGCTTCTGTGCCAGCAGGAGGTCCTGGATCTTCTTCGCTTCCTTCGGATCTTCGGTGCACTGGTCGATCGACAGATAGTGAGACGCGGCTATGTACAGGTCTTCGATTGAGTTCAACGCGACAACCTTGCCCTTCAGTTCGGCCGATGGCTCGAAGAAGGGCTTCCAGCTCTCGTCCAGCTTGCCGCCCGGCACCTGCTTGCTGTCATAGCTGTAGCCGGTGGTGCCCCAGAGGTAAGGCACGCTGTAGTCGTGGCCAGGGTCGAAGTCGAGAGTCTGGAAGTTGGCCTTGAGGTTCTTCAGGTTGGGTAGCTTGGTCTTGTCGAGTTTCTGCAGCAGTCCGTCACCGGCCATGATCTGGATGAAGCTATCGGACGGCACCACCACGTCGTAGGCGCCGCCGCCTGCCTTGAGCTTGGCCAGCAAGGTCTCGTTGCTGTCGTAGGCATCCAGGGTGGCCTTGATGCCGGTGTCCTTCTCGAATTTCTTCAACAGCTCCGGCGGGTAGTAGTCCGACCAGTTGGCGAAGTGCAGGGTCCCTGCCGCCTGGGCCGAGCCGGCAAGGCCGGAGGCGAACAGTACGGCAAGTGCGAGCGGGGTACGACGTGTCATGGTCAAGCTCCTTGCTGGTCGAGGACGGGTCAGCGCTTGCGCTGCCCGACGTAGTAGGACAATGCAACGAAAGCTATGGAAATCACGAGGATAATCGAGGATATCGCGTTGATCTTTGGCGAAATACCCATTCTGATCGAGCTGAAGATGTACACCGGCAGGGTCGTGGAACCGGCGCCGGCGACGAAGTAGGTGATGACGAAGTCGTCCATGGAAATGATGAACGCGAGCATGGCGCCGGAAAGGATGCCGGGCATCAGCAGCGGGAAGGTCACCTTCCAGAAAGCCTTCCAGGGGGAGGCGTAGAGATCGGCTGCGGCTTCGGCCAGGCGCGGGTCCATGCCTTCCAGGCGGGCGCGGATTGGCAAGTAGGCGAATGGAATGCAGAACACCACGTGGGCGATAAGGATGGTGAACAGCGAAAGCTTCAGGCCGATGAAGGCGAAGAACATCAGGGTGGCCACGGCGGTGACGATCTCCGGCACCAGCAGCGGCAGGCCGAGCACCCCGCTCATCAATGTCTGTCCGCGGAAGGCGCGGCCGCGCATCCCCAGGGCGGCGAGGGTGGCCAGGGCGGTGGCGATCAGGGTGGCGAAGGTGGCAACGATCAGCGAGTTCTTCGCAGCGCGGACGATTTCCGGATCGTTGGCTACCACCGAGTACCACTTGAGGCTGAAGCTTTCCCAGATCGTCGCCGACTGCCCGCCGTTGAAGCTCAGTGCCACCAGCACCAGGATCGGTACATAGAGGAAGGCGAAGAACAGCCAGGCGGTGGGGCGTACGCCGGTGAATCGCCAGAGCGGGTTCTGCATGTTCATGGATGGCCTCCGTCGGCGGCCTGCTTGAAGCGCAGGCTGTAGAGCAGCATCGCCAGCAACACGAAGCCGAGCAGGGCGAAGGACAGTGCCGCGCCCAGTGGCCAGTTGTGGGATGCACCGAACTGCAGCTGGATCAGGTTGCCGATCATCAGTGACTTACCACCCCCGAGCAGCTCGGGAATGATGTAGTTGCCGAGCGACGGGATGAACACCAGGATCGCGCCGGCGACTATGCCGGGCATGGCCAGCGGTACGATGACTCGGCGCAGGGCCTGGAAACGGTTGGCACCGAGGTCGAAGGCGGCTTCCACCAGGCGCCAGTCGAGCTTCTCCAGGCTGGTGTAGATGGGCAGCACCATGAACGGCAAGAAGGTGTAGAGCAGGCCGATTACCACCGCCACATCCGTGTACAGCAGGCCGAGCGCGCCGTCCGAGAGGCCGAATACGCCGAGGCCGCTGTCCACCAGACCGCCGTTGCGTAGCAGCAGGATCCACGCATAGACCCGCACCAGCAGGTTGGTCCAGAAGGGAACGGTGACCAGGAACAGCAGCAGGTTGCGTTTGCGCTCGCTCTGTAGCGCCAGATAGAGCGCGGTGGGGAATCCGATCAGCAGGCAGCCGACAGTGGTCAGTACCGACAGCCAGAACGAGCGCTGGAAGATCTGCAGGTAGTCGGTGTTGAACACCAGGCTGTCATCCAGATCGCGTTCGTAGAGGAAGTTGACATAGGCCTCCAGCGAATACTGGTCCCATTTCACGCCGCCATAGTCGCCCGGGGCCAGGATCGACACCAGGAACATGATCCCCAGTGGGAGCACCAGGAACACCAGCAGGGCGAGCATGGCCGGGCTGGTCAGTGCCAGGCGCCGACGTAATTGGCGGCGTTCCGCCTGGGCGCGCAGGGTGCTCATTCGACCAGTACCCGGATGGCTTCACCGGGTACCTGTACTCGCACCTTCTCACCGGCCGAATAGACGTTCAGCGCGCCATTGCGGTTCTGCTGGCGAACTCGGAAGCCGCTCTGCCCGGCGATATTCAGGTGGTACACGGTATCGGTGCCGACATAGACCACGTTCTCGATCTCACCTGCCAGGTTGCCCTGCTCGTCTAGGCAGGTGCGCTCCGGACGGATCGCCAGGGTCACGGCACCACGGCGCGGGCTGAAGGCGCTGAGCAACTGACCGTCGGGCAACAGCACTCCGCGCTCCAGGGCTTCGCCCTCCAGGAAGTTGGTTTCGCCGATGAAGTCCGCCACCGTGCGATTCAGGGGCGCTTCGTAGATTTCCGTCGGAGTGCCGACCTGGAGGACGCGACCCTTGCTCATCACCGCGATGCGGTCGGACATGGTCAGGGCTTCTTCCTGGTCATGGGTAACGAAGATGAAGGTGATGCCGGTCTCGTGCTGCAGGCGTTTGAGCTCGATCTGCATTTCCTTGCGCAGTTTCTGGTCCAGCGCAGAGAGCGATTCGTCCAGTAGCAGCACCTTGGGCTTGTTGGCCAGCGAGCGCGCCAAAGCGATGCGCTGCTGCTGGCCGCCGGAAAGCTGGTCGGCGCGGCGTTTGCCCACATCCGGTAACTTCACCAGTTCCAGCATGCGCTGCACCGTCTGCTCGATTTCGCTGCGGGAGAGCCCGCGCATCTCCAGGCCGAAGGCGATGTTCTGGGCCACGGTCATGTGGGGGAACAGGGCGTAGCTCTGGAACACGGTGTTGACCGGGCGGCGGAATGGCGGGAGGCCCTGCATCGGCTCGCCGTACAGGCGGATGGCGCCGGAGCTGGGTTGCTCGAAGCCCGCGATGAGCCTCAAGAGAGTGGTCTTGCCGCAGCCGGACGGGCCGAGGAGGGTGAAGAACTCGTTGGCGCGGATTTCCAGGGAAACATCGTCGAGGGCCTTCACGCCCTGCCCCGGATCACCGAACTCCATGCACACACGTTCGACGCTGATCGCGCTAGTCATGCTGATCACAAGCTCTAAGGATTTTTTCTTATTGGGCTTTTCTTTTTCTGCTGGTGAAGCGGCCCTTGTTTGTCCCGATTCTGTCAGCAGCCTAGTAGGTGCAGAACGATAGATCAGGTCAAAAGGGGATATTTTCGGCCAAGTTGCGGGCGGTCATTAAGGTCGCGAAGCGGCGAGAAGGAGCCTGCGGGGGCGAGTTCATTCGCCCCCGCAATGGCCTCTGGCAGGCCTAGCGGCGATACAGGCTCGGTGACTGCCCGCTCCAGCGCTGGAAGGCATGCCGGAAGCTCGCGGTTTCGCTGTAGCCGAGCTGTTCGGCGATCAGGTAGATGGGCAGGTCGGTCTGCACCAGCAACTGGCGCGCCTTGTCGTAGCGCACTTCGTCCAGCAGGCGCTGGAAACTGGTGTTCAGCTGCTGCAGGTGGCGACGCAGGGTGCGCTCGGAGCGGTGCAACTGGCGCGCGACGCTGTCCAGGTCGCATGCGTCGCGCAGGTTGCCGGCCAGGTGGTGGCGGATCTGGTCGAGCACGTCATGGCGGCTGTTGAGTTGGGCGTCCAGCTTCAGGCATTGCTGCAGGCCGTAGTGGCAGGTCACCGGGTCGGCCAGGGGCAGGGTCCGGTCGAGCAGGGCTGCATCGAAGCAGAGGGCATTGCGGGAGGCTCCGAATTCAGCTGGGCAGCCAAGTATCTGTTCATAGGTGGCGGCATGCAGCGGCGGGCGATAGGACAGGCAGACCCGCGCCGGGCGAATGCTGGTGCCGAGCAGGTCCTGCAATACGGTGAGCAGCGAGGTCAGGCAAAGTTCGCTGTTGAACACCGTCAGCTCGGGCGCGTAGCGGTAGCCGACCGCAACGAGGCACGCCTCGCCGTCATTTTCCTCCAGGCTCAGCTTGAAGTAGGTGCCCAGCAGCGCCGGATGCCCGAGGGCGATGGTCAGGGCATCGCGCAGGGTGCGGCTGGCGAGCATCGGGTAGCCGAGCATGCCGTAGGCGGATACGTGCATGCGCAGGCCGAGGGACAGGCCCAGCGAGGGATCGCGGGTGATCGCCAGGGCATTGGCGAAGACGCGCAATTCCTGGGCGTGGGTGATCAGTTTGTCGGGAGTGTCGAGATCGGCGCAGCAAACGCCACTGCCGTCGAGCAGGAGCTGGCGGTCGGTGCCGCTGCTGGCCAATGTGGTCACGGCCAGGGCGATAGTGTGCAGAGTGGTGAGTGCGCGCTCTTCCGGTAGCAGCGAGGTGGCCATGTCCGTCCCCTTTTGTAACGCCCGCCATATCCTGTCCGCGGGCTTTAAGCTTCAATTCAGGTAGAAGTCCGGTGCGCTCTGTATCCTTCGCCGCGTCCTGAACCCCAGAGTCCTGATCGATGCGTTCATTCTTGACCCCGTGGCGCCTGGTCAGCGCTTTCCTGGTGCTACTGCTGGTGCTGCTCGGTATTGCCGCCCAGCAGTTCCGGCTTTTCGAACGCGGTCTGTTCGCGCTGCAAGAATGGCGCCACGCCGCCGAGTGGCGGGAGCGTTCCATCTGGCTGCCGGACTACCAGGTGGCCATCGAGGCCAAGCCCATCGAGGGATTGTCGGACGACGTCTCCGCGCTGACCTACGACCCGGATCGCCACAGCCTCTTTACCGTTACCAACCAGCGTCCGGAAATCATCGAGCTGTCCCTCGACGGGAACCTGATTCGCCGCATCCAGTTGGTGGGTTTTGGCGACCCGGAAGCCATCGAGTACATCAGCAAGGGCGTCTACGTGATCACCGACGAGCGCCTGCAGCGTCTCATCAAGGTGCGTGTCGAAGAGAACACCACCTCCATCGATGCCAGTGCGTCGCAGCAGCTGTCCCTGGGCATCGGCCTTTCTGGAAACAAGGGCTTCGAGGGCCTGGCCTACGACTCCATCGGGCAGCGCCTGTTCGTGGCCAAGGAACGCGACCCGGTGCGCATCTACGAGATCCACGGATTCCCCCATACCAATCCGGACAAGCCGTTCGCGGTGCACGTGGTGGACGACCCGAAGCGTGATGCCCGGCTCTTCGTTCGTGACCTTTCCAGCCTGCAATACGAGGAGCGCAGCGGCCATTTGCTGGCGCTGTCGGACGAGTCGCGGCTGGTGCTGGAGCTTAACGCCGATGGCCGCCCAATCAGCACGCTCTCTCTGCTGCGTGGCATGCACGGCCTGCAGCGAGCGGTGCCGCAGGCCGAAGGGGTGGCCATGGATAACGACGGCAACCTCTATCTGGTCAGCGAGCCGAACCTGTTCTACGTGTTCCGTAAGCAGGCAAGCGACTGATCAGCTTTCGTCGTTTAGGGTGGCGCCGGGGGCGTTGTTTCTTACCGATTCGATGCCCGCGCTGGCGCTGGAGGAGCTGGCGTACATCTGGCTCTGGCCGATGACCTGGCCGTTGGTGGCCTTGAGCACGAAATAGAACTTGCCGTTGCTGGCGGTCTTGCTTTCAAAGGCACCGTCGCGAGCAGCGTTCTTGCGGACCGACTCGATACCGTTCAAGGCGGAATCCTTGGCCTTGTACCGTTCACTGGTGAGGATGGTTTCGCCGTTGCCGGCGTTCAGATTGAAGTGGAACTGGCCATCGTTGGCCTTCTTCAGGTGGAATTTCCCGGCCATGGGGCACCTCCTCGTTCGTGGCAGTGGACGGCGCCGAGAGACGCCGTAGCCAACAAATCTAGACGGTTTCCCGCAGGCCGGGAGCCCGCGTCAGGCAGTCATGCTCCTGACGCCGTCCTTGGTGCCGAGCAGCAGCAGGTCGGCCGCGCGAGCAGCGAACAGGCCGTTGGTGACCACGCCGACGATGTTGTTGATCTGCTCTTCGAGCTTCACCGGGCTGTCGATCTGCAGGTTGTGCACATCGAGGATGATGTTGCCGTTGTCGGTCAACACGCCTTCGCGGTAAACCGGGTCGCCGCCCAGTTTCACCAGCTGGCGAGCCACATGGCTGCGGGCCATGGGGATGACTTCCACCGGCAGCGGGAAGGCGCCAAGCAGCGGAACCAGCTTGCTCTCGTCGGCGATGCAGATGAAGGTCTTGGCTACCGCCGCGACGATCTTCTCACGGGTCAGGGCAGCGCCACCGCCTTTGATCAGCTCGAGGCGCTCGTTGCTCTCGTCGGCGCCGTCGACATAGAACTCCAGGTCGCTGACGCCGTTCAGGTCGTATACGGGAATGCCGTGCCCCTTCAGGCGCTGGGCCGTGGCCTCGGAGCTGGCTACGGCGCCGTCGAAGGCCATCTTGTGCTGAGCCAGCAGATCGATGAAAAAGTTGGCGGTAGAGCCGGTGCCGACACCGACGATGCTCTTTTCACCGAGCTTGGGGAGGATGAAGTCGATGGCGGCCTGGGCGACGGCCTGCTTGAGCTGGTCCTGGGTCATGCTGGGGAGGTCCGATAGGAGGAGTGTCGAGGGCGCGAATTATAGCCGGTCGGCTGGGCAAAACCCCGCATTCTCTGTGGTCGCCCGACGAATCCCTGCGGTAGACTCGGTCCTCCCGTGAAATGCCCGCCAGTGAAGCCGCGATGCTCGAAGAATACGTGAAGAAGACCCTGACCTCGCGCGTCTACGACGTCGCCGTGGAAACCCCGCTGCAGCCCGCCCGCCAGCTCACCGAGCGCCTGGGCAACCAGATCCTCCTCAAGCGTGAGGACCTGCAACCGGTCTATTCCTTCAAGATTCGAGGCGCTTACAACAAGATCGCCCAGCTCTCCCGCGAGGAGCTGAATCGAGGTGTGGTCACTGCATCGGCTGGCAACCATGCCCAGGGCGTTGCTCTGGCAGCCCGCGAGCTGGGCGTGAAAGCGACGATCGTGATGCCGCGCACTACACCGGAGTTGAAGGTGCAGGGCGTTCGCGCCCGCGGCGGCAAGGTTGTACTGCACGGTGATGCCTTCCCCGAGGCGCTGGCCCACTCGCTGAAGCTGGTGGAAGAGAAAGGCTACGTCTACATCCATCCCTACGATGATCCGGAAGTGATCGCCGGCCAAGGCACCGTGGCGATGGAGATACTTCGCCAACACCCCGGCCGCCTGGACGCCATTTTCGTGCCGGTGGGAGGCGGCGGCCTGGTCGCGGGCATCGCCGCCTTCGTCAAATACCTGCGCCCCGAGGTGAAGGTAATCGGCGTCGAGCCGGACGATTCCAACTGCCTGCAGGCCGCCATGGCCGCTGGCGAGCGTGTGGTGCTGGGGCAGGTCGGGTTGTTCGCCGATGGTGTTGCCGTGGCGCAGATCGGCCAGCACACCTTCGATATCTGCAAACAGCATGTGGATGAGGTGATCACCGTCAGCACCGACGAAATCTGTGCGGCGATCAAGGACATCTACGACGATACCCGTTCCATCACCGAGCCCGCCGGCGCCCTCGCGGTGGCGGGGATCAAGAAGTACGTCGAGCGTGAAGGCGTGCGCGACCAAACCCTGGTGGCTATCGACTCCGGCGCCAACATCAACTTCGACCGCCTGCGTCATGTGGCTGAGCGCGCCGAGCTGGGCGAGAAGCGCGAGGCGATCATCGCCGTGACCATTCCGGAGCGCCCGGGCAGCTTCAAGGCTTTCTGCGAGGCCATCGGCAAGCGTCAGATCACCGAGTTCAACTACCGCTACAACACCGACGCCGAAGCGCACATCTTCGTTGGCGTGCAGACTCACCCGGAAACCGACCCACGTGCGGTTCTGGTGGAAAATCTGCGCAGCCAGGGCTTCCCGGTGCTGGACCTCACCGACAACGAGTTGGCCAAGCTGCATATCCGTCACATGGTCGGCGGGCACGCAGCGCGCATCAGCGATGAACTGGTATTCCGTTTCGAGTTCCCCGAGCGTCCGGGTGCGCTGTTCAACTTCCTCAACAAGCTGGGTGGCCGCTGGAACATCACCATGTTCCATTACCGCAACCACGGCGCAGCCGACGGTCGTGTGGTGGCCGGTCTGCAGGTTCCGGCCGAGGAGCGCTCGCTGGTGCATGCCGCCCTCGACGAGATCGGCTATCCCTACTGGGATGAGAGCGACAACCCGGCATACCAGCTCTTCCTGGGCTGACGTAAACCGGGGTGCTGGATTGGGCGGCTGCTAGGCTTTGACTCAGCCGCCCACGCTGACAAGGACCCGTTTCATGGAAAACTATCTGGTATTTCGCATCCTCCACGGCCTGGCCACCGTGCTGTTCTTCGGCGGGTTGGCAGGGCTGGGGTGGTATGGCTGGCGCAATTTTCGCTCCGGCGATGCCGCGCTGATTGGCCCGAGCCTGCGGCGCATCCTGCTGGTTGGCGTGCCGCTGCTGATTCTCGCCGCCGTATCACTGCCGGTCAGCGGCTGGTGGATGGTCAACCTGGCTGGTCTGCCGCTGGGTCAGACCTGGTTGCTCGGCGGCGCCATCCTCTACCTGTTCGGTTGTATCGCGTGGCTGTTGCTGTTTCGGCGTGTTGCTCGACTGCGGGAGCAGGCTCTGGCCGATGGCGGACCAGCTTCCGCACCTGTTCGCCGCAGCCTCAAGTTCGGTGCTGCCTACGGTATGGCCGGCCTGCTGCTGTTCATCTCCGTGCTGGCAATGATGCTGGCCAAACCGCTTTGATGCGGTGCAAGCGCCAGGCATGACCCTCTATTTCCTGCTCAAGACCTTCCATGGCTTGCTGGCCGCCGTGCTCTTCGGCGCGGCGCTGACTGGGCTGTTCTTTGCCCGTCGGGCGTGGAAAGAGGCTGATCCTCGGCAAATGGCCGCGACCTTCGCTTCTCTGGTGAGGCTGGAATTCTGGTTGATCGCCAGTTCCGCGGTGCTCTTGCCGTTGAGTGGCGTGGCGCTGGCCAATGTCGGAGGCTGGCCGTTGGGTCAGCGATGGTTGTTGTGGAGTGTAGGAATCTATCTACTGGCTGCGCTCTGCTGGCTGCCTCTGCTCTGGCTGCAGGTGCGTATACGCAACCTGGCGCGCCGGGCGCTTCGGGATGGCACGCCTCTCGCGCCTCAGGTGGCCAGCCATGTGGCTGTGCGCACCTGGCTGGCGGTTCTCGCGTTGGTATTGCTGGTGGTGGTGTACGCGCTGATGGTGGTCAAGCCGCTCTGACCGACCCGGGCCGGCTTTCCTCGTAGGGTGCGCTGCGTGTTCAGCCGGGACACATGGCGCACGCTACCGTCTGCCCTAGCGCAGCGAAATTACCGGCCAGCCGCGTTGCTGTGCTTCGGCGCGCAGTTTCGGGTCGGGGTCCACTGCCACCGGATGGCTCACCTGTTCCAGAAGGGGCAGGTCGTTCAGGGAGTCGCTATAGAAGCTGCTGCCGTCCAGGCTGAGGCCGGTTTCCTGCAGCCAGCGCGCCAGGCGGGTGACCTTGCCTTCCCGGAAGCAGGGCACGTCGGTGGTGCGGCCGGTGAAGCGGCCATCGGCCATTTCACACTCGGTGGCCAGCAGGGTTTCCACGCCCAGGCGCTTCGCGATCGGCGCAGTGACGAAGCGGTTGGTGGCGGTGATGATCAATAGCTTGTCGCCGGCGGCGCGGTGCTCTTCCAGCAGGGCTTCGCCCTTCGGCAGGATGATCGGCTCGATGCAATCGCGCATGAATTCGCGATGCCATTGGTCAAGCCGCACCATTTCGGTGCGACCCAGGATTTCCAGGCTGAAGTTCAGGTAGTCCTGGATGTTCAGGCGACCCGCCAGGTAATCCTGATAGAACTCGTCGTTGCGCGCCTTGTAGGCAATCCCGTCGAGGATGCCGCGTTCGCACAGATAGTCGCCCCAGGCGTGATCGCTATCGCCGGCCAGCAGGGTGTTGTCGAGGTCGAAAAGAGCCAAACGCACGTCGTTTTTCCTTGCATCAAGGCTTCGAAGGGCGGCCAGAATAGCCGCTTTGAGCGGAGCTGCCCATCGCGAGAAAGGCTCGCATTGCTGCGTTTGCGGCCTTTATGGAACAATGCCGAAACATGCGTTTGCGAGGTTGAGTGCCGTGATCGATTCCGATGGTTTTCGCCCGAATGTCGGCATCATTCTCGCCAATGATGTCGGGCAGGTGCTTTGGGCTCGGCGCATCAACCAGGATGCCTGGCAGTTCCCGCAGGGTGGTATCAATCCGCGCGAGACACCTGAAGAGGCACTTTTCCGGGAATTGAACGAAGAAGTCGGCCTGGAAGAGCGGGATGTGAAGATTCTTGCCTGCACTCGTGGCTGGTTGCGCTATCGTCTGCCCCAGCGTCTGGTGCGTACAAACAGCCAGCCGCTGTGCATTGGCCAGAAACAGAAGTGGTTCCTGCTGCGTTTGCAGTCGGACGAGAACAAGGTACGGATGGATCTGACCGGCAAGCCCGAATTCGACGGCTGGCGCTGGGTCAGTTACTGGTACCCGTTGGGCCAGGTGGTGACCTTCAAACGTGAAGTCTATCGCCGGGCCCTCAAGGAACTAGCACCGCGCCTCCTGGCGCAAGACTGACCCGGAGAAAGGCTGACTAGCCATGCTCAACACGCTGCGCAAGATCGTCCAGGAAGTGAACGCCGCCAAGGATCTGAAGGCGGCGTTGGCGATCATCGTGCAGCGGGTCAAGGAGGCCATGGGCAGCCAGGTCTGCTCGGTCTACCTGTTGGACCCGGAGTCCAACCGCTTCGTGCTCATGGCAACCGAGGGCCTGAACAAGCGCTCCATCGGCAAGGTCAGCATGGCTCCCAACGAAGGCCTGGTTGGCCTGGTGGGTACCCGAGAGGAACCGCTGAACCTCGAGCACGCCGCTGATCACCCCCGTTACCGCTACTTCGCCGAAACCGGTGAAGAGCGATTCGCCTCCTTCCTCGGCGCTCCGATCATCCACCACCGTCGCGTGATGGGCGTATTGGTGGTGCAGCAAAAGGAGCGCCGCCAGTTCGACGAAGGCGAGGAAGCCTTCCTTGTCACCATGAGCGCGCAGCTCGCGGGCGTTATCGCCCACGCTGAAGCGACCGGCTCCATTCGCGGCCTGGGTCGCCAGGGCAAGGGGATCCAGGAAACCAAGTTCGTCGGTGTGCCGGGCGCTCCCGGTGCTGCGGTGGGTACCGCGGTGGTGGTGCTGCCGCCGGCCGACCTGGAAGTGGTGCCTGATCGCACGGTCGATGACATCGAGGCCGAAGTCGAGCGCTTCAAGCAAGCCCTGGAGGCGGTGCGCGAAGACATGCGCCGGCTATCCAGCAAGCTGGAAACCCAACTGCGCCCCGAAGAGCGTGCTCTCTTCGATGTTTACCTGATGATGCTCGACGACGCCTCCATCGGCATGGAGGTCAAGCGCGTGATCCGCACCGGCCAGTGGGCCCAGGGTGCCCTGCGCCAGGTCGTAATGGAGCACGTCACCCGCTTCGAACTGATGGACGACGCCTATCTGCGCGAGCGCGCTTCCGACGTCAAGGATCTTGGCCGCCGCCTGCTCGCCTACCTGCAGGAAGAGCGCAAGCAGAACCTGGTCTACCAGGAAAACACCATCCTGGTCAGCGAGGAGCTGTCCCCAGCGATGCTCGGGGAGGTGCCTGAAGGCAAGCTGGTGGGCCTGGTATCGGTACTGGGCTCGGGCAACTCCCACGTTGCCATCCTTGCGCGCGCCATGGGCATCCCGACCGTGATGGGCGTAGTCGACCTGCCGTATTCCAAGGTCGACGGCATCGAACTGATCGTCGACGGCTACCACGGCGAAGTCTTCACCAACCCCTCGGCGCAACTGCGCAAGCAGTACAGCGAAGTGGTGGAAGAGGAGCGCCAGCTGGTCAAGGGCCTGGATGCGCTGCGCAGCCTGCCCTGCGAGACCCTGGACGGCCAGCGCATGCCGCTCTGGGTGAACACTGGCCTGCTCGCCGACGTGACCCGTGCACAGGAGCGCGGCGCCGAAGGCGTCGGCCTGTATCGCACCGAAGTGCCGTTCATGATCAACGAGCGCTTCCCCAGCGAAAAGGAACAGCTCGCCATCTACCGCGAGCAGCTCGCTGCCTTCCACCCGCTGCCGGTGACCATGCGTACCCTGGATATCGGCGGCGACAAGGCGCTGTCGTACTTCCCGATCAAGGAAAGCAACCCTTTCCTTGGCTGGCGCGGCATCCGTGTAACCCTCGACCACCCGGAAATCTTCCTGGTCCAGGTGCGCGCCATGCTCAAGGCCAGCGAGGGCCTGGACAACCTGCGCATCCTGCTGCCGATGATCTCCGGCACCCATGAGCTGGAGGAGGCGCTGCACCTGATCCATCGCGCCTGGGGCGAGGTGCGTGACGAGGGCGTGGACATCCCCATGCCGCCGGTAGGGGTGATGATCGAGATTCCCGCTGCTGTCTACCAGACCAAGGAGCTTTCGCGCCAGGTGGACTTCCTCTCGGTGGGCTCCAATGACCTCACCCAGTACTTGCTGGCGGTGGATCGCAACAACCCGCGCGTGGCGGATCTCTATGACTACCTGCACCCCGCGGTGCTGCAGGCGCTGAAGAAAGTGGTGGATGACGCCCACGCCGAAGGCAAGCCGGTGAGCATCTGCGGTGAGATGGCAGGTGATCCTGCAGCTGCCGTGCTGCTGCTGGCCATGGGCTTCGACAGCCTGTCGATGAACGCCACCAACCTGCCCAAGGTGAAGTGGCTGCTGCGCCAGGTCACGATGACCAAGGCCAAGGAGCTTCTGGATCAACTGCTGGCCATCGACAACCCGCAGGTCATCCACAGCTCGCTGCATCTCGCCCTGCGTAATCTGGGCCTCGGCCGGGTGATCAACCCGGCTGCGACCATCCAGGCCTGAGACCGGGGGTAAGCGTTTGTGACGCTCGGGTAGACGCCCGGGCGTAGCGGTCCCAACCGGGCGTTCGGCCCGCAGGAAGCTTATGGACAAGCTTGAGCCCCTCGACCATTGCTATGGCACCACCCTCGAAGAGATCGAGCGCACCCTGCGCTTCGCCCTGGATATCGTCAGCGACGGTATCTGGGACTGGAACATCCTCACCAACCACGTCAAACGCAGCCCCGGCTGGTACTCCATGCTCGGCTATGCGCTGGATAGCCTGCCGGAGGACGTGAATACCTGGAAATCGGTGATCCATCCTGGCGATATCGAGCGGGTGATGCGCAGCTTCCAGGCTTACCTGGATGGCGAGAGCCTGATCTATGCCGAGGACTACCGCTGCCGCTGCCGCGACGGCAGTTATCTGTGGGTCAGCGACCATGGCCGCTTCGTCGAATTCGACGGTGCCGGCAAGCCGACGCGAATGGTCGGCGCTCACCGCAATATCCATCAGCGCAAGATGGCCAGCCTGGAATTGCAGCGAAAGAACGAGGAACTGCTGGCCCTAAACCGCAAGCTCGAGGCATTGGTAGATGCGCGCACCGAGGCCCTGCGCCAGGCCAACGAGGCGCTTGCACAGCAGGTCGCAAGCGCCATGCGTCTCAGTGAGACCGACCCGCTGACCCAGGTATCCAACCGTCGCCATTTCGAGCGCAACCTGCATAGCGAGTGGCAGCGATTCCAGCGCCACGGGCATGTCACATCGCTCTTGATGTTCGATCTCGATCACTTCAAACGCATCAACGACAGCCACGGTCACCAGATCGGTGATCGCGCTCTGGTGGCAGTCAGCCGAACCGTGCGCACAGCGCTCAGGGAAGAGGATTGCTTCGCCCGTTGGGGGGGAGAGGAATTCATCGCCCTGCTGCCGGAAACCGGCCAGGACGCCGCATTGCAATTGGCCGAGCGCCTGCGCCTATTGGTCGCCCAGGCCGATCCCAGCCTGCCGCTGGGGCTGACGGCCAGTTTCTCTGTGGCAGGGATGCAGGCTGGAGAAGGGATCGAATCCCTGCTCAAGCGCCTGGATGACGGTCTCTATCGTGCCAAGCAGCGGCGCAACTGCATCGAGGCCTGTTGATCCCCGCCACGCCTGAAATGAAAAAGCCCGCCGAATGGCGGGCTTTTTCGTACAGCGACTTCATGCCTGGAAGATGATCCGGCCGTCCACCAGGGTATAGCGCACTTTGCCCGGCAGGCAGTGGCCGATGAAGGGGCAGTTATCGCCCTTGGAGTTCCAGGTTTCGCCGGCCAGGGTCGACGCTTGCGGGTCGAACAGTACCAGGTCCGCCGGCGCGCCGACGGCCAGGCGGCCAGCGGGCAAGCGTAGGGCGCGGGCGGGGCCGGCGGTGAGGCGGGCGAGAAGGGTCGGCAGATCTAGCAGGCCGTCCTGAACCAGGGTCATGGCCAACGGAAGCAGCAACTCCACGCTGCTGATGCCGGGCTCAGTGGCGCCGAAGGGCGCGAGCTTGGCATCTGGTTCATGGGGCTGATGGTGGCTGGAGATGGCCGAAATCACGCCGCTTTTCACGGCTTCGCGCAGACCGTCCCGGTCGGCGCGTGTGCGCAGCGGCGGCTGCACGTGATAGAGGCTGGAGAAGTCGATCAGCGCCTCGTCGGTGAGGATTAACTGGTACATGGCCACGTCAGCGGTCACTGGCAAGCCGCGGGCCTGGGCCTGGGCGATCAGCTCGGCGCCACGCGCGCTGGTGATCTGGCTGAAGTGAGCGCGCACGCCGCTCTGCTCCACCAGCAGCAGATCTCGGGCGAGTGCTACGGTTTCGGCGGACTCCGGAATGCCGGCCAGGCCGAGGAAGCTTGCAGTAGGGCCTTCGTGGGCCAGTCCGCCTTCGGCCAGGGATGCATCCTGGGAGTGGAAGACCACGGTCAGGTCGAAGGTGGCGGCGTACTCCATGGCACGGCGCTGCACGCGATTGCTGGCGAAGCTGGCCAGGCCATTGCCGAAGGCCACGCAGCCCACGTCGCGCAGGGCGACCAGTTCGGACAGTTGCTCACCGGCCAGGCCCTTGGTCAGGGCACCAATGGGGAAAACTTTGGCGTGACCGGCTTCCTGGGCGCGGTCGAGGATCAGCTCGGCCACCGCCGGAGTATCCAGGATCGGGCGGGTCAGCGGCGGGCAGCAGAGGCTGGTGACGCCGCCGCTCACGGCGGCCAGGGTTTCGCTGGCGATGCTGCCCTTGCGGCTGTAGCCGGGCTCGCGCAGGGCGACCGACAGGTCCACCAGGCCGGGAGCAGCGACCAGACCCTTGGCGTCGAGGGTCTTGTCCGCCTCGAAACCTGCCGGCGCCTGGCCGATGGCGGCAACCTTGCCACTTTCGAGGAAGAGGTCTGTGATCTGGTCCTGGCCGCTGGCTGGATCGATCAGCCGGGCACCGAGGATATGGGTACGCATCAGTTCAGCTCCTCGGCTTCCTGGTTCAGTTGGCGTTGCGCGGTCTGGCCGCTCATGGCCATGGAGAGCACGGCCATGCGCACGGCGATGCCGTAGGTGACCTGGTTGAGGATCACTGACTGCGCGCCGTCGGCTACCGCCGACTCGATTTCGACGCCGCGGTTGATCGGACCCGGGTGCATGACGATGGCATCCGGTTTGGCCAGCATGAGGCGCTGGGAGTTCAGGCCGTAGAGCTTGTAGAACTCGCCCTCGCTGGGCAGCAGGCCGCCCTGCATGCGTTCGCGCTGCAGGCGCAGCATGATCACTACGTCTACATCCTTAAGGCCTTCGGCGAGGTCCGTGTAGACCTTCACGCCGTACTGCTCGACACCCACCGGGATCAGAGTCTTCGGTCCGATCACGCGAATGTCCGGGCAGCCCAGCGTGCGCAGCGCGAGCATGTTCGAGCGGGCTACGCGCGAGTGCAGGATGTCGCCGACGATGGCCACCGAGAGGTTCTCGAAGCTGCCCTTGTGGCGGCGAATGGTGAGCATGTCGAGCATGCCCTGGGTCGGGTGCGCGTGGCGGCCGTCACCGCCGTTGATGATGGCCACGTCCGGGCACACGTGCTCGGCGATGAAGTGGGCCGCGCCGGAATCGGCATGGCGCACCACGAACATGTCGGCGGCCATCGCCTCCAGGTTGCGCAAGGTGTCGAACAGCGTCTCGCCCTTGCTGGTAGAGGAGGTGGAGACGTTGAGGGTGATGACGTCGGCGGACAGGCGCTGGGCCGCCAGCTCGAAGGTGGTGCGGGTGCGAGTGGAGTTCTCGAAGAACACGTTGCACACGGTCTTGCCACGCAGCAGCGGGACTTTCTTCACAGCGCGGGCGCCGACTTCGAGGAAGGAGTCGGCAGTGTCGAGGATTTCCGTCAGTAGCTCGCGGGGCAGACCGTCGAGCGAGAGGAAGTGGCGCAGCTGGCCCTGATCGTTGAGCTGCAGCGGGCGCTTGGCGTCTGTCGGCATGGGGCAGGCCCTGAAAGGTTACGAGAAATCGGGAGGTCAGGCGGGTGAAGCGAGGTCCTGACGCTCGAGGGTGAGCGGCGCGGGGCCGAGCAATTTTACCCGTTCCGTGGCGCCCAGGGACAGGGTCGCACCGACCACATCCGGGCGGATCGGCAGCTCGCGGGCATTGAGGTCGAGCAGGCACACCAATGTCACGCTGGCCGGGCGGCCGTAGTCGAAGAGCTCGTTGAGGGCGGCGCGTACGGTGCGACCACTCATGAGCACGTCGTCGATCAGCACCAGGTGCTGGCCTTCGACCTCGAAAGGCAGCTCTGAGGGGCGCACCTGCGGATGCAGACCGCTCTGGGTAAAGTCGTCGCGATAAAAGGATACGTCCAGGGTGCCCATCGGGCCCGATACGCCCAGTTGCTCCAGCAAAGCCTGGGCGACCCACACGCCGCCGGTGCGAATGCCTATGTAGCGGGGCTCGGCGATGGCGCGGGACTTCAGGTGGGCTTTCAGGTCGCTGGCCATCCTCGGCAGCAGCTCGGCGGGCTTGGGCAGGGTCATCGGCGGTCCTCGCGTTCTGGAATCAGGAAGTTGCGGAGTTTTCGGCCAGCCAGCCTTCCAGCAGCAGGGCGGCAGCCAGAGCATCCACCGGACGCTCGCGGTAGCCGTCGCGCTGCCCCTGGGCCAGTCTCTGGCCTTTGGCCTCGAAGGTGGTCAGGCGCTCGTCGTGAGTGAATACCGGCAGATTGAAGCGGCCATTCAGGCGCCGGGCGAATTTTTCCGCGCGGGCGCTCATTTCGCTGGGTGTGCCATCCATGTTAAGCGGCAGGCCGACGACGATGGCATCGGGTTGCCATTCACGGATCAGGGATTCGACCTGCTGCCAGTCCGGTACACCATTCTGGGCTTTCAACACTTTCAGCTCGCGGGCCTGGCCGGTCACAGCCTGGCCCACGGCTACGCCGATCTGTCTGGTGCCGTAGTCGAAGCCGAGCAGCAGACGCAGGGGTTTCGAGTCGGCCATCAGGCGTGCCCGGCCTGGGCGGTGAGCAGGCTTAGATTCACGCCCAGTCGCGCAGCGGCAGCCGACAGGCGCTGTTCAGACGGAGTTTCGAAGAGGATGGCCTGGTCGGCTGGGCAGGTCAGCCAGGCGTTGTCGCTGAGCTCAGCTTCCAGCTGGCCGGCGTCCCAGCCGGCATATCCGAGCGCGACCAGGCACTTCTGCGGGCCGCCGCCATCGGCGATGGCGAAGAGAACGTCCTGGGAAGTGGAAAGTGCCAGTTCGCCGAGTTCCAGGGTGGCCTGGAAGCTGTGGCCGCTCGGATGCAGGACGAATCCGCGGTCAGTCTGTACCGGGCCGCCGGCGTAGATCGGCAGGCCCTGGCAACCTGCTGGCGGGGTGAATTCCGGGCGCAGCTGTTCGAGCACATCGCTCAGGCTGAGGCCGTTGGGGCGGTTGATCACCAGGCCCATCGCACCCTGCTCGTTGTGTTCCACCAGGTAGGTGACGGTCTGGGCGAAGTTCGGATCGGCCATGTGCGGCATGGCGATCAGGAAGTGGTGCTTGAGGTAGCTCGGTGCGCTTTTCATGTCGGCTAGTTTCAGGCTTAAGACGGCAGGCTTCAAGCGGCAAGGCTGAGGCGTGAGCGCCTGTGTCGCGGGGCGCTGAATAGAAGCCTAGAGCCTAGACGCAGTTGCCGCTCTCAATTGCTCGACAGGCGGTCGCCGCGCTCGAAACGCCAGGTGCGAATGATTTCCAGGCGATCGATGTCCGCCAGGTCGCCGGTGAAAGGCGCGAAGGGCGCCGCGAGGCGCACGATGCGCATGGCACCCTGGTCCAGTACCGTCTGGCCGGATGATTCCAGCACCTGCACTTCGTAGAGAGTGCCGTCGCGGTTGATTGAAACCAGGAGTCGAAGGTTGCCGTAGATGCGCTGGCGGCGGGCTTCTTCCGGATAATTGAGGTTGCCGACGCGCTCGATCTTCTTGCGCCACTCCTCCTTGTACCAGGCGCCCTTGTCACGCATGGTCGAGGCCGCGTTGAGGCGGTGGATGCGTGGGCGCTTGGCATAGAGCTGGCGCTCCTTGTCCAGTTCCGCTTCGAGGCTGGCGATTTCGGCAGACAGCTGTGAGCTGTCGAAGGATGGTGCCGGCGTACTGTCGGGTTGTGGCTTGGTCTGCTCACGCTTGACCGTGGTCTTCTGCTGCTGCGGGCTCTTGGTTGCCACCGCTGCCTTTTGGGCTTCTTTCTTTGGCGCCTGGGGCGGGGCGGCAGGTGGCGTCGTCTTGCGGATTTCCTTGTCCTGGAACGGCGCCTGCTCGGTGGTCTTCGGCTTGGCCTTGTGCTCCAGCGTCCCGCTGCCCTGCTGGTTGGCCTGGGCGAGGAAGTCGGCTTTCTTCGGCTTCTCTTCGCTCTTGAAAGTCGCGAGGGTGATTTCCAGGGTCTTGCTGATTTGCTGCGGGTCGGCAACGGTAAAACCGACGCCGAGAATCAGCGCGACGTGCAACACGGCGGCGAGGAACAGGGTAAAGCCCAACCGATCCGCCGGGCGGACGCCGGCGGACAGTTCGGTGGAGGTATTCACGGCTGCGTTCATCGACAGTCAGCTTGCTTCAGATAGCGGCGCAGTCTGCCGAGCGTCCGCATAAAAGTCTATGAAGCACTCCGCGCCTCGAGCTTGCGGGCGATCGCATCCATCAATCGTTCGCCGATGCGTGTGTCGTAGGCCTTGTCGATCTCGCGAATGCAGGTGGGGCTGGTGACGTTGATCTCCGTGAGGTGCTCGCCGATCACGTCCAGGCCGACGAACAGCAGGCCTTTCTCCCGCAGGGTCGGGCCGACAGCGGTGGCGATCTCGCGGTCGCGGTCGGTCAGCGGACGGGCCTCGCCACGACCGCCTGCGGCCAGGTTGCCGCGGGTTTCGCCGGCAGCCGGAATGCGCGCCAGGCAGTAGGGCACCGGCTCGCCGTCAATCATCAGAATGCGCTTGTCGCCGTCCTTGATCGCCGGCAGGTAGCCCTGCGCCATGATCTGCTGGCTACCGTGGGCGGTCAGGGTTTCCAGGATCACCGAGAGATTCGGGTCTCCGGCGCGGTGACGGAAAATCGAGGAACCACCCATGCCATCCAGGGGTTTGAGAATGATGTCACGCTGTTCTTCGGCAAACTCGCGCAGAATGTCCGCTCGTCGGCTGACCACGGTTGGCGGCGTGTACTCGGGGAACAGGGTGGCGAAGAACTTCTCGTTGCAGTCGCGAAGGCTCTGCGGGCGGTTCACCACCAGCACGCCGGCCCGCTCGGCTTGTTCCAGCAGGTAGGTGGAGTAGACGAACTCGTTGTCGAAGGGCGGGTCCTTGCGCATCAGGATCACGTCCAGCTCGGCAAGCGGGGTGTCAGCCTCGGCCTCCAGTTCGAACCAGTGTTCGGGGTCGAGGAAAACTTTCAGTGGGCGCATGCGCGCGCGAGCTTCACCGTTTTTCTGGTATAGGTCCTGCTGCTCCATATAGAACAGCGACCAGCCGCGCTCCTGGGCGGCCAGTAGCATGGCCAGGGAGCTGTCCTTCTTGAAGGAGATTTGCGCAATGGGGTCCATGACGATCCCGAGGCGAACGCTCATGGGGGGTCTCCGCAACAGGTTTCAAGGGGCGCGCCAAGGCAGGCGGGCCGGTTGGATAAGGCGCTCAGGGTGGCGCCGGCATTGATTGCGGTCAAGGGAAAAACCTTCCTCGACAGGGGAGGTGAGGCAGATGCGGACGCCGTGTAGCTTGCGTCTGGAGACTGTGCTAAAAATGCCCGACGATTGGGTCGCAGCCCGTCGGTTGTAGGGCCTCAGGCACATATATAAAGCAGAATAACGACTCACCGAGGCGATGGTAGGGCGAACATGGAACAGCATTCCGAGGGTTTGAAGGTCATGGTGATCGACGATTCGAAAACGATTCGTCGCACAGCCGAGACTCTGCTCAAGAAAGTGGGGTGCGAGGTCATCACTGCAGTTGATGGTTTCGACGCCTTGGCCAAGATCGCCGATTCCCACCCGAACATCATCTTCGTCGACATCATGATGCCGCGCCTGGACGGTTATCAGACCTGCGCCCTGATCAAGAACAACAGTGCTTTCAAATCCACCCCGGTGATCATGCTGTCCTCCAAGGACGGCCTGTTCGACAAGGCCAAGGGTCGCATCGTCGGTTCCGATCAGTACCTCACCAAGCCTTTCAGCAAGGAAGAGCTGCTCGGCGCGATCAAGACTCACGTCCCCGATTTCACCCCGGTGGAGCAAGCCTCCTGAAGTCCGGCCTTATGGCCGGTGAAGCCTTTCCGTATGGGGAACACCATGGCTCGAATTCTGATTGTTGATGACTCGCCTACCGAGATGTACAAGTTGACCGCCATGCTCGAGAAGCACGGTCACCAGGTACTCAAGGCCGAGAATGGCGCCGATGGCGTGGCCCTGGCCCGCCAGGAGAAGCCGGATGCCGTCCTGATGGACATCGTGATGCCCGGCCTCAATGGTTTCCAGGCGACCCGTCAGCTGACCAAGGACGCCGAAACCAGCCACATCCCGGTGATCATCGTTACCACCAAGGACCAAGAGACCGACAAGGTCTGGGGCAAGCGTCAGGGCGCCAAGGATTACCTGACCAAACCGATTGAAGAAGACACCCTGATCAAGACCCTGAGCGCAGTACTGGCCGGTTGAATGCCGAGCCGGTCCCTGCAAGATAATTATTAGAAAAAGGCCAAGGCCGGTCGTCATGTCGGATTCGCAGACTCCCTTCCAGCTCCTGTTCGAAATCGACCAGCGCTGTCGCGCGCTGGCGGCGGGCCTGCCTGCGCAACAGCAGGTGGTGCAGAGCTGGAGCGGCATTGGTTTCCGAATGGGCGAGCGCCTGTTCGTGGCGCCTATGGGCGAGGTCAGTGAAGTGCTGCACGAGCCGCGCCACACTTCGCTTCCCGGTGTGAAGACCTGGGTCAAGGGCGTTTCCAACGTGCGCGGACGCCTGTTGCCGGTCATGGATCTATGCGGTTTCTTCGGCAGCGAGTTGTCGCCCCTGCGCAAGCAGCGCCGCGTCCTGGTGGTGGACCACCAGGAGATCTTCGCCGGGCTGATCGTCGACGAAGTCTTCGGCATGCAGCATTTCCTGGTGGATTCCTTCAGCGAGGAGTTGCCTCCCCTGGAGGCCAGTATCCAGCCCTTCATCCATGGTGTTTTCCATCGCGAGCAGCCCTGGCTGGTATTCAGCCCGCACGCACTCGCACAGCACCAGGAGTTCCTCGAGGTAGCTGTCTAGTTATTACGCAGGGCGCCCAGCGCCCTGTATCGGTCCCAGAGGCAGAACCCCGGGGCCGTGACTTCAAGGTTGGGCCGGCTTTGCCGGCCCTTTGGCGTTACATGGGAATAAAGTGGTTGGTCCAGGCGGGGGCCCGATAATGAAAAGACTAAACGCAGGCAATCTGTTTTCAGGGGTGCGCAGTACGTCGCTGATCGCTGGACTCTTCGTGGTCCTGATCATCGCCATCGTGCTGCTGTTCGCGAACTTCGCGTACCTCAACACCCAGGCGAACTACGACAAGGAATACATCAGCCACGCAGGCGAGCTGCGCGTGCTGTCCCAGCGTATCGCCAAGAACTCCACCGAGGCCGCGGCGGGCAAGGCCGAGGCCTTCGCCCTGTTGAAAGACGCGCGTAACGACTTCGAGAAGCGCTGGAATTTCCTGGTCAAGGGCGACGCCTCTACCGGCCTGCCTGCCGCACCTGTTGCCGTGAAGGGCGAAGTGGATACGGTGCAGAAGGATTGGGACAGCCTGCGCAAGAACGCCGACGCCATCCTGGCCAGCGAACAGACCGTACTGTCCCTGCACCAGGTAGCCGCCACCCTTGCAGAAACCATTCCGCAGCTGCAGGTCGAGTACGAGGAAGTCGTGGACATCCTCCTCGAAAGCGGCGCGCCCGCCAGCCAGGTTTCCGTGGCCCAACGCCAGTCGCTGCTGGCAGAACGTATCCTGGGTTCGGTGAACAAGGTTCTGGCCGGTGACGAAGATTCGGTGCAGGCCGCCGACATGTTCGGTCGTGACGCCAGCCTGTTCGGCCGCGTACTGAACGCGATGCTCGAAGGCAACGCGGCGATGGATATCTCCAAGGTCACCAACACCGAGGCGCTGGAGCGCCTGCAGGAGATTTCCGAACTCTTCGAATTCGTTTCTGGTTCGGTGGACGAGATCCTCGAGACCTCGCCGGAACTCTTCCAGGTTCGTGAATCCGCCAACACCATCTTCACTGGCTCCCAGACCCTGCTGGACAAGGCGTCCGCCCTGACCACCGGCTTCGAGAACCTGGCCAATGGCCGTGGCCTGAACACCCTGGCCGGTTACGTGCTGGGCGCCCTCGCACTGGGCGCGATCATCCTCATCGGCCTGGTGATGGTACAGAGCACCCGTAGCCGACTGGCCGAAACCGCCGCGAAGAACGAACGTAACCAGGCGGCGATTCTGCGTCTGCTCGACGAAATTGCCGACCTCGCCGACGGTGACCTGACCGTGGCAGCGACCGTGACCGAGGACTTCACCGGTGCGATTGCGGACTCCATCAACTACTCCATCGACCAGCTCCGCGAGCTGGTTGAAACCATCAACCTGACTGCCGTGCAGGTGGCCGCCGCCGCCCAGGAAACCCAGGCCACCGCCATGCACCTGGCCGAGGCTTCCGAGCACCAGGCCCAGGAAATTGCCGGCGCCTCTGCCGCGATCAACGAGATGGCCGTGTCCATTGACCAGGTATCGGCGAACGCCTCCGAGTCCTCGGCGGTAGCGGAACGCTCCGTAGCCATCGCCAACAAGGGCAACGAAGTGGTGCACAACACCATCACCGGCATGGACAACATCCGTGAGCAGATCCAGGACACCTCGAAGCGGATCAAACGCCTCGGTGAATCGTCCCAGGAGATCGGTGACATCGTGAGCCTGATCAACGACATCGCCGACCAGACCAACATCCTCGCCCTTAACGCTGCGATCCAGGCGTCCATGGCCGGTGACGCGGGCCGCGGCTTCGCCGTGGTAGCGGACGAGGTACAGCGCCTCGCAGAACGTTCCTCCGCCGCGACCAAGCAGATCGAGGCGCTGGTGAAGACCATTCAGACCGACACCAACGAAGCGGTTATCTCCATGGAGCAGACCACTTCCGAAGTGGTCCGTGGTGCTCGCCTGGCCCAGGACGCCGGTGTGGCTCTGGAAGAGATCGAGAAGGTATCCAAGACCCTCGCGGCGCTCATCCAGAACATCTCCAACGCCGCTCGTCAGCAAGCGTCCTCCGCCGGCCATATCTCCAACACCATGAACGTGATTCAGGAGATCACCTCGCAGACCTCTGCCGGTACCACCGCCACCGCGAAGAGCATCGGCAACCTGGCGAAGATGGCGAGCGAGATGCGCAAGTCGGTTTCCGGCTTCAAGCTGCCGGAAGCTCAGGACATAGCCTGACCAGGGGAGGCGCCGCGGCCTGAGGTCGCGGCACGATGGCCATGAATCAAGGGCACGACAGCATGCAGTCGGGCGGCGTCTGGGCCTTGAAACCCCTGGCCGACATGACGACAGCCGAGTTTCACGACTGGCAGAAGCTACTCGAGGAACGCACCGGCGTGGTGGTCAGCGACCAGCGTCGGTCCTTCCTCCAGGCCAATCTCAGCGCGCGCATGCGCGAGCTGGGGGTCCAGGACTACGCCAGCTATTACCGCCAGGTCACCGACGGGCCGCGTGGCGCGGTGGAATGGTCGACCCTGCTGGATCGCCTGACCGTGCAGGAGACTCGATTCTTCCGCCACCCGGCATCCTTCGAACTGCTTGCGAATTACCTGCGTGGGCGTGTCGAAGGTGGCTTGGCAAGGCCCCTGGAGATCTGGAGCGTGGGTTGCTCCAGCGGTGAAGAACCCTATTCCCTGGCCATGGTGGCGGCCGAGGCGCTGGGCGGCACCGAGCAGCCGGAGTATTTCGGCGTCACCGGCACCGACATCAGCCTCAATGCCCTGGCCAAGGCCCGTGAGGGCCTGTATGGCGCCCGCCGCCTGGAACAACTGGAAAAAGCGCTTACCGAGCGCTATTTCCAGGCCCAGGACGATGGTCGCTACAAGATAGTGCCGAGCTTGGCCGCACGGGTGTGCTGTGCCCGGCTCAATGTGCTGGAACTGGCCAAGGCGCCAATGTCCGGCATGGACGTAATTTTCTGTCAGAACCTGTTGATCTACTTCCGCCGCTGGCGCCGTCGGGAAATTCTCAATCGCCTGGCCGAGAGCCTGGCGCCGGGAGGCCTGATGGTGCTGGGCGTGGGCGAAGTATTAGGTTGGCAACATCCGGACCTTGAGCCGGTGGCCAATGAACAGGTTCTGGCATTCACCCGGAAGGGATAGCAGACGGCTATGACTGATCGGCACGACTACGTTGCCCTCGAGTGGGTAAAGGGCGAGATCGCGGAAACCCTGAAGCAGGCACGGCAGGCCCTCGAGGCCTTCGTCGAGAACCCGCAGGACCCGACGCGCATGCGTTTCTGCCTGACCTATATCCACCAGGTCCAGGGCACGCTGCAGATGGTCGAGTTCTATGGCGCGGCCCTGCTCGCCGAGGAAATGGAGCGACTGGCCCAGGCGCTGATGGAAGGCCGAGCGGCCAACCGGGGCGAGGCCCTGGAAGTGCTGATGCAGGCCATCCTGCAGCTGCCTCCCTACCTGGACCGCATCCAGAGCGCCCGTCGTGACTTGCCGATGGTCCTGCTCCCGCTGCTCAACGACCTGCGTGCCGCCCGCGGCGACAACCTGCTCTCGGAAACCAGTCTGTTCGCGCCGGACCTTTCCAGCATGCTGCCTGCGCTGTCGATGGACACCTTGGCGCGCATGCGTACTGCCGAACTACCGGTCCTCCTGCGCAAGCTGCGGCAGATGCTGCAAACCGCCCTGGTCGGTGTAATCCGCAACCAGGACCTGGCCGCCAACCTCGGCTACATGGCGCGAGTGTTCGCGCGCCTCGAATCACTCTGCCAGGACGCGCCTCTCGGCCCACTCTGGCAGATCGCCTCGGGCCTGGTGGAAGGCCTGGCCAATGGCTCGGTGGTCAACGGTTCCTCGGTGCGCAACCTGCTGCGCCAAGTGGACAAGGAGCTCAAGCGCCTGCTTGAACAGGGCGCCGATGGTTTCAACCAGGCCGCTCCGGAAGACCTGGTGAAAAACCTGCTGTTCTATATCGCCAAGGCTCCGGCCCAGTCGCCGCGTATCCGCGCCCTGAAGGAGCGCTATCGCCTCGATGAAGCCCTGCCCGACACCGCCGTGGTAGACGAGGAACGCGCCCGCCTTGCCGGCCCCGACCGCGATGCCATGCGCTCAGTGGTTACTGCGCTCTGTGAGGAGCTGGTGCGGGTCAAGGACAGCCTCGACCTCTTCGTTCGCAGCGACCGCAGTGGGGTCGCCGAACTGGACTCCCTGCTGCCGCCGCTCAAGCAGATCGCCGACACCCTGGCGGTGCTGGGCTTCGGCCAGCCGCGCAAGGTCATCCTCGATCAGATCGACGTTATTCACGGCCTGTCGCTTGGCCAGCGTGAGCCCAGCGACGCGGTACTGATGGATGTCGCCGGCGCGCTGCTCTACGTCGAAGCCACCCTGGCCGGCATGGTCGGTCCGGCGGACGAAGGCGCTGCGGAAGAAAGCCACCTGCCCAGCACCGACGTGGCGCAGATTCACCAATTGGTCATCAAGGAGGCGCGCAATGGCCTGGAACAGGCCAAGGACGCGATTATCGAGTTCATCGCTTCGCAGTGGAACCATGAGCACCTGGCTCGCGTCCCGGAGCTGCTGACCCAGGCGCGAGGCGGTCTGGCGATGATTCCGCTACCGCGCGCCGCCGCCCTGCTGGAAGCCTGCAACCGCTACATCCAGGAACAGCTGCTGGCCCGCAAGGCCGTGCCCAACTGGCAGAGCCTGGATACCCTGGCCGATGCCATCACCAGCGTGGAGTACTACCTCGAACGCCTATCCGAGGACCATGCTGCCCAGGGCGACCTGATCCTCGACGTGGCCGAGGAAAGCCTGGAATCCCTGGGTTACCCGTTGAAGGAAAAGCCATCCATCCTCGATCGGGTGGATGAGGGCGAGGCCCCGGCCCCCCTGGTCAATCCGCTTCAGGAAATCGAAGTGCTGGCGGCCGAAGAGTCGGAGTTGCACCAGCATCTTGATCCTGAAGACGAGCCGGAAGCGGTGATGCCCGAGGCATTCTCGTTCGTGCCGGCCGCCGATGGCGTCGACCTCGGCCTGGATGTAGAACCCGAACCGCTTGGCGATGCCGCAACACCGGCCGTCGAGAGCGAAATGCTGGTTTCCGATGACAACTGGAGCCTGGGAGAGCTTGAGGCCGAGCCGGCCGCCGATAGCATCGATCTCAGCCTGGACGCACCGCTGGAATTGGCTGCTGCGACTGAAACGCCAACTGCTGCAAGTGAACTGACCGCATCCAATGATAGCTGGAGCCTGGACGACCTTGAGGCAGAGCCGGCCGCCAAAGCTATCGACCTCGGCCTGGACGCGCCGCTGGAACTGGCTGCTGCTGAAGTTCCGGTCGCCGAGAGCGAACTGCTGGTCTCTGATGACAACTGGAGCCTGGGCGAGCTGGAGACCGAACCCGCCGCCGAAAGCATCGACTTGAGCCTGGATGCTCCCCTGGAGCTTTCGGCCGAGCTACCTACTGCCGAAAGCGAACTGCTGCTCTCCGAAGACGATTGGAGTCTGGACGCGCTGGAGGCCGAGCAGGCGGCTGATACCATCGAACTCAGCCTGGACACTCCGCTGGAGCCCGAGGCCGTTGCGAGCCTGGAACTCGAGCCGATAAAGGGTGACGAGGTCCTGCCCAGCTTTGATCTGGCCGAGCTGGACAGCCTGCCCGCCTTGGCCGAGGAGCCGCTGGCGGAGGACGGCGAACTGCTCGACTTCAGCCTCGACACGCCGCTGGAGTTCGACGAGAACCAGCCGTTGCCGAGCTTCGACCTCGCCGACCTGGAAGAACTCCCGCCGGCCCTGCCTGGTGATCAGCCGGCGCTGGAAATGCCGCAAGCCGACCTCGAGGCGCTGCCGAGCCTGGACTTCGACGAGTTGGATACCCTGCCCGACGCCGAACCGGTAGTCGAGCTGGAAGCCATGAACCTGGAGGACCTGCCGGCTCCGCTGGAGTGGGACGAAGCCGCCCTCGCCGAACTTGGCCTGCCGGAAGTGGAGTTGCCCAGCGCACCGGAGGAAGCGCCGGTGCAAGAGCCTGCGGAACGGCCGCTGTCGCTGGCCGAAGTCATGGCAGCCCCGGTGCCCGCCTTCAATCCGCCGGCCCGCGAGGTGCCGCCGAGTCTGCTGCCACCGCCAGCCGACGAAGAACCCGTGGACGACGAGCTGCAGGAAGTCTTTATCGAAGAAGCCGGCGAAGTGCTGGAGACCCTGGCCGAGTACCTGCCGCGCTGGCGTGCCGATAGCAATGACCGTGACGCCCTGGGCGAAGTGCGCCGCGCCTTCCACACCCTCAAGGGCAGTGGACGCATGGTGCGTGCACTGGTCATTGGCGAACTGTCCTGGTCGGTGGAGAACCTGCTCAACCGCGTGCTGGATCGCAGCATCGAGACCAGTGAGCCGGTCTACCAGGTGGTCCAGGATGTGGTCGACCTGCTTCCCGCCTTGGTCGAGGACTACGCCGGCAAGGCCCAGCGCCAGCGTGATGACGTCGACCAGTTGGCCGCCACGGCTCACGCCCTGGCCAAGGGGCAACTCCTCCCAAAATCTGAAGCCCCGGGTTCAGATCAGGCCATCGAGCCCGTGGGCGAGCCGCATGCTCCGGTCATCACCGAGTCCGGCGAGGCGCTGGACCCGCAACTGCTGGAAATCTTCCGTAACGAGGCGGAACTGCACCTGGAAACCCTCGCCGGCTTCATCAAGGCCTGCGACCACGAATTGCCACAGACCATCAACGATGACCTCCAGCGTGCCCTGCACACCCTCAAGGGCAGCGCGCACATGGCGGGCATCCTGCCGATCGCCGAGATCGCCACGCCGCTGGAAAAACTGGCCAAGGAATACAAGACCAACCTGCTCAGCATCGACCTTTCCGAGGCCGAGCTGCTGCGCGAGGCGCTGAACCTCCTGCATCAGGGCGTGGCCCAGCTCGACATCACGCCGTTGGCGGCGATTCCCGGCACCAATGAACTGCTGGAGCGCATCCAGAAGCTGCATCAGGACCGATTGGACGCGGCCAGCGCCGCTCGCCGTGATGACAAGGGCGAGACTCGCGATCCGCAGATGATCTCCCTGTTCCTCGCGGAAGGCATGGACATCCTGCTGGACGCCGAAGATCTGCTGCGGCGTTGGCGTGAGCACCCGGCCGAGCGCCAGGAACTGGGCGCGCTGCTGGAAGAACTGAATACGCTCGGCCGTGGTGCCGAGATGGCCGAGCTGCCGCAGATCGAAGAACTCTGCGAGGCCCTGCTGGATGTCTACGGCGCTGTCGACGAAGGCAGCCTGCCGGTCAGCGAGCGCTTCTTCAGCGAAGCCGATGCTGCCCACGAGGCCCTGATCGGCATGATGGACCAGGTCGCTGCAGCGCTGGAGGTCACGCCCCAGCCGGAGCGTGCCCAGGCCCTGCGCACCCTGCTGCAGGACGTGGTCGACCCGACGGCCTTGGCGCTGTTGGAGCCTGGCATCCCCGATCTGGAGATCGAGGAGCTGGACGCGGACGCCGCCGATTGGGCGCGCGTCGACGACATCCCGCCGCTGCCCGAACTGGTGGAAGCGCCGCTGGCCCTGCAGGAAGTGGCATTGCCCGAGCTGGCGTCCTTCGATC
Source organism: Pseudomonas sp. BN606 (assembly GCF_029873115.1). NCBI lineage: Bacteria > Pseudomonadati > Pseudomonadota > Gammaproteobacteria > Pseudomonadales > Pseudomonadaceae > Pseudomonas > Pseudomonas sp. BN606. The sequence continues at coordinate 72,019 of NZ_SSOF01000057.1, read as the reverse complement.
CCGAACAGGCGCCCGAGACCGAGCCACTGGATGAGGTGCCGGCTGCCCTGGACGAAGAGATGGTGTCGATCTTCCTCGAAGAGGCAGTGGACATCCTCGATAGTGCCGGCAAGGCCTTGGAACGCTGGCTCGGTGAGCCGGACAATAAACCGGCCCTGCTGGCCCTGCAGCGTGACCTGCACACTCTCAAGGGCGGTGCGCGCATGGCTGAGATCCGCCCCATCGGCGATCTCGCCCACGAACTGGAATCCCTCTACGAAGGTCTGGTGGACCGCCGCTACAGCCATTCGCCGCGCCTGGCCGAACTGCTGCAGAAGAGCCACGACTGCCTCGCTTCGCTGCTGGAACAGCTCCAGGCCCGCCGCGCCCTGACCGATCCGCTGCAGTTGATCCAGGACATTCGGGGCTTTCGCCAGGGTGGTGCGCAGAGCCTGTCCGCCGCTGTAGTGCAGCCGTTACCCGAAGCCGAAGCCTTCGACGAGCAGGATTTCGACGACGAAGACGCCGCTGGTCCGGGCGAGCCGTTGGCAGCCGCCAACGAAGAGCTTGAAGAGTCGGAGCTGGATGTAGCCACCCAGGTCATGGACGAAACGTCCCTGTCCGAGTTGCTGGAAATGCGCGTTGCTGAAGAGCCGGCCGCCTATAGCGCCCCCCAGCCCTTCGATAGCGACCAGGACCCGGAGTTGGTGGAAATCTTCCTCGAGGAGGGTTTCGACATCCTCGACAGTGCCGGTGCCGCCCTGCAGCGCTGGATCGAGGACCCGGACAACAGCCTGGAAGTCGAGTCCCTGCAACGGGACCTGCACACCCTCAAGGGCGGTGCGCGGATGGCCGAGATCGGACCCATCGGCGACCTTGCCCATGAACTGGAATTCCTCTACGAAGGCCTTTGCGGCGGTCGCCTGCGGGCCAGCCCGGCCCTGTTCGGTCTGTTGCAGGCCTGCCAGGACCGTCTGAGCGAAATGCTCGACGCGGTGCGCGCACGCCGCCCCTTGCCTGGTGGGCAGGCACTGATCGACGCCATCCAGCGCTGGCGCACCAATCCCAGCGAACAGTTGAGCGTACCGAGTGCCGTGCATCTGCAGCCTGCCGCCGCGGATGACCTGGAAGCCGTGGCCGAGGCAGATATCCTCGACATCTTCCTGGAAGAGGCCGACGACCTCTTGGAGGCCATGGAAACCGCTATCGGCCGCTGGGAGGAGTCGCGCGAAGACGGCGCCCATGTGGAAGAGATTCTGCGCGTGCTGCACACGCTCAAGGGCGGTGCGCGGCTGGCCGGACAGAAGCGCCTGGGCGACCTCACCCACGATCTCGAACAACACCTGGTCGAGGCCCAGCAACAGGGCGCACCCTGGCCGGAAAGCCTGTTCCTCGATGTGCAATCGGGATACGAAGGTCTGCAGGCCGAGCTGGAAGACCTGCGCCAGCAACTCGATCAGAGCATCGCCGAAGACCTGGCGCCGCCGCACGTATCGAACCAGCCGGAAGTGCCCCAATTGGTCGCGCCAATCGTCGCCGCCAGCGTTCAGCCTCTGGTGGTCGGTGAAGAACGAGTGTTGCCGTTCGTTCACCGTGCCCGTGAAGCCGCACAGGAGGCCGCCGCGCGTCGCGCGCCTCAGGAGCTGGTGAAGGTACCTGCCGAACTGCTCGAAGGCCTGGTCAACCTGGCGGGTGAGACCTCCATCTTCCGTGGCCGGGTGGAACAGCAAGTCAGCGACTTCAGCTTCACCTTGAGCGAGATGGAGTCCACCATCGAGCGGGTGCGTGACCAGTTGCGCCGTCTCGACACCGAGACCCAGGCGCAGATTCTCAGCCGCTACCAGGCAGAAGCCGAGCGGGCTGGCTACGAGGATTTCGACCCGCTGGAAATGGACCGTCACTCGCAGCTGCAACAGCTGTCGCGAGCGCTGTTCGAGTCCGCGTCCGACTTGCTCGACCTCAAGGAAACCCTGGCGGCGAAAAACCGCGATGCGGAAACCCTGCTGCTGCAACAGGCGCGGGTGAACACCGAGTTGCAGGAAGGCCTGATGCGTACGCGCATGGTGCCCTTCGACCGCCTCGTACCCCGTCTGCGCCGTATCGTCCGGCAAGTGGCCAGCGAACTCGACAAGCAGGTGGAATTCGTCGTCGGCAACGCTGAAGGCGAGATGGACCGTACCGTGCTGGAACGCATGGTGGCGCCGCTGGAACACATGCTGCGCAACGCGGTCGACCATGGCGTCGAGAGTGCCGAGGCGCGCCGCGCCGCCGGCAAGCCGGAGAGCGGTACCATCCGCCTGAATCTCGGCCGCGAGGGTGGCGACATTGTCCTCACCCTGGCTGACGACGGCGCCGGCATCAAGCTCGAAGCTGTGCGTCGCAAGGCGATCGAGCGCGGCATGATGGACGTGGAGTCCGACCTGTCGGACCACGAAGTGCTGCAGTTCATCCTCGAACCGGGTTTCTCCACGGCCGACAAGGTCACCCAGATTTCCGGCCGTGGCGTCGGCATGGACGTGGTGCACTCCGAGGTGAAGCAGCTCGGTGGCACCATGAGCATCGACTCGATCCCGGGCGAGGGTAGCCGCTTCCTTATCCGCCTTCCGTTCACCGTGTCGGTGAACCGTGCGCTGATGGTGCTTTCCGGCGAAGACCTCTATGCAATCCCGCTGAACACCATCGAAGGCATCGTGCGTGTTTCGCCCTACGAGCTGGAAACCTACTACCAGCCCGATGCGCCTCGTTTCGAGTACGCCGGGCAGAACTACGAGCTGAAGTACCTGGGCGACCTGCTGGACAACGGCCAGCAACCCAAGCTGGTGGGCCAGAGCCTGCCGTTGCCGGTGATTCTGGTGCGCTCTTCCGAACACGCCGTGGCCGTGCAGGTAGACGCCCTTGTGGGGTCCCGCGAAATCGTGGTGAAGAGCCTCGGCCCGCAGTTCGCCGGCGTCCACGGTATCTCCGGTGCCACCATCCTCGGTGATGGCCGCGTGGTCGTGATCCTCGATCTGCTGGCGACCATTCGTACGCGCCACGCTCACCTGGTGCAGCCGCAACTGCGTTCGGCCAGCGCCACAGTCCTGCCGGCAGAGGTGGATCTGGAACGTCCGCCGCTGGTGATGGTGGTGGACGACTCGGTGACCGTACGCAAGGTCACCAGCCGCCTGCTGGAGCGCAACGGTATGAACGTACTCACCGCCAAGGACGGGGTGGACGCCATCGCCCTGCTGCAGGAGCAGCGTCCGGACATCATGCTGCTGGACATCGAGATGCCTCGCATGGATGGCTTCGAGGTGGCGACCCTGGTCCGCCACGACGAACGCCTGAAGGACCTGCCGATCATCATGATCACCTCGCGTACCGGTGAGAAACACCGTGAGCGCGCCATGGCCATCGGCGTCAATGACTACCTGGGCAAGCCCTACCAGGAATCGCTGCTGCTCGAATCCATCCAGCATCTGGTCAAACGGACATGACAGAGAAGACTTCCGCACGGATCGCCGTGCTCGCCGACACTTCGCTGCAGCGCCATGTGCTGCAGCAGGCTCTGACCGGCAATGGCTACCAGGTCGTACTCAACAGCGATCCGGCACGCCTCGATGACGAAGCCCTCGGTGCCTGCGAGGCGGACCTGTGGCTGGTGGACCTGGCCCTGTCCGAGGACTCTCCCCTGGTGGACAGCCTGCTGGAACATGCCAGCGCCCCGGTCCTGTTCGGCGAAGGCCACGCTCCCGAACGCCATTCCGAGCACTACCCGCGCTGGGAGCGGCGCCTGTTCGGCAAGCTGAAGAAGCTCGTCGGCGACCCCGCGGTGGCGGTAGGGCCGAGCCTGGAGAGCCTGCTGGCGGATGCCCAGCGTCCTGCGCGTCTCGAATTGCCCAGGGCACTGGCCGATACACCGCTGGTGGCAGGTGAGCCGGCACGCCAGGTTTGGCTGCTGGCCGCCTCCCTCGGCGGGCCGGCTGCGGTCAAGGCGTTCCTGGATGCCCTGCCCGGTGGCCTGCCCATCGGCTTCATCTATGCCCAGCACATCGACCCCAGCTTCGAGGGCGCGCTGCCCCAGGCGGTGGGTCGCCACAGTCAGTGGCACGTCAATCAGGTTCGTAACGCCGATGCCGTGCGCTGCGGCGAGGTCGTCGTGGCGCCCATCAGCCGTGAGCTGGATTTCACCGAAGACGGCCAGATGCAGGTGAGCGAGCGCCCCTGGCCAGAGCCCTACAGCCCGTCCATCGACCAGGCCATGCTCAACCTGGCCCAGCACTACGGCGCCCAATGCGGTGTCATCGCCTTCAGCGGCATGGGGAGCGATGGCAGCGCCGCGGCTGCCTACCTGCGCCGGCAAGGTGGACTGATCTGGACACAGAGCGCCGAGAGCTGCGCCTGCTCGAGCATGCCCGACAGTCTGCGCGAAGGTGGCTACAGCAGCTTCAGCGGCGACCCGCGCGAGCTGGCAGCGAAGCTGGTCGAACATCTGGCCGCACAGTGCAGCTAAAGGAATTCACATGAGCCAAGCCGTTACCACCCAAAACAGTTCCGCCAGCCTTACGGGGCTGCTGCTGCCGCTGTCCGACCGTACCCTGCTGGTGCCCAACGTGGCGTTGGCCGAACTCATTCCCTATCGCGCTCCCCAGGCGACACCGGGACTGCCGGCCTGGCTGCTGGGCCAGGTGGCGTGGCGCGACCTGCGCCTGCCGTTGCTCTCCTTCGAGGCCGCCGCCGGTGGTGAGGCGAAGGTTGGTTCAGGTGCCCGGGTGGCCGTGCTCAACGCCCTCGGCGGTCGCCCGCACGTGAAGTTCATTGCCTTGTTGCTGCAAGGTATTCCCCGTTCGCTGAAGCTCGAAGAAGATGTGCGCCGTGCCAATGCGCCGCTGGCGGCGCTGGAGCTGGATTCGGTGCAGCTCGGCACCGACGTGGCGAAGATCCCCGACCTTGTAGCGCTGGAGCAGATGCTGGCCGATGCCGGTTTGATCTGATTCAGCGGGGCTGAATGCCGTGGGTTGGTCCTTGTGCAACGGGGCCCAGCATTTCTCCGGCTATTTCGCTCGTTGGGCTTCGCGCAGCTCAGACCAACCTGGCCAGAGCATGGGGCTAGAAATCACCCCAGAGTTGTTGAGCAACACTGAGCGCCACTACCGGTGCCGTTTCGGTGCGCAGCACCCGTGGCCCCAGTCGCGCGGCGTGGAAGCCCGCTGCCTTTGCGGCATCCACCTCAGCCTCGGAAAGCCCGCCCTCGGGGCCAATCAGGAAGGCCAGGTTGCCCGGCCTGGCGTGGCTGGCCAGGGGCTCGGCTACCGGGTGCAGGACCAGCTTGAGATCTGCCTGAATGTCGCGCTGCCAATCGCCTAGCGTGATTGGCGCGTGGATAACCGGTAGTACCGACCGGCCACATTGCTCGCAGGCGCTGATCGCGATCTGGCGCCAGTGGGCGAGGCGTTTGTCGGCGCGCTCGTCCTTCAGGCGCACTTCACAACGTTCGCTGACGATCGGGCTGATCTCGGCCACGCCCAGTTCAGTGGCCTTCTGGATCGCCCAGTCCATGCGTTCGCCACGCGACAGGCCCTGACCCAGGTGCACCCGCAGAGGCGATTCAGTCATACCGGCGAAGGACTCGCGCAGATCGACCCTTACAGACTTCTTGCCCACTTCGATCAGTTCGCCGAGGTACTCCTGGCCGGAGCCGTCGAACAGCTGTACGGCATCTCCAGCGGCAAGGCGCAGGACGCGGCCAATGTAGTGGGCCTGGGCCTCAGGCAGCTCGTGCTGGCCGAGGGAGAGCGGGGCGTCGATGAAAAAGCGGGAAAGGCGCATGGGCGTTAGGACAAAGGTGGGACAAGGCGCGCAGTTTAAGGCCTGGCGGCGATGCCGTGTAGGTTGGTGCTGAGCGCAGCGAAGCCCAACAATCGAGTTTCAAGACTGGATCGTCGGGCCTCGTCTAGTTCGGCCTAACCTGCGCAGAGGCGGTGATCAGCCCGGATCGCGGTGGTTTGGGTGCAGGTCCGCCGCCACCGGCACGCTCACCGAGTCGCGGGTGGCGATGTCGATGCCTTCGCTGGCCACCTCGGCAAGGAAGTCGATCTGTTCCTCGGTGATCACGTAGGGCGGCAGGAAATACACCACATTGCCCAGCGGGCGCAGCAGGGCGCCGCGCTCCAGTGCGTGCTGGAAGACTTTCAGTCCCCGGCGTTCCTGCCACGGGAAGGGCGCCTTGCTGGCCTTGTCCTGGACCATCTCGATGGCCAGCACCATGCCGGTCTGGCGCACTTCTGCCACGTGCGGATGATCCGCCAGGTGCGCGGTTGCGGTGGTCATGCGCATCGCCAGCTTGCGGTTGGCTTCGATCACCCGGTCCTGCTCGAAGATGTCGAGAGTGGCCAGGGCGGCGGCGCAAGCCAGCGGGTTGCCGGTGTAGGTGTGCGAGTGGAGGAACGCTCGCAGGGTCTGGTAGTCGTCGTAGAAGCCCTGGTACACGGCCTCGGAGGTGAGCACTGCGGCCATTGGCAGGTAACCACCTGTCAGGGCCTTGGACAGCACCAGGAAGTCCGGGGCAATACCGGCCTGCTCGCAGGCGAACATGGTGCCGGTGCGGCCGAAACCGACGGCGATCTCGTCGTGGATCAGGTGCACGCCATAGCGGTCGCAGGCCTCCCGCAGCAGCTTGAGGTAGACCGGGTGGTACATGCGCATCCCGCCGGCGCCTTGGATCAGCGGCTCGACGATCACGGCGGCGACCTCGTCATGGTGCTCGGCCAGGGCCTGCTCCATGTGGGCGAACATGGCGCGTGAGTGTTCCTCCCAGCCCATGCCGTCGGGACGCAGGAAGCAGTCCGGGCTGGGCACCTTGAGGGTGTCCAGCAGCAGCGACTTGTAGGTTTCGGTGAACAGGGCGACGTCGCCCACCGACATCGCCGCAACGGTTTCCCCGTGGTAGCTGTTGGTCAGGGTGACGAAGCGCTTCTTGCGTTCCAGTCCCTGGTTGCGCCAGAAGTGATAGCTCATCTTCAGCGCCACTTCGATGCCGGAGGAGCCGTTGTCGGCATAGAAAACCCGGTCCAGGCCCCTGGGGGTGATCTTCACCAGGCGCTCGGACAGTTCAATCACCGGCTGGTGGCTGAAGCCTGCGAGGATCACGTGCTCCAGCTGGTCCACCTGGTCCTTGATGCGCTGGTTGATACGTGGGTTGGCGTGGCCGAAGACGTTCACCCACCAGGAGCTGACGGCATCCAGGTAGCGCTTGCCCTCGAAGTCCTCCAGCCAGACGCCTTCGCCCCTGCGGATCGGTACCACCGGCAAGCGTTCGTGATCTTTCATCTGGGTGCAGGGGTGCCAGAGCACAGCGAGGTCGCGTTGCATCCAGTCGGCATTGAGGCCCATGGGTCGTTCTCCTGTAGCGATCGGCGAAGCCTATGCAATGCCTCCGCCCTGGACAAGCAGGACGCTGCCTGCCGCCCGGAAGGCACGTCTGTTCGGGCCGTCGGGGCTGGCGTATCCTGCGCGCCAATTCAGAACGACACTGTTTTACCGGGGGAGATTTTCATGCCAGCAGCCTGGCGCGCCTTGGCGCTGATCATAGTGGGAGGGCTGAGTGCGACTGCGCTGGCCAAGGACAAGCAGCCGACGGCCATCGTCATCGGTGGCGGCATGGCGGGCCTGACCTCGGCCTACGAGCTGCAGCAGAAGGGCTGGCAGGTCACCGTGCTGGAGGCCAAGCCGAGCATCGGCGGGCGCTCTGGCCTGGCCGCCAGCGAGTGGGTCGGTAGCGCCAAGCTGCAGCCGAGCCTGTATCGTTACCTCGACCAGTTCAAGCTGAAGGCCGTGCCCGCGCCGGGATACGTGCGCAATCCAGGCTACCTGGTGAACGGTCGCTACTTCTCCGAGGCCGACCTGCTCAAGGAAGCGCCCAGTACCGTCGAAGGCCTGAAGCGTTTCGACAAGAGCCTGGATGACCTGGCCGCCTCGATCGACGATCCGATGAAGCCGCTGGCCAATCACACCCTGCAGACCCTCGACTCCATTAGCGTGGCGCGCTGGCTGGAAAAGCTGAGCCTGCCGCCGGCTGCCAAGGCCCTGGTGGATCAGCGCATCCGCTCGCGCTACGACGAGCCGTCGCGTCTGTCGCTGCTTTACCTCGCCCAGCAGGCGCGCGTCTATCGTGGCCTGCCGGATACCGAGATGCGCGCTGCTCGCCTGCCCGGCGGCAGCCAGGGGTTGGCCCAGGCCATGGCCAAGCAGATCAAGACCATCAAGACCAACGCCCGCGTCTCCGCCATCGTGCAGGAGAAGGACGGCGTGACCGTGAAGGTCGGCGGTGCTGGCTACCAGGCTGATTACGTCGTGCTTGCCGTACCGCTGCCGGCCCTGGGCAAGATCAGCATGACGCCTTCTCTGTCGGCCCTGCAGCTGCGCGCGCTGAAGGACATCAACTACGGCTGGCGCGATCAGATGCTGCTGCAGTTCAAGAAACCGGTATGGGGCAAGAGCCGCCTTTCCGGCGAGGTCTATAGCGACCAGGGGCTGGGTATGCTCTGGGTCGAGCCGGCCCTGAAGGGCGGCGCCAACCTGCTGATCAACCTGTCCGGCGACAACGCCCGCCTGATGCAGGCTTTCGGCGACCGGCAGATGGTCGATCAGGTGCTGATCCGCTTCGACAAGCATTTCCCAGGCGCCCGCGAACAGTTCAAGGGCTTCGAACTGCGTCGTTACGGCAAGGATGCGTTGGCCGGTGGCGCCTACCTGGCCTATGGGCCGGGCGAAATCAGCCTCTACTGGCGCATGTGGGAGCAGCCTCTGGGGCGCGTGGTATTTGCTGGCGAGCATACCGATGCGCTGTATCCAGGGACCCTAGAAGGGGCCCTGCGCAGCGGCCAGCGCGCCGCCACCCAGGTGGCCGACCTCAAGGCCGGCAAGGCCGTGGGTCCGGTCGAAACCGTGGCCGAAGCCAAGCCTGTAGCGACGCCCAAGGCGGCTGCCACGGCAGAGAAGAAGGGCTTCTTCTCCCGCCTGTTCAACTGAGTTGCACCTCCGGCGGCGGGTCTTTCCGCCGCCGGTCCCCTCCGCCGCGCCTTTCGGCAGCGGCTGACGAACTTTCAGTCAGTTCCTTCGACAAAATCCTGCAAAGATCCATTCGTTATAAATGATCGTATTGCTCGATATTTCAAAGCGAAATTTTCCGCTTTAATTCGATAGATTAGCCGCTAGGCTTTATCAGTCGCGTTCACCCAGCCTGTGTTTCCAAGGATTCATTTCATGCAATGGCGTAACTCTCCGTCCCGCTTCGGCCTGGTCAGTGTTCTTCTGCATTGGGGTGTGGCCATCGTCTTCGTCGGTCTGTTCGCCCTGGGCCTGTGGATGGTCGGTCTGAACTACTACAGCAGCTGGTACAAGACCGCTCCTGATATCCACAAGGGCATCGGCATCCTGCTGTTCCTGGTGATGGTCGCGCGCCTGGCCTGGCGCTTCATCAGCCCGCCGCCGCCGGCACTGCCCAACCATGGCCCGATGACCCGCCTGGGCTCCAAGGTCGGTCACCTGGTGCTCTACGTCGGCCTCTTCGCCCTGATGATTTCCGGTTACCTGATTTCCACCGCCGAGGGCCGTGGCATTGCCGTGTTCGGCCTGTTCGAAGTGCCCGCCACCCTCACCGCCATTCCTGACCAGGAAGATGTCGCCGGCGCCATCCACGAATACCTTGCCTGGGGCCTGCTGATTTTCGCCGGTATACACGCCCTGGCCGCTCTCAAGCACCATTTCATCGACCGCGACGCGACCCTGACCCGCATGCTCGGACGCGCCGCCAAATAATGCTGCAACCTTTCAACAAGGAGATTCACCGATGCTGAAGAAAACCTTCGCTGCCCTGACCCTCGGTGCCGCACTGTTCGCTGGCCAGGCCATGGCCGCCGACTACGTGATCGACAAGGAAGGCCAGCACGCCTTCGTCAACTTCAAGATCGGCCACCTGGGCTACAGCTACATCTACGGGACCTTCAAGGATTTCGACGGCACCTTCAGCTTCGATGAGAAGAACCCCGAGGCCAGCAAGATCAAGGTCACCCTGAAGACCGCCAGCGTTGATACCAACCACGCCGAGCGTGACAAGCACATCAAGAGCGGCGACTTCCTGAACGTTAGCAAGAACCCCACCGCCACCTTCGAGTCGACCTCGGTCAAGTCCACCGGCCAGGGCACTGCCGACGTGACCGGCAACCTGACCCTGAACGGCGTGACCAAGCCCGTCGTGATCAAGGCCAAGTTCGTTGGCCAGGGCGACGATCCGTGGGGCGGCTACCGTGCCGGTTTCGAAGGCACCACCACGATCAAGCTGAAGGACTTCGCCATCCAGAAGGACCTCGGCCCGGCCTCCCAGGAAGCCGAGCTGATCATCTCCTTCGAGGGTGTGCGTTCCTAAGCTCGCTTTCCCGCAGTATCAGGACGCCGGCTCACAGCCGGCGTTTTGCTGTCCGGCTCACCATGGGACGTGCGGGCGTTCGGATGCCCGGCGTTGTGGGAGCGAAATCATCCGCGAAATCGACGTGAGGCAGCTCCGCCGATTCGTGCAGGCAGGCCTTTGACCTGCATTGCGGTTGAAACCCCTCCTGCCGAAAATGCACGAACCCCCGGAAACGAAAACGCCGGCACTGGGCCGGCGTTTTCATGAGCAGGAGGGACTCAGCGATTGCGGGTCAGCAATGCTGGTTTCTCACCGCGCGGGCGGTTGCTCTGCTGCAGCTCGTCCAACTGCTCCGGCGTTGGGAAACGGTCGGCGCGGGACTCTTTCATGATGATCTTCGGAGCCGGTTTGTTGGCGCGAGGATCCTGAACCGCTGGCTCGTCGCGACCACGGGATACCAGTTGATCTTCACCACGGCGCTGGCCGTTGCCGCGAGTCTTGTTGGCGGGCTTGCCCTGACGCTGCTGGCCTTGCTTCTGGCCTTGTTGCTTCTGGCCGCTGCCCTGACCACCACCTCCTTGGCGCCGGCCCTGGTTCTCACCCTGGCCTTGCCCACGCCCCTGGCCGTTGCGGCCCTGGGCTTGTCCCTGGCCCTGGCCCTGCTTCTGACCCTGTTTTTGGCCTTGAGCCTGGCCCTGGCCGCCACGGCGCTGATTGCGACCCTGGTTCTGGCCTTTGGGCGGGTAGGGGCTGACGTAGTCGGCGCGATTGCCGAAGTTGTCCACGTCGTCGTCGAGGAACTCTTCAGGGTCACGATCAGCCGCCGGCTGCGGCGGGCGTTGCGGACGTGCCTGTTTGGGTTGTTGCTGCGGGGCTGCGGCCTTCTGCTCCTGGCCCTGGCCCTGCTGTTCCTGGCTTTTGCCTTTGCCCCTGCGGCGGTTGCGGCTCTTGCGCGGCTTGGCTTCGGAGTCGTCGCCAGCTTCCTTGGCCTCACTGGGACCCTGGGACGCTTGCTGCGGCTTGCCTTCGCGCTTGGGCTTGTCGGCGCGCGGCTGGCGCTCGGGGCGCGGCGCCCGGGCTTCGGGGCGTTCGGCTTCGACAGTCGCTGGGTCAAAGCCCTGGGTATCGCCGGCCGGGATCTTCTGCTTGGTCAGGCGCTCGATGGCCTTGAGCAGCTTGTCTTCGTCCGGGGCAACCAGGGAGATGGCTTCACCACTGCGGCCGGCACGGCCGGTACGGCCGATGCGGTGCACATAGTCTTCCTCGACGTTGGGCAGTTCGAAGTTGACCACATGGGGCAGTTGGTCGATGTCCAGGCCGCGGGCAGCGATATCGGTCGCCACCAGGATACGCACGTCGTTGGCCTTGAAGTCTGCAAGGGCCTTGGTGCGAGCGTTCTGGCTCTTGTTGCCGTGGATCGCCGCGGCGGGCAGACCGTGCTTGGTCAGGTACTCGGCCAGACGGTTGGCGCCGTGCTTGGTGCGGGTGAAGACCAGCACCTGTTCCCAGGCACCGACCGTGATCAGGTGCGCCAGCAAGGCGCGCTTGTGGCCGGCTGGCAGGTGGAACACGCGCTGCTCGATGCGCTCCACCGTGGTATTCGGCGGCGTCACTTCAATGCGTTCGGGATCGTGTAGCAGCTTGTTGGCGAGGTCGACGATGTCTTTCGAGAAGGTCGCCGAGAACAGCAGGTTCTGGCGCTTGGACGGCAGCCTGGCGAGGACTTTCTTCACATCGTGAATGAAGCCCATGTCGAGCATCCGGTCGGCTTCGTCGAGCACCAGGATCTCCACATGGGAGAGGTCGACGGCGCCCTGGCCAACCAGGTCGAGCAGGCGGCCGGGGCAGGCCACCAGGATGTCCACGCCCTTGGAAACGGCCTGGATCTGCGGATTCATGCCGACGCCGCCGAAGATGCAGGTGCTGACCAGATGCAGGTCACGGGCATAGAGCTTGAAGCTGTCATGGACCTGGGCCGCGAGTTCGCGGGTTGGGGTCAGGACCAGTACACGCGTCTGGCGCGGGCCGTGCCGCTGGGATTTGTCTGGGTGACCGTTGGGGAACAGGCGCTCGAGAATCGGCAGCGCGAAACCGGCAGTCTTGCCGGTGCCAGTCTGGGCCGCAACCATCAGGTCGCGACCTTGCAACACGGCGGGAATCGCCCGCTGTTGCACGGGGGTGGGCTGGGCGTAGCCGGCGGCTTCGACAGCGCCGACCAATGCCTCGGAGAGACCGAGGGAAGCAAAGGACATGGGAGATCCTGTGTAGTTCTAGGGGCTGGCCCGAAAGGGTGATCTTGTCTGGCTCGAATCGCAGCGATGGCTCGCGATCCCGACCGGTCCTGCTGGCTCTAGGGTGGCTCAGCATCCGGGCGTATGCCTGACGGAGCGCCGAGTATAACAGCTCCTCGAGAATGTACAGCCATCGCGGCGCTCAACGGTTGCTGGAGATTTCCTGGCCCGGTTCGCGGTAACGGGCCACGAGCTGTGCGTACGCCGGTTCCTGCTTGAAACGCCTGAGCGCTTCGCCGGAGGGCGCGGCCAGGCTTTCCAGTTGCGATTGACGGCGGAAGGCGAGGTACAAGCGGTCGCGGCTGATCGCCCTGGGATGACTGGCGATCTGCGTTTCCAGGCCCATCTGGTGGACGAGGTATAGGCCGGCGCGGCGGTCGTTGACCACGAGATCGACCCGATCGCGCACCAGCTTGCCGAGATTGGCCTCGTGGGTCGGCGCCGGTTCGCGGGTGAACAGTGGCGAGGTACGAAAAGCCTGGTCGGCGTACCAGTAACCGGGGGAAACACCTATCTTGAGGCCCCGAAGATCGGCCAGGCGCTGGAACGGGTAGGGTCGTTGCCGCGCATAGAACAGCACGAACTCCACTTCCGACAGCGGTTCTGCGGGGAAGACCATCTGCGACTCGCGTTCCTGATTGCGAAAGATGTCCAGCACCGCGTCGGCCTGACCGTTTTCCAATTCCATCAGGCAGCGCTTCCAGGGCATCAGACTCCACTGGACCTCGATGCCCATGCGTTGGAAAACGATGGCGCTGGCCTCGTAATCCAGGCCACGGAGTTGGCCTTCTTCTTCGAATATGTAGGGCGCCCAGGGTTCGCTGACAATGCGCAGGGGCTCGGCCAGGGCGGCTGAGCCGAGACATGCGAGCAGGGTGAGAAGGACTATGCGAAGTACTGGCATGTGGCCAGATTACGTGGCCGCAAGCGCGATGGGTAGTAAGTCGAAGGTCAATGCGCCGAAGCTGTGACCGCCTTCGCCACTGGGGCGATCACGAAGGCGGCTACAGTCGCCATCAACCCAGGGGGCTGGCCAGCCCGGCCAGGGCCTGGTCGAGCACTTCGCGCGCCTGGTCGAGCACCTCGCGCTTCCAACCGTCCCGCTGCGGATAGAACGCGCCGCGCAGGCGCTCCTTGATGCGCTGGTGGACCGCCGGAGCGGTATTCGGGTGGTTTTGCAGCCACTGCTCGGCACGTAGTGCGGAGAGGACCTTGCGTCCGGGCAGCGTGCCGTATTCCAAGGTCAGGCCGTTGTACTGGGCCTGGGCGCATTCGCTCATCACCATCTGGTCGAGCGTGCCGTTGAGTCGGGCCGACACCGAGTTGCCTTCGGCGCTGTTGGTGACTTGCTCGCCCCACCAATGGCGTGCGCGGGCGATGTCTTCGGCACGCTGGCGGCCTTTGTAGATGCGCTCGCCGACGCCCTGTGGTCCGAGCCCGGTATGCACGTCGATCCAGGCGATACGCCGGCACTGGCGAGCGTGTTCGCGCAGTACCCGGCGCAGGGTCAGGTTGCTCCAGGTTGGGCGGGCGCCGGCGAAGAACAGGCCATGCGGGTCACTGTGCTGGCCCCGTGAAATAGCGGCCTGCAGGCTTTTCCTGCCATGACGCAGTGCATAGCCCACCAGACGCAAGTCGCTCAGCAGCCCCGGCCGCATCAGCCAGGGGGCCACCGCCCGGTAATCGGGGTTGTCCGCCAGCGGTTGGCCGAAGTCGACGAAGTTGCGATTCAGGTCGACGTTGTCTTCGTTCACCCGCCGCAACCAGGAGAAGCCGTAGGGATTGAGTGCGTGTAGGTAAAGCACGGCGAGGTTGTCGCGCCGGCAGCGCTCGTTCCAGTCTCCGTCGCGCAGACGGTCGATCTGGATCGCCGAGCCGCAGAATCCCTCGACGCCGTGACAGCCGCTGCTGATCACCAGCAGGTTGGTGGCGTCGCGCGGGCCACTGAAGGCCACATCCAGTGCAAGTTGCTCATTGTCGCGACCCTGCATCGGGTGGTTATGGGATTCCACGGTGAGGCGGCGCTGGTGGCAGATTTCGAGGAATTTTTCGCGGGCCTCCGCGTAATCGCGAGAGAAACAGGTCAGGTCCATTTCAGGTTCCGGGTCAGGCGCCCTTGGTCGTTCACGGGCGCAGCCGTGCCCGGGCACCGGCTTGTGGCCGGCGCCTGGCGACAGCGAATCAGGGTTGGAGAGCGTCCGGAGGCCGGGTGGGCCGCCAGATGTGGCGCGAGTCGATCAGGTTGTCGGAATCAGCACCCGGCCAATGCTGCTGATGCGTTGGCCGAACTCCACGGTGTCGATCTCGATCCGTGTACCGAATTCCGCGGACAGCACCTGCAGGCGCTCGAGGATGCGCCGTGCC
This sequence comes from Pseudomonas sp. BN606, assembly GCF_029873115.1. Taxonomy (NCBI): domain Bacteria; kingdom Pseudomonadati; phylum Pseudomonadota; class Gammaproteobacteria; order Pseudomonadales; family Pseudomonadaceae; genus Pseudomonas; species Pseudomonas sp. BN606. Next base: position 56,998 of record NZ_SSOF01000057.1, on the reverse strand, counting down.
TGCTGCTGGTTGTCCTCGCTGTCGAAGGCCAGGCGCGGAATGCCGCGCTCGGCGTCACGTCCTTCGAAGCCCAGTTCGATGGGGTGTAGCAGCAGTTCCTTGAGGCGGCCTTCGGCGTTGAAGCGGCATTCGGCAACCACGCTTTCGAACCAGATCGGCTCACTGAAGATGCCCACCACGCGTTTCCACTCGAGGAATTCGGCCGGAGTGGAAATGCGCGGGTTGGTGATGCCCTTGGGGCCGACGATGGCCTCGGCGGCCATCCATTCCATTTCTTCCCACTCGTCACGGGCAATCACCTGCTGGCTGTTGTCCATGAAGCAGAAATTGCCCAGGGAGTAGAGCAGCGGCTTGCCGTTGTAGACCTCGATGCCGCGGATCTGGTGCGGGCCATGGCCGCAGAGCATGTCGGCGCCGTTGTCCACCAGGCTGCGGGCCAGTGCCGGCAGGTAATTGGGCACTGAGGAGGTGAAGTTGTCCGGCTCGTGGGTGTGCTGGGCGACGATGGTGAAGTCGGAGGTTTGCTTGGCCTGGCGCAGGTTCAGCAGGATGTCCGCCTGGTCGCGCTTGTCGCACTCGTAGTGGATGCGCAGGGAGCCCGGCGCGGCGCTTGGGTCGACGCGGTAGTGCAGTGCCATCCCCAGGTGCACACTGTGCTGGCCGTAGAGGGCTTTGAGCAGGTAATGGTCCTGGAACGCTTCCTGGTCATTGAGGCGCTTGAGTACGGCGAAGTCTTCGGCCGATACCAGTCGATGGGGCGTTGTGCGCAGCGGGTTCAGGCCGGGACGCGGCGGCACCACGCCGAGGCCATCGTTGGCCGGTGAATTGGCTTCGAAGGTGGTTGCGTAGGAGATCAGTGACACCCGCGCGCAGTCCGTGTTGACGAAGGCCGGGGCGCGAGCGGCGGAGAGACTGGCGCCGGTTCCTGCGTGGGCGATGCCGGCGGCATCCAGCAGCTCATTGGTCATGCGCATGCCTGCCGCGCCCCAGTCCAGGGCATGGTTGTTGGCGCGGGCCATCAGGTTGAAGCCCAGGGCGGCGAGGTCCGCCGGGGCGTCCGGGTCACTGATCAGCCAGGCGAAGCCGGACTCGGCTTCCGGGTAGCCGTCGTAGGTCTTCAGGTCGATGGCCGAGCCTTCGTAGTTGCCGACCACCACATCGCCCCGGCCGAGGATTGCCAGCAACTCCGGCGACTTGCGCTTGAGCTTCTGGGCGATGGCGTGGGTGATGATGATGTCGCCAACGGCGACCACGCAGAAGCCGTCTTCGACCTCGGCCTCGCGCCAGGTGGGTTGCAACTCGAGGGTGGCGGGCCGCTGCTGCGGGGCTTTGACACGTTGATACATGGAGCGATTTCCTGACTCAGGCCTGGCACGGGGCCGGGGCGTTGGGGGATTGGGCTGCGCGAGCGGCGAGTTTCTGGCGGCTGCGCTCGGGGTCGATCAGAAACAGGCCCAGCAGGCCTCCGGCCAGCAGGGCTGTACCGAACAGGCCGACGGCCAACTCGAAGCCGAGGACCAGATCGCCGCCTTCCCAACCGATGGCCTGGCCGACTACGTGGGGGGCGAGCATGCCGGCGCTGGTCATCAGGCCGATGTGGATGGCCAACATGCTGCCGCGCTGTCGGGCTGGGGCGATGTAGGCGACGATGGAGTTGGCGAAGGCGGGCAGCAGGTTCACCACGATCCCGCCCAGCAGGTAGAGGCCTAGCGTGGCGAGTAGGCCCTGTTCGAAGAAGCCCATCAAGCTGAGGGCGACGCCACCGATCAGGCAGGCCACCACTGGCGGCAGGGCCATGGCCACCCGCACACTGGCGCCACGCTTGAGGGCGCGCTGGGAGAGGCCGGAAACCACCAGGTTGAGGACGATCACCCCGACAGTGGCTGCCATTACCACGTAGCCGGATTGCATTGGGCTCATGTGCAGGCCCTTTTGCAGATACGTGGGAACCCAGCTGTAGATCAGTGCCGTGGGCAGGTAGGTGCAGAAGCCGGCCAGGGTGATGAAGACGAAAGTTCGGTTCAGCAAAAGGTGGCGGTAGGACACGGCGCCATGGCCCGGTTCGTTCTCGGCGTCATCGTGCCCGCCCTCGCGGCCCACCATCAACCACAGCACCAGCCAGACGAGACCGATGGTGGCGAGGATCAGGTAGCCGGAGCGCCAGCCCAGGTGCTGGATCAGCAGCGGCAGCGAGAGTGCGCCGAGGATGGCTCCGAGCATGATCGCCACCTGGATCAAGGCAGCGGGAAGGACTCGCTCACGCCGGTCGTACCATTTGAAACAGGCGTGCTGGGTTACCGCGGTGCCTGGGCCGCAGCCGGCGCCAAGCAGCATGCGGCTCGCCACCAGGGCGAAGAGGCTGCTGGAAAGGGCAGTCAACAATTGGGCGGCCATCCACACTACCGACATGCCGGCGAGGATGCCGCGGCTCGGTAGGCGGTTGGCGAGGAAGCCCACCAGCACGCCGGAAATGGAGTAGAGGAAGAAGAATGCGCTGCCGATGAAGCCGAACTGCTCGGGTGAGAGCTTCAGCTCGTCGATGATCTGCGGGCCGGCGAAGGCGAAGATGCTCTTGTCAAGCACGCTGATGACCATCACGGTCATCAGCAGCGCTACCACCAGCGGGCGGCGGCTGTCGGAAGGGGCGTTCATGCGTTTGCCTCGTTCAGGCTCGTTTCCACCAGGCGTGCCCAGAGGCTGGCGCCGAAAGGGATGGCGGCGTCGTTGAAGTCGTAGCCGGGGTTGTGGACCATGCAGCCGCTCGGCCCGCTGTTGCCGTTACCCAGCACCATGTAGCAGCCGGGCCGCACTTCCAGCATGGAGGCGAAATCCTCGCTGCCGAGATAACCGCTGGGAACGCTCGTCAGCACTGCTTCCTCACCCACCAGCTCACGCGCCACCTGTTGCAGCAGTGCGGTTTCGGCTGGGGTATTGATCAGCACGCCGATGCGCTCTTCGTAGTCCAGGTCCAACTCGATGCCATGGACCTGGGCGACGCCCTGGCTGATCTCGCTGATACGTTGGCGCAGCAGCTTGCGGATATCCGGATGGGTGGAGCGAACGCTGAGCTTCAGCGTGGCCACATCCGGGATCACGTTATGGGCCTCACCGGCCTGGATGGCGCCGACGGTGACCACGGCCACTTCGCCGGCTGGCACGTTGCGCGCGACGATGGTTTGCAGCGCCAGCAACAACTCGGCGGCAGCGACGATGGGATCGCGGGCCTTGTGTGGCATGGCGCCGTGTCCACCGACGCCGATCAGGCGGATGGTCGCCACGTCGGACGACGCGCTCATGGCGCCGGGCTGGGTCAGGAAAGCCCCCACCGGCAGTCCCGGCATGTTGTGCAGTGCGTAGACCGCATCGCAGGGGAAGCGCTCGAACAGGCCGTCTTCGATCATGCGTCGCGCACCACCCAGAGTTTCCTCTGCGGGTTGGAAGATCAGATTGAGGGTGCCGTCGAACCGGCGGGTTTCGGCGAGGTAGCGTGCTGCGCAAAGCAGGATGGTGGTGTGCCCATCATGGCCGCACGCGTGCATCTTGCCGGCTTCGCAGCTGGCATGGGGGACGCCGCTTTCTTCCTGGATCGGCAGGGCGTCCATGTCGGCGCGGATACCGATGCTGCGCGCACTGCTGCCGTTGCGCAGCACGCCGACGACGCCGGTACCGCCGACGCCCGCGAAAACTTCATAGCCCCACTGGCGAAGGTAGCCGGCCACCAATTCGCTGGTGATCCGTTCCTCGAAGCCAAGTTCGGGATGCTGGTGGATCTGGCGCCGAATCTGCGCGAATTCATCCTGCCAGGCCAGGATCTGTGGGATGAGCTGCATGGTTTGCCCTTGTTGTCGTGTTCAGCATGGCGCGCAGCATGCCGCAGCCCAGGGTGGCCGGGATAATCACCTCTGGGCATGCGTATCGGCTTTGGTTATGCACGCACTGCGGCGACGGCAGCACGGTGGGACGAGGCGGATTGCCTCAGGAGGTGGGGTTCAGCGACTGGCCGGCCTTGGCAGCGGGGTTCTTGTAGGCGTAGACCAGCTCGTCGGTGAGCGCCTGGGCTTCGCGCGTCATCAGTTCCTGGTCGCGGCACACCAGCGAGATGTTCATCGGCGGCACCTGTTCCACCAGATCGATGATCTCCAGTTCCTGGCCGAGTTTGCGCACATGGTCGAGGACCCGCAGCGACCAATAGCTGATCGCATCGGTATTCAGCGCCAGTTCGGAGAACAACACCACCGAGGCGCATTCGATGATCCGCTCCGGCGGCTCCACCTGATAGTTCTCGAACATCCAGCCGACCCGTGACTGCTCCAGTGAGTCCTGCAGCAGCCATTCCTGGTCGCGCAACTCGTTCAGGGTGCGCACATGGCGCAGCGGATGGCCTTTGCGCACGGCAAGCACCGTCGGCTGGGTGAACAGTTCGGTCCAGTGGAAGCCGTCACTGCTGCGGGAGGCGGGCAGGGAGGTGAGCACCAGATCCAGCAGGCCTTCGCGCAGGCCCTCCATCAGCTTGGAGGGGCGCAATTCGTGGATCTGCACCTGCACCTTGGGGTAGCGCTTGCGGTAGCGGTTGAGGCTGGCGATGAACTGGGCGCCGGGCGTTACCGGAGAGACGCCGATGGAGACCTTGCCGTCCATGACGCCCTTGAGGGTTTCGATCTCGTCACGGGCGCGGCGCACCTCTTCGAGGATCAGCCGCGCGCGGCGTACCAGGCGCTCGCCGAATTCGGTGAGGGTGATGCCGCGGTTGGAACGCACCAGCAGAGGTACGCCGAGTTCGGCTTCCAGTTCCTTGATGCCCTTGGACAGGGCGGGCTGGGAAATGTGGAGCAGCCGCGAGGCTTCCTGGATGCTGCCACTCTCGCAGATCGCGACAATGGCGCGGAGCTGGTGCAACTTCATGAATGGGCCCGGATGAGTTCGGTGGTGGGGCCGACTGTAAGGCAAAAAGTGGGCCGGGTGCTGTAAAGAGACGTTTCAGCCGGTGCGGCTGTGCAGAGCGTTCGCGGATTCGCTTCTCCCGTAGGGGCGAACTCATTCGCCAAGGGTGGCGTAGCTGCCCCCAGCAGTATTCAAGGGCAGACCTTCGGCCTGCCTGGCGATTGAAATCGCCCCTACAAGGTGTCCATGGCCCGATCCGGTCAAGAAAAAGGCGGCCCGAGGGCCGCCAAGGTGGAGCACGATGCAAATCAGCGGATACCCGTGGCGCGCAGGGCGTTGGGAGTGAACTGCTTGCGGCTGTAGTTGATGCCGAACTGGTAGGCGTTCTTCTCTTCGTTGTAGAGAGCATTCACCGCGTAGCGACCAGACTGCACGTCGTAGTGGGTCTCGGCGTTGAACAGGGGCATCTGCTGATCATAGAAGAAGCTGGTATGACCTTCGGAAACGCGCCACAAGTTGCCGCGACCGTCGTAGGCGTCTGCTTCGGCGGCTTGCCAGCTGTCTTCGTCGATAAAGAGATCGCGTCGCGAATAGATGTGGCGCTGGCCCGGCTTCAGGGTCGCGGTCACATGCCAGACACGGTGCAGCTCATAGCGAGTGTGCTCAGGATTGAGGTGGCCGGGCTTGATGATGTCGCTGTACTTCAGCTTGGGCGAACCCAGCTTGTAGGCGTTGTAGGGGATGTACAGCTCCTGCTTGCCCACCAGCTTCCAGTCGAAGCGATCCGGCGCGCCATTGAACATGTCGAAGTCGTCCAGGGTACGCATGCCTTCGGCGCCGGGGCTGTCGTAGGCGATCTGCGGCGCGCGACGCACGCGGCGCTGGCCGGCGTTGTACTGCCAGGCCATGCGCGGTTCCTTGACCTGGTTGATGGTCTCGTGGATCAGCAGCACACCGCCGGCCAAGCGCGCCGGAGAGAGGAATTCCTCGCGGTAGAAGTAGAGGATGTTCTCCATCTCCGTGGGCGAGTAATCGGAGAGGCCCACCGGGTAGGCCAACTGCTGCTTGACCAGGCTCGGCGTGTAGGCGCCATTGGCCTGGGGCGAGGCCTGCACCACCTGGCGCTGCAGGGACAGCCCCCGGTAGCGGCCGATATGGTTCCAGATCACCTCCAGGCCGTCCTTCGGGATGGCGAAGGGCAGGCCGCCGCTTTTGTAGTTCTGCAGGCCGTTGCCGTTTTCCGCCAGCTGGGTGTGGGTGGCATTCTCGCGGCTGGCGTCCAGGTAGCCCTGGGGCAGGCTGATGGAGCGACGGGTCGGGTACACCGGAATCCGGTAGCTGTCCGGGTAGCGCTTGAACAAGGCCAACTGGCCTGGGGTCAGCTTGTCCTTGTACTGCTCGGCGTTCTGCGCAGTGATGGTGAACAGCGGCTGGTCGGCGGCATACGGGTCGGAAAGGAAACCATCGGCATCGCGGGTGCCGGCGTCCTTGGCCAGGCCACCGGTCCAGGCCGGGATGCTGCCATCGGCATTGCCGGCCTTCTCCGCGCCTATGGGCGTGAGGTCGGCGCCGAGGCGCGTGGCCTGGTCGACAGGCACTGCGGCCAATGCCTGGGTGGCGATCAGGCCGAGGCCGAAGCAGCCGGCGCGCAGGAGTCGTGAATCGATCATGTTCAATCTCATGTGCAGGGACCTCAGAAGCTCGCGCCGACGCTGAAGGCGAGGAAGTCGCGGTCGGTGTTGGTGTTGAAGTCGCCGCCGAAGTAGTCGGTGTAACTCAGGCTGGCGGTGTAGGTGGACAGGTAGTCGGCGTCGAGGCCGACGCTCACCGATTTGTTGCCTTCGGTGAAGGACGGGCCGTAGCCCTCGACGTCATGGGCGAAGGCCAGGTTGGGCTTTAGGTTCACACCGGCGATGGCGTCGTTGAACTCCAGTTGCGCGCGCAGGCGGTAACCCCAGGAGTTCTGGGTATAGAAACCCTTGTCGGTGCATTGGTCGGGGTTAGCGGTGTTAAGCAGGCGGGTGCACAGCTGGTTGCCGCGCAGCGTGCCCACACCGGGGATGGTCGCGGTGCCGGCCCCCGCCAGCGAGCCCATGCCGTAGACGCTGCTGCGGCCGAAGCGCAGGTCGGTACCGTCGGTGGAGCCGAGATCGCCGATATGGCTGAAGCCCACCTCGCCGACGATGTTCAGGCGGTCCGCGGCCAGCACCTGGTCGAAGCTGTGTATCGCCGTGACCTGGGCCTGGGTGAAGGGCATGCGCTTGTAGCCCTGCACCGGGCTGCCGGGCGCCGTGTCGGCCCAGTCGGTATCGAAGATTGCCAGGCCCTTGAGGCGCAGCAGGTCCGTCAGTTGGCCAACGCTGGCCGCGGTGGAAACATCGGTGCCATTGAGCGCCAGCGGCATGTTCGGCCGGTGGCTGATCTCGCCTGACAACGCGGTGCCATCCGGGGTGGTGGTGGCGAAGCTGATGCCGTAGAGGCGGATGTCTTCGGGGTAGGCCAGGTGGTAGCGTGCAGTCGCCGGGCCTGGCGCGCCGTTGATGGCGGCCAGGCTGGGGCGGCCCACGGTCCACACGCTCTCCGGGGTGCGGCTGTGGTAGTTGAGCGCGTAGAAGCCGAACTCGGTGTCGTTCAGCTCCGGTACCAGCCAGCGCAGGGCCACGCCAAACTGGCCGCCGTCGCGGGCGTCGTCGTCGGCCTCGCGCGGTACCCAGCCATAGCGTGCAGGGTCACGATCGAAGTCGGTGCCGAAAGTGGTCATGCCGAGGTTGCAACCCTGGGGCGCGGTGTCGCTGCCGAAGAAGGTGCCGCAGTTGTCCAGAACGGTCTTGTCCCACTCCAGTTGGTAGAAGCCTTCCACCGAGAGGTTCTCGGTCAGGCCCTGGGTGGCGTAGAGCATGTTCACCGGGATCAGGCCTTCCTTGATCTCCGAGCCCGGTCGACGGAACGAGGCAACGTCGGTGGGGTTGATGGCGTTGATACCGTTGCCGATGAAGGTGCTTTCGCCCCAGCTCACCACCTGTTTGCCGGCACGCACGCTGCCCGGCAGGTCATCGATCAGGTAGTTGTGGTAGACGAAGGCGTCCAGCAGCTGGGTGCCGGATGATTTGGCCGCGTTGTCGCGGCCGCTGTCGTCTATGTCGTAGAGCGGGCGGTGCTCATCCTTCAGCTCGAAGTCGTACCAGTACTTGCCGCGCAGGAAGACGCCGGTGTCGCCGTACTTGAGTTCGAGGTCATGGATGCCCTTGAAGATCTTCGAGAAGGTTTCGCCCTTCTTGAAATTCAGTCGTCCGTCGTCGCTGGTGCGGGTCGACGCGGTTCCACCGTTGGCCTTGCCGATGAAGGCAGCGTCGGCCTCGTCCATCGCCCAGCTGGCGCCGATGGACAGCGACGAGTCGAAACGTCCCTCGATTTCCCCGATATTGAAACTGGCGGCTTTTGCAGGTTGCGCGCTCGAGAGTGCTACAGCCAGGGCCAGAACGCTGGGATACATGGTCCCCGCGCCTTTTGTTGTTCTTTTCATGATGCTCTCCGCCTGGTCAAAGAAGGCCCGCGGAAAGACCCGCCGGGCACACGCTTCTTTGCAGCCTGATGACAGGTGCGGGGGCATCCTAGGTAAGGCGGTGGCGTCCTGACCTCTGAATAATCCTTATGCCCATAGCCAAAGGTGAGGATGGTGGACGTGCGGGAAGCGACGGGGAGGGAGCAGAAACCCGGAAACACCGATCTGGTGGGCGCTGGCCGCAAATAACCGGGGGTTATCCCGATAAGCAGGATGTGAGGGGGATGCGGCGTACTGGCGAAACCGGCACCGATTGTGGGAGCGAATTCATTCGCGATTCAAATCGCTTGTACATAAATAAAAAGGCCGGGACAGTGCCCGGCCTTCTTGTCTTCTACGCAGAACTCAACGCGGCAGGTTGAGGTTCTTCCAGACCGCCAGGCTCGGTTCAGCCTGGTTCAGGGTGTAGAAGTGCAGGCCAGGGGCGCCGCCCTGGAGGAGCTGTTCGCACATCTCGGTGATCACCTGCTCGCCGAAGGACTGGATGCTCTGCACGTCATCGGCATAAGCCTCCAGTTGCTTGCGGATCCAGCGCGGGATTTCCGCGCCGCAGGCGTCGGAGAAGCGGGCCAGCTTGCTGTAGTTGGTGATCGGCATGATGCCCGGTACCACCGGGATATCCACACCCAGCTTGCGAGCACGTTCGACGAAGTAGAAGTAGCTGTCGGCGTTGAAGAAGTACTGGGTGATCGCGCTGCTGGCGCCGGCCTTGACCTTGCGCACGAAGTTGGCGAGATCGGCCTCGTAGCTGCGCGCCTGGGGGTGGACTTCCGGGTAGGCGGCGACTTCGATATGGAAGTGGTCACCGGTTTCCGCACGGATGAACTCCACCAGTTCGTTGGCAAAGCGCAGCTCGCCGCTGGCCATGCCCATGCCCGATGGCAGGTCGCCGCGCAGGGCGACGATGCGCTGGATACCGGCGTCCTTGTAGTGGGCCAGCAGGGCACGAAGTTCGGCCTTGCTGTCGCCGACGCAAGACAGGTGCGGGGCGGTAGGCACCTTCACCTCGCCGTCCAGCTGCAGCACGGTCTGCAGGGTACGGTCGCGGGTGGAGCCGCCGGCACCATAGGTGCAGGAGAAGAAATCCGGCTGGTAGTTGGCCAGTGTGCGGGCGGTGGCCATCAGTTTTTCGTGCCCGGCTTCGGTCTTGGCGGGGAAGAACTCGAAGCTGTAACGGCGTTCTTGGGACATGGGTCTTTCCAGGCTCGGGAGCTAGAGACGGAGGGCGTACCCTCCGCCAGGCTGAAAACGGGGGTGAACGGGACGGGCCCGTCCACCCGGACCATCAGTAGCGGTAGGTGTCCGGCTTGAAGGGGCCTTCCACGGTCACGCCAATGTAGTCGGCCTGCTGGCGGGTCAGCTGGGTGACCACGCCGCCGAAGCCCTTGACCATTTCCAGGGCCACTTCTTCGTCCAGCTTCTTCGGCAGCACTTCCACGGTCAGGCGCTGGGCCTTCTGGTCAGCCGAGAGGTTGGCGAACTTCTGCTCGAAGAGGTGGATCTGCGCCAGCACCTGGTTGGCGAAGGAACCGTCCATGATCCGGCTCGGGTGGCCGGTGGCGTTGCCCAGGTTAACCAGGCGGCCTTCGGCCAGCAGGATCAGATAGTCCTCGTTCAGCGGGTCGAAGCCGTCATTGCCGGTGCGGTGGATCTTGTGCACCTGGGGTTTCACTTCTTCCCAGGCCCAGTTCTTGCGCATGAAGGCGGTGTCGATTTCGTTGTCGAAGTGGCCGATGTTGCAGACCACAGCGCGCTTCTTCAGGGCCTTGAGCATGTTGGCGTCACACACGTTGACGTTGCCGGTGGTGGTCACGATCAGGTCGATCTTGCCCAGCAGCGCGGCGTCGACGCTGGCTTCGGTGCCGTCGTTCAGGCCGTTCTTGTACGGGGAAACGACTTCGAAGCCGTCCATGCAGGCCTGCATGGCGCAGATCGGGTCGACCTCGGAAACCTTCACGATCATGCCTTCCTGGCGCAGGGACTGGGCCGAGCCCTTGCCCACGTCGCCGTAGCCGATCACCAGTGCCTGCTTGCCCGACAGCAGGTGGTCGGTGCCGCGCTTGATGGCGTCGTTCAGGCTGTGGCGGCAGCCGTACTTGTTGTCGTTCTTGCTCTTGGTCACCGAGTCGTTGACGTTGATCGCCGGGACTTTCAGGGTGCCGGCCTTGAGCATGTCGAGCAGACGGTGCACGCCAGTGGTGGTTTCTTCGGTGATGCCGTGGATCTTCTCCAGCATCTGCGGGTATTTCTTGTGCAGGATCTCGGTCAGGTCACCGCCGTCGTCCAGCACCATGTTGGCGTCCCACGGCTGGCCGTCCTTGAGGATGGTCTGCTCGATGCACCACTCGTACTCTTGCTCGGTCTCGCCCTTCCAGGCGAAGACCGGGATACCGGCGGCGGCGATGGCGGCAGCGGCCTGGTCCTGGGTAGAGAAGATGTTGCAGGACGACCAGCGCACTTCGGCGCCCAGGGCGGTCAGGGTCTCGATCAGCACGCCGGTCTGGATGGTCATATGGATGCAGCCGAGGATCTTCGCGCTTTTCAGGGGCTGCTGGCCGGCGTACTTGCGGCGCAGGGCCATCAGGGCGGGCATTTCGGATTCGGCGATGATCAGCTCGCGGCGGCCCCAGGCGGCCAGGGAAATGTCGGCGACCTTGAAGTCGTTGAAATCGGCGGGCGTCATGACAGCGCTCATGCGTGAGTCTCCATTCGTAGTGTGCGAATGGGCGCCGTTGATGCGTTTGTCGATCAGCGGGTTGCCGACCGGGTCTACGCCCCTTCCGAGCCTGACAGGCGGAGCCTGATTCGAAACAGGCACCACTTGCTGCAGCGCCCCTCGGAAGGGAGGCGGGAACGACCGGGCTGTGCCGGTCGTTTGGAAAACCTGCGGATTATAGCGACGCTGGCGGGCAAGCCCAAGGCTTTCCGTCGCCCCGACGAGCACCTATCGCAGCCATTGAAAGCCTTGCCGCGACAAGCGGTGGATGGCCGTTCATGATCCATTCCATCCCACACAAGGAGGACGTTGCATGAACTTCCATACGCGTAAATGGATCAAGCCCGAAGACCTCAACCCCAACGGCACGCTGTTCGGCGGCAGCCTGCTGAAGTGGATCGATGAGGAAGCGGCCATCTACGCCATCATCCAGCTCGGCAACCAGCGCGTGGTCACCAAGTTCATCTCCGAGATCAACTTCGTCAGCTCGGCGCGCCAGAGCGACATCATCGAGCTGGGCATCACCGCCACCGAGTTCGGCCGCACCTCGATCACCCTGTGTTGCGAAGTGCGTAACAAGATCACCCGCAAGAGCATCCTGACCATCGACAAGATGGTCTTCGTCAACATTGGCGAAGATGGCTTGCCGGCGCCCCATGGCAAGCGGGAGATCACCTACATCAAGGACCAGTTCAAGGAATAGGCCGCGCCATTGGCCCAGGTGCCGATCATTGCGAACGGCCGGCCATGGCTGTGTGTGAAAGGGAAGGGCAGGCTCGCCGCCTGACCCAACCCTCACGGAGCTGCCGTGACCCTTGCCTACTGGTGCGTACTGATCGCGCTGTTCCTGCCCTACCTGTCCACCGCCGCGGCCAAGTTCACCGGGGGTGATTTCGGTCTCCGCCAGAACCACGATCCGCGCTCGTTTCTCGCCAGTCTCGATGGCTGGCGCAAGCGCGCCCACAACGCGCAGCTCAATGCCTTCGAAGTCACTCCGGCGTTCGTTGCGGCGGTGATCATCGGCCACCTGGCCGGCACCGCCAGCCAGGACACTCTGGATATGCTCGCTGTCGCCTTCATCGCCAGCCGCGTGCTGTATTTCATCTGCTACCTGGCCGACTGGGCTGCGTTGCGTTCCGTGGTGTGGTTCGCCGGCATGAGCTTGATCGCGGCAGTGTTCGTCGTTTCCGTCTGATCCCCGCGGTCAGCGGTCCCAGGCCTCTTGCGCGGCGGCCAGCTCGGCTAGCACCTCCTCCAGCTTGGCCTGGCGTTTGGCGATCAGGGCGAGCGGGCGGGAAAGGTGTCGCTTCATCGGTTTTCTCCTTGGCTGCGAACGACTTGATTGTGGCTGGAGAAGCGCGTCGCTACGGCGCGGATCTCCAATTCCATGTTCTGCGACAAACTGTCGCCAGGCTTGGTATTTGCCGGACAGGTGGGGATACTGTCGCCCGCCTCCAGTCCTACCCGTGATCCTGTCGATGAAAGCCATGAAGCTTCTGATCCTTGCTGCCGCCTGCCTGGGCCTTGCCGCCTGCGGTGGCGTGGACCCCAATTCGCCGCTGGGCAAGCGCCAGGCGATCTTCAAGGAGATGCTGCGCACCAGCGAGGATCTCGGCGGCATGCTGCGCGGCCGTATCAGCTTCGACGAGCAGCGCTTCGCCACTGGGGCGGCCAAGCTCGACCAACTGTCCCGCGAGCCCTGGCAGCACTTCCCGCAGGTTCAGGAAGGCGACGCGGACAGCGCTGCTCGTGACGAGGTCTGGCAGCGCCAGGAGCGTTTCAAGGAACTGGTGCGTGAGCTCGAGGCCAGCACAGGCCAGCTTGCCAGCGCCGCCCAGGCCCGTCCGGTTACCGCCCAGGGCGTTGCGCCGCTGGTGCAGAAGGTAGAAGACAGCTGCGAGGCCTGTCACAAGGAGTTCCGCGCCTACTGAGGCGCGGAAAATCCATCTACCCCGGTGACCTCAAGGTGGTCCGCCAGCGCGAGTACCTCGCGGTGCTGGAAGAAGGCCACCAGTTGTCTGGCCTTGCCCGACCCGACGCCCGCCAGTTTTTGCCATTGCGCGGCTGTCCTGCCCGCCAGCGCCTTCCAGTCCCCCTGCGGCTCCTTCGCGCCTGCGGGCGGTACCCCCAGCGCGCGCAGCCATTGCCTGAAAGGCCGCCCACGGGCTTGCTGGAAAATTTCCGCCAGGGCGGTCGCGCGCGTCGCGCCGATGCCCGGCCTAGCCGCCAATGCGGCGGCGTCCAGATCCAACCAGCCCAACAGGCCATTCAGTTCCAAACGCGCCCAGGTTCCGCGTCCCAGCCCTTCCAGCGCCAGGCCCTTGGGGCCACCCAGCCACTCAAGGCGTGAAAGGAACTGCTCCTGGCAACCGGGTTCCGGGCGAAAGCAGCTGAGGGCGTGATAACGGCTGGGCGAAGGCGCCTCCACCAAGGGCCGTTCGGTAGCACGCAAAACCACGGATTCAAGCCGTGGAATGGTGAGACCGGCCAGTGCAATGGCGACCTGGTCGCCGGGGCGGATATCCAGTTCATGCCAACGCCTGAGCGAGCCAAGGCCGACGCGTTGTATGCGCCGGCCATCCAGTTCGACCGGCGACAGTTTCAGCAGCGGCGTGACCCGACCGGTGCGCCCCACCTTGAACGCCACTGAACGCACCTCCGCCAAGGCCTTGGCGAACGGGTACTTCCAGGCCACGGCCCAGTTCGGCGGTTGCGGCTTCCAACTCCCTGCCGCGGGCCGCGTACCCTGGCGAATGACGATGCCGTCACTGGCAAACGGCAGTGGCGAGCGGTACCAGCGTTCGCGCCAGGCAGCGATTTCTTCGGCGCTTGCGACGGGACGGCTCAGCGCCACGGCATCGGCGAAACCCATGGCCTGAAGGCCTTGCAGGCGCTTTTCCATCTGCGCCGGCCCGTCCGGCCAGTCCCAGGCGAAGAAACCAATGCCGCGGGCATCGTGCTTGGCCAGCGCCCGTCGATTGAGCAATCCGGCTACTTTGCCGCGTGCACCCTGGCCCCCGCGTTGTGCCTGTACATGGCCTTCCAGCCGCCAGTACAGCTCACCCTGGAGTATGGCGTCGTCGATGCCGGCCAGACGCTCGGGAACGGCGGCAATGCGCCTGGCCTGATGCGTCCAGTCCTGCCCCTGGCTGCCGTCGCCCCGGCTGATGGCCCGGACCAGGCGGCCTTCGCGATAGACCAGGGTGACGGCTACGCCATCCACCTTGGGCTGGACCCAGAGGTCACGGCGTTGGCCCATCCAACGGCGCAGGTCGTCGATGTCCCGCAACTTGTCTAGGCCCGTCTGAGCAACCGGATGGAGGGTCTTGCCGGGGTTGCCCGCAAGGGGATCGCGTACTGGCGATGCTGCATCGGGAAAGCAGTCACGCAGGAGGGCGAGTCGCGTACGGGCCTGGTCGTAGAGTTCGTCGTCCACCGTCGCGCGGCCCTCGCTGTGATAGGCGAAATCCCAGTCGGCGATTCGGTTTGCGAGGGATGCAAGTTCGGCTTTGGCGCGGTCGCTTTGCCAATCAGGGCAGGCGTCGGCCAGGGCGAGGCCGGGAAGGAAGAAGAGAAGGGATGTCCAGGGTTTCATGGCGAGCCTCCTTGCTCATCGGGAAGGCGGCCAGTCTAGGAGCGGGATTTGTCAGCGGGCGCTGAATCGCTTGTCCGTTCGGGCGTGGTTGGTTGTGGGCATTCGGGATCGCCCCGGTTGCCCAACAAAAAGCCCCGCACGAGGCGGGGCTTTCTGCAGATCGGTCAGGGCTTAGACGCCGGCGGCGATGCGCAGGGCTTCGGCCTTGTCGGTCTTCTCCCAGGTGAACGCGGTGAAGGTGTCTTCGCCGTAGGTCATTTCATAGGGATTGCGACCGAAGTGGCCGTAGGCCGCGGTCGGCTGATACATCGGGTGCAGCAGGTCGAGCATCTTGGTGATCGCGTACGGACGCAGGTCGAAGTGCTCGCGAACCAGCTGGACGATCTTCTCGTCGCTGATCTTGCCGGTGCCGAAGGTGTTGATCGAGATGGAGGTCGGCAGGGCCACGCCGATGGCGTAGGACACCTGGATCTCGCAACGCTCGGCCAGACCGGCGGCGACGATGTTCTTGGCCACGTAACGGCCGGCGTAGGCAGCCGAACGGTCAACCTTGGACGGGTCCTTGCCGGAGAATGCGCCGCCACCGTGACGGGCCATGCCGCCGTAGGAGTCGACGATGATCTTGCGACCGGTCAGGCCGCAGTCGCCCACCGGGCCGCCGATCACGAAGTTGCCGGTCGGGTTGATGTGGAACTGGGTGTCCTTGTGCAGCAGCTCGGCCGGCAGCACGTGCTTGACGATCAGCTCCATCACGCCTTCGCGCAGGTCGGAGTACTTCACGTCGGGGTTGTGCTGGGTCGACAGCACGATGGCGTCGATCCCGACGACCTTGCCGCCTTCGTAGCGGCAGGTGACCTGGCTCTTGGCGTCCGGACGCAGCCACGGCAGCAGGCCGGACTTGCGCGCTTCGGCCTGACGCTCCACCAGGCGGTGGGAGAAGCAGATCGGGGCAGGCATCAGCACGTCGGTTTCGTTGCTGGCGTAGCCGAACATCAGGCCCTGGTCACCGGCGCCCTGGTCTTCCGGCTTGGAGCGGTCGACACCCTGGTTGATGTCGGGGGACTGCTTGCCAATGATGTTCAGGATGCCGCAGGTGGCACCGTCGAAGCCGACGTCGGAGCTGTCGTAGCCGATGTCGATGATGACCTTGCGCACCAGCTCTTCCAGGTCGACCCAGGCGGAGGTGGTGACTTCACCGGCGATGATCGCAACGCCAGTCTTGACCAGGGTTTCGCAGGCAACGCGGGCGTGCTTGTCCTGGGCGATGATGGCGTCGAGGACGGCATCGGAAATCTGGTCGGCGATCTTGTCCGGATGGCCTTCGGACACGGATTCGGAGGTAAACAGGGAGTATTCGCTCATCTATCGGTTTTCCTATTCGTTACCGGTGGGTGAGTTCGCTTCGTGAATCCGGTTTGGCGAAGTGCCGCACCTGAATCTGAAAGCCGTTTCGCAAGCCAATGTAGAGGCTCTCGCCGGGCGTGAGCCCCGCGGCATTGGCCCAACGGGCCAGGTCGTCCTGTTCGAAGCCCAACCATAGATCGCCGCAGGCCTCCCTGGCCCAACTCTGGTTGTGGCTGCACAACTCGGTCACCAGCAGCGCGCCGCCTGGCTGCACTCGCTGGGCCAATTGTTTCATCGCATCGGCCGGCGCTGCGAAATGGTGCAGGACCATGTTCAGCACCACGCAGTCGGCGGCCGCCTGCTCGTCATTCAGGGCATCGGTCAGTCGCAGTTCTACGTTACCGAGGCCTTCTTCGTTACAGCGCATGCGCGCCAGTTCCAGCATGGCCGGGCTGTTGTCCAGCGCCGTGACCTGGCTGAATCGCCGTGCCAGATCCGGCAGGAAACCGCCGTCGCCGGGGCCGACTTCCAGGGCGGTGGAGCCGGATTCGAAACCCAGTGCGTCAAGCAATGCCAGCACGCTGTCACGGTATTGCGGCAATCCTGCGATGAGGTCTTGCTGCGCCTGGAATTTTTCCGCCGCACGGGCGAAGAAGTCGCGGCTGACCGCTTCGCGCTGGGCATGCACTTCGGCGATGCGCCCGGCGATGTCTGTCGGTAGCTCCAGCTCGTCCACTTCGGCCAGCAGGGCCGCGTGCAACATGCCGCCGATCCGCTCGTTCTGCGCCAGGGCGCGGCGATAGAAGATCGCGTTGCCTTCGCGCCGGGTGGCCACCAGGCCTGCCTGGGACAGCACCTTGAGGTGGTGGCTCATGCCGGATTGGCCGGTGGCGAAAATCTGCGCCAGCTCCAGCACTCCGAACGAGTCGTTGGCCAGCACCCGCAGCACGTTCAGGCGCAGCGGATCACCGCCGGCCTTGCACAGGGCGGCCAGCTCGTCGCTGTCGTCATGACGGATCTGGGGTACGCGCAGGCTCATAGGTGGCGCAGTCTAGCCCCCGGTCCCGGTCGTCGCAATGCCAATATCAAAAAGTTTTGATATTGGGTGATCGACGGTTAGTCGGCCTTTCGCACCAGATCGAGGAAAGCGGCCGGGGCGGGGCTCAGGTTCTGCTTCGGCCGCCAGATGGCATGCAAAGAGCGCTCGATACGCAGGTCCGCTACCTCCAGGCGTACCAGACGGCCGCTGGCCAGTTCCTCGCGAACCATGTGCGGCGAGAGCCAGGCAATGCCACGGCCATCCTGCACCAGCCGCTTGAGCGCTTCCGTGCTGCCGATGGACATGCGCGCGCGCACTTCTATGCCGCGCTCGCGGTAGGCCTGCTCGACGCTGGCGCGGGTGGCTGAGCCTTCCTCGCGCAGGTAGTGGGGCTGACCGGCGAGCTCCCGTGCGTCGAGTCCACTGCGCCCGGCCAATGGGTGCGCCGGTCCGGCAACCGGGAGCAGGCGGTCACGGTCCAGCAGGTGGCTGGCGAAGGCCTGCTCATCGAAGGCGCCTTCCACGAATCCCAGGCTGATGCTGCCGTCCTCCAGTTGCGCGGCCACCTCGCGGGTATTGCTCACGGACAGGTCGATCGCCACGCAGGGGTGCAGTCGGTGGAAGCCCTCGATCAACTCCGGCAGCAGGTAGCTGCCCAGGGTGGCGCTGGCCCCCAGGCGCAGTTCGCCATCGTCCAGGCTGGCGAAACCGCGCAGGTCGCGCTCGGCTGCTTCCTCCAGGGCGAAGATGCGCTGGGCGTAATGCAGCAGCCGCTGGCCGCCTTCGGTCAGACTCACTCCGCGCGGGCGTCGATCGAACAGTGGCAGGCCGATGCTGGCTTCCAGGTCACGGATTTCCCGTGTCACCGCCGGCTGGCTGATGAATAGGCGTGCTGCACCGGCGCTGACGCTGCCGCTCTCGGCGACCGCGAGAAAGACCTTGAGGTGATGAAGATTCATAGATGAAAGGCATGCCAAAGATGCTGAATATGTATTTTTCATATAGCACAGCGCTCCCTACTCTGGCTCCGACATTCATCCCGCCACGGGATCACCCGACCGGAGTCCGCGATGCCTCGCCCCTTCACCCGTCTTGCCGAACCCTTCGCCTTCGTTCGTCAGTTCACGCCCAGCTGGTTTGCCATGACCATGGGTACTGGCGCGCTGGCATTGGTGGTGGCGGCACTGCCTTGGGGCGGGGCGATCGAGGCGCAGCTTGCGGAAGGCCTGTGGTTGTTCAACGCCGTGCTCTTTGGCGGCTTCGCCCTGCTGTTCCTTGCCCGCGTCCTGCTGTTCCGCGACACCGTGCGGCCCATGCTGTTGCACCCGGTGCAGTCGATGTTCCTCGGCGCCATCCCCATGGGGTTGGCGACCTTGATCAATGGCCTGGTGCTGTTTGGCGCGCCGCACTGGGGCTCCCAGGTGATCGCCCTTGCCCATGGCCTCTGGTGGCTGGATGTGGTGCTGGCCCTGGGCGCAGCCTTGCTGGTGCCTTACCTGATGTTCACCCGCCAGGATCACGCCCTGGAGAAGCTCACTGCAGTCTGGCTGCTGCCCATCGTCGCGCCGGAAGTGGCCGCCGCCGCAGCCGGGGTGCTGGCGCCGCATCTTGCCCCGGAAGCAGCGCGGCAGATGCTGGTGGTCGGCTACCTGCTATGGGGCGTGTCCCTTAGCCTGGCGTTCTCGCTGATCACCCTGGTGCTGCTGCGCCTGGCCCTGCACAAGCTGCCGGGCAGCGAATTCGCCGCCACCAGTTGGCTGCCAGTCGGGCCGCTGGCCACTGGCTGCCTCGGGCTGTTGAGCCTGGGCAAGGCCATGCCCGCTGCCTTTGCCGACACGCCACTGGCGGGCGTGGCGGAACTCGCTCGTGATCTTGGCCTGCTGGGTAGCCTGCTGCTGTGGGGCGCCGCGCTCTGGTGGCTGGTGATGGCGCTGTTCTGCACCCGTCGCCACCTGCGCCAGGACATGCGATTCAACCTGGGCTGGTGGGGCTTCACCTTCCCCCTGGCGGTGTTCACCCTGGCCACCTTTGAACTCCAGCGGCGCACCGGCATGGACTTCTTCGGGCCGATTGGCGCGGCGCTGGCGCTCGGATTGGCGCTGATCTGGCTGCAAGTGATGGCGCGGACACTGGCCGGACTCTGGCACGGAGAGCTGTTCCAGGCGCCCTGCCTTGCGGCTGCGGGAGGACTTTCGCGCAACTGACCGGTGAACAGCGACCATCTGTGATTGCCCGCGACCTGCCGGCTGGGCGAAAATAGCGGCCTTTTTTCGATTAGCCGTCTATTCAGACCTGCAGGAGATAAGCGATGCCCAGCCGTCGTGAGCGTGCCAATGCCATTCGTGCCCTAAGCATGGATGCTGTGCAGAAAGCCAACAGCGGCCACCCCGGCGCCCCCATGGGGATGGCCGATATCGCCGAAGTGCTCTGGCGGGATTACCTGCAGCACAACCCGAACAACCCCGAATGGCCCAACCGTGACCGCTTCGTGCTGTCCAACGGCCACGGCTCGATGCTGAACTACTCGCTGCTGCACCTGACCGGCTACGACCTCACCATCGAAGACCTGAAGAACTTCCGCCAGCTCGGCAGTCGCACTCCGGGCCACCCGGAATACGGCTATACCGCCGGCGTCGAGACCACCACCGGTCCGCTGGGCCAGGGCATCGCCAACGCTGTTGGCTTCGCCATCGCCGAAAAGACCCTGGCTGCCCAGTTCAACCGTGACGGCCACAACATCGTCGACCACAACACCTATGTGTTCCTCGGTGATGGCTGCATGATGGAAGGCATTTCCCACGAAGTTTGCGCACTGGCCGGCACACTCGGTCTGGGCAAGCTGGTCGCCTTCTACGATGACAACGGCATCTCCATCGATGGCGAAGTCCACGGCTGGTTCACCGACGACACTCCGAAGCGCTTCGAAGCCTACGGCTGGCAGGTGATCCGCAACGTCGACGGCCATGACGCCGATGAGATCAAGACCGCCATCGAGACCGCGCGCAAGTCCAGCGACCGTCCGACCCTGATCTGCTGCAAGACCGTGATCGGCTTCGGCTCGCCGAACAAGCAGGGCAAGGAAGAGTGCCACGGTGCCCCGCTGGGCAACGACGAGATTGCCCTGACCCGCGCCGCCCTGGGCTGGAACCATGCGCCCTTCGAAGTCCCGGCCGACATCTACGCCGAGTGGGACGCCAAGGCCGCCGGCGCCTCTCGCGAGGCTGAGTGGAACGAGCGCTTCAAGGCCTACGCCGCCGCCCATCCGGAACTGGCCGCTGAATTCCAGCGCCGCATCAAGGGCCAGCTGCCGGCCGACTTCTCCGCCAAGGCCGATGCCTATATCGCTGAGGTGGCCGCCAAGGGCGAAACCATCGCCAGCCGCAAGGCCAGCCAGAACGCCCTGAATGCCTTTGGCCCGCTGCTGCCGGAATTCCTCGGCGGCTCGGCTGACCTGGCCGGCTCCAACCTGACCCTGTGGAAGGGCTGCAAGGGCGTGTCCGCCGAGGATGCCTCTGGCAACTACCTGTTCTACGGCGTTCGCGAGTTCGGCATGAGCGCCATCATGAACGGCATCGCCCTGCACGGCGGTTTCATTCCCTACGGCGCCACCTTCCTGGTGTTCATGGAATACGCCTGCAATGCCGTGCGCATGGCTGCGCTGATGAAGAAGCGCGTGCTGTTCGTCTACACCCACGACTCGATCGGCCTGGGCGAAGACGGCCCGACTCACCAGCCGGTGGAGCAACTGGCCAGCCTGCGCTGCACCCCGAACCTGAACACCTGGCGTCCGGCCGACGCGGTGGAATCCGCCGTGGCCTGGAAGTCCTCCATCGAGCGCAATGATGGCCCGAGCGCGCTGATCTTCTCCCGCCAGAACCTGCCCCACCAGGCTCGCGACGCTGACCAGGTCGCGAACATCGCCCGTGGCGGCTATGTGCTGAAGGACAGCGACGGCGAACCGGAACTGATCCTGATCGCCACCGGCTCCGAAGTGGGCCTGGCTGTCCAGGCCTTCGAGGCGCTGACTGCCGCCGGTCGCAAGGTGCGCGTGGTGTCCATGCCGTCCACCAGCCTGTTCGACCAGCAGGACGCCGCGTACAAGCAGGCCGTGCTGCCGGTACAGGTTGGCGCGCGTATCGCCATCGAAGCTGCCCATGCGGACTTCTGGTACAAGTACGTCGGCCTGGAAGGTCGCGTGATCGGCATGACCACCTTCGGTGAGTCGGCGCCGGCCGCTGCACTGTTCGAACACTTCGGTTTCACCGTCGACAACATCGTCGCCACCGCCGAAGAACTGCTCGACGTCTGACCCGTTAATAGGAACGAGCTTGCTCGCGAAGCGTTTGTTTCGCGAGCAGGCTCGCTCCTACGGGGTTTCTTCTTCCTTTCCGGCCCTGCGAGCGCACCATGCCAAGCAACCGCCCCTTCAAAGTCGCCCTCAACGGCTACGGCCGCATTGGCCGTTGCGTGCTGCGCGCGCTCCACGAGCGTAGTGGCGGGGCGAGCTTCGAGATCGTCGCGCTGAACGACCTGGCCGATCAGGCCAGCATCGAATACCTGACCCGCTTCGACTCCACCCACGGCCGCTTCCCTGGCGAAGTCCGCGTGGACGGCGATTGCCTGCACATCAACGGCGACTGCGTGAAGGTGCTGCGCCACGCCGAGCCAGAGGGCATCGACTGGGCCGCCCTGGGCGTGGATCTGGTGCTGGAGTGCTCCGGCCAGTACACGCACCGCGAGCAGGCCGAGCGTTTCCTCGCTGCCGGCGCGCCGCGTGTGCTGCTGTCCCAGCCGATGTCCAACGAGTCGGACATCGACGCCACCATCGTCTTTGGCGTCAATCAGGACAGCTTGACCGGCACCGAGAAACTGGTGTCCAACGCATCCTGCACCACCAACTGCGGCGTACCGCTGCTGAAACTTCTCAACGAGTCCGTGGGTCTGGAGTACGTCTCCATTACTACCATCCACTCGGCGATGAACGACCAGCCCGTGATCGACGCCTACCACCACGAAGACCTGCGCCGCACCCGCTCCGCCTTCCAGTCGGTGATTCCGGTATCCACCGGGCTCGCCCGTGGTATCGAGCGCCTGCTGCCTGAGTTGACCGGGCGCATTCAGGCCAAGGCGATCCGGGTGCCGACGGTGAATGTGTCCTGCCTGGACATCACCTTGCAGACTGCCCGCGACACGTCGGCCGCTGAAATCAATCGTGTGCTTCGCGAAGCCGCCGAAAGCGGTCCGCTGAAAGGTCTCCTGGCCTACACCGAGCTGCCCCACGCCAGCTGCGATTTCAACCACGATCCCCATTCCGCCATCGTCGACGGCAGCCAGACCCGTGTGTCCGGCCCGCGCCTGGTCAACCTGCTGGCCTGGTTCGACAACGAATGGGGCTTCGCCAACCGTATGCTCGATACCGCAGACCACTATCTGCGGGTTTCCGCTGCTTCTCGTTAACTACCAGCCCCCGTGAAGGACTGACCCCATGACCGTGTTGAAAATGACCGACCTCGACCTCCAGGGTAAGCGCGTGCTGATCCGTGAGGATCTCAACGTGCCGGTGAAGGACGGCGTCGTGAAGAGTGATGCGCGCATCCTTGCCTCCCTGCCGACCATCAAGCTGGCATTGGAGAAGGGCGCGGCGGTAATGGTCTGCTCCCACCTGGGCCGTCCCACCGAAGGCGAGTTTTCTGAAGAGAACAGCCTGAAGCCGGTGGCTGACTACCTGAGCAAGGCCCTGGGCCGTGAAGTGCCGCTGGTGGCCGACTATCTGGGCGGCGTCGACGTTGCCCCCGGCCAGGTGGTGCTGTTCGAGAACGTGCGCTTCAACAAGGGCGAGAAGAAGAACGCCGATGAGCTGGCGCAGCAATACGCGGCGCTGTGCGACGTCTTCGTGATGGACGCCTTCGGCACCGCCCACCGCGCCGAGGGCTCCACTCACGGCGTGGCCAAGTTCGCCAAGGTCGCTGCGGCCGGCCCGCTGCTGGCCGCCGAGCTGGACGCCCTGGGCAAGGCCCTGGGTAACCCGGCCCGTCCGATGGCCGCGATCGTTGCCGGCTCCAAGGTTTCCACCAAGCTGGACGTTCTGAATTCCCTGTCGCAGATCTGCGACCAACTGATCGTTGGTGGCGGCATCGCCAACACGTTCCTCGCTGCCGCCGGCTACAAGGTGGGCAAGTCCCTGTACGAAGCCGACCTGGTGGATACCGCCAAGGCCATCGCCGCGAAGGTCAGCGTGCCGCTGCCGGTTGACGTGGTGGTTGCCAAGGAGTTCGCCGAGAGCGCCGCTGCTACCGTCAAGGCCATTGCCGACGTCGCCGACGACGACATGATCCTGGACATCGGTCCGCAGACCGCTGCCCAGTTCGCCGAGCTGCTGAAGTCCTCCAAGACCATCCTCTGGAACGGTCCGGTCGGCGTATTCGAGTTCGACCAGTTCGGCAACGGCACCAAAGTCCTGGCCCAGGCCATCGCTGAAAGCCCGGCCTTCTCCATCGCCGGCGGTGGCGACACCCTGGCCGCGATCGACAAGTACGGCGTGAACGAGCAGATCTCCTACATCTCCACCGGCGGTGGCGCTTTCCTGGAGTTCGTCGAAGGTAAGGTGCTGCCCGCCGTGGAAGTGCTGGAGCAGCGCGCCAAGGCGTAACGGCCTGCTGCGCGTCGGAATAGCTGCGTTGAAAATGGCTTCAGACTGCTCATTTACAGTCGTAAACTCCGCGTCTTCAGCCATTTTCGCCTTGCTCTTTTCTAGCTCGCGAGGCCGTGAAGATCAGTGTCGCTGGTGTAAAAGGCCTAAACCATGGCAGGCCCCCGTGGTCCCTTGATAGGGGATGCAAAGAGGAGTGCCTGCCATGCGCTACGCTGCGATTCTGCTGATTCTCTGTGCTGGACTCTGGGGTTGTGCCGGTGGCAAGCCGTCCAGCACCTGTGAAGTGATCAGCCCGCCCCAGGTGATAGTCCCGAGCAACCAGGACGACCAGCGGGTGGAGGCTCAGGCCAGTGGCGACCCCACTATGAGCGATGAAGGACAACAGCACTGCCCATGACGGAGCGGTGCGCGGATGGCCGGAGCCATCCCCCAAGGAGACGTGGATGAAAGGATGGTTCGCCTTCGCGGGCGTCGCGCTGTTGGCGGGTTGCGCTGGTCAGCAGGCCCCCAGCGACGACTGGGCCCGCTGGGTCTGCGACAGCCAGGCCGAAGTGCTGTGGCGTTTCAGTGATGCGACTCAGGAGAGCATCGACCTGCGCCTGGGTGGTGGTGACATCGTCCACCGCCTGAAGCGGGAACCCTCGGGCTCCGGCGCGCTCTACAGCGACGGCAACCTGGCTTTCCACACCAAGGGTGATGAAGGCCTGGTCTACTGGGTGGCGACCGATGATCTGATCGGTCGCGGCTGCAAGGCCCTCTGACCCGTTTTTGATTTCCCCCGGGGTTGGCGGATGACCGCTCCTCCCCGGGAACTTGAACCCGGCCTGCCCCTGCGGCAGGCTTTGTAATTTGACAGCCCACCCAATCGGGAGACTGAAACACCATGGCACTCATCAGCATGCGCCAGATGCTGGACCACGCCGCCGAATTCGGCTACGGCGTTCCGGCTTTCAACGTCAACAACCTGGAACAGATGCGCGCCATCATGGAAGCGGCCGACAAGACCGATTCCCCGGTGATCGTGCAGGCCTCCGCGGGTGCTCGCAAATATGCCGGCGCTCCCTTCCTGCGCCACCTGATCCTGGCTGCCATCGAAGAATTCCCGCACATCCCGGTGTGCATGCACCAGGACCACGGCACCAGCCCCGACGTCTGCCAGCGCTCCATTCAGCTGGGCTTCTCTTCCGTGATGATGGACGGCTCCCTGCGTGAAGACGGCAAGACCCCGTCCGACTACGAGTACAACGTCCGCGTTACCCAGCAGACCGTTGCCTTCGCCCACGCCTGCGGCGTGTCCGTGGAAGGCGAACTGGGTTGCCTGGGTTCCCTGGAAACCGGCCAGGCCGGCGAGGAAGATGGCGTTGGCGCGGAAGGCATCCTGGATCACAGCCAGATGCTGACCGACCCGGAAGAGGCTGCCGACTTCGTCAAGAAGACCCAGGTGGACGCCCTGGCCATCGCCATCGGCACCAGCCACGGCGCCTACAAGTTCACCAAGCCGCCGACCGGTGACATCCTCGCCATCGACCGCATCAAGGAAATCCACAAGCGCATCCCCAACACCCACCTGGTGATGCACGGTTCTTCCTCCGTTCCGCAGGACTGGCTGGCGATCATCAACGAGTTCGGCGGCGACATTAAGGAAACCTACGGTGTGCCGGTCGAAGAGATCGTCGAAGGCATCAAGTACGGCGTGCGCAAGGTCAACATCGACACCGACCTGCGTCTGGCCTCCACTGGTGCCATCCGTAGCTTCCTGGCCAAGAACCCGGCCGAGTTCGATCCGCGCAAATACTTCGCCAAGACTGTCGAAGCCATGCGCGACATCTGCATCGCCCGTTACGAAGCTTTCGGCACTGCCGGCAACGCCTCCAAGATCAAGCCGGTCTCCCTGGAAGGTATGTTCCAGCGTTACGCCAAGGGTGAGCTGGCCGCCAAGGTCAACTGATCCCGTCGTGCTTCACGAGGAGCCCCGCCATGCGGGGCTCTTTCGTATCCGGCAACAGGAGTTTCCGATGCGCCTGCCCCTGATGATGGGTTTCGCCCTGCTGCTCACGGGTTGCGCCGGCCAGCCGCCGGTGGCCCCTGCGCCGCCGCCCGAGCCGGTATCCAGCGATCCGCAGCAATGCCTGGATCGCACCGACTGCACCACCAAGACATCGCGCACCCTGATGTTCGTCTTCGACTATGCCGAAGCCGGCGGCGCCCTGGTGCAGCGCAAGGGCGTCTGGTTGTTCACGCCGTCGGCGGCGAAACCGTCCGGCTGGCCGTCGTTGAAGATCCGCCTGGCCGACCCGCCCGCTGGGCGCTTCGAGTTCGCCAGCCAGTGCCCGGCAGGCGATTGCCGGATCAGCGAAGGGGATCTGCTGAGGGTGTATCGCAGCTATCTGGGCGGTGATCCCTGCTCGTTGCTCGATCCGAAGGCGCTGGCGCGGTGCGTCGAGCCCGTCACCCCCAGCCCCTCTCCCTGAGTGAGAGGGGCGCCAGTTTGTGCCAAGGCCGTCGTTTGAGTTCGGCATCACGCCCAGTTTCCGGCGTCTGCATGCATTCAGGCGCGAGTCACCCCTCTCCTCTTCAGGGAGAGGGGCCAGGGGGGAGGGGGCTCAAGGCGCCCGATGCTCGATCTTCAGGCTGTAGAAGGTCGCCGCTCCCGCTTCCGTCTCATATCCTTCGTTGTCCTGCGCATACACCCCCGCCTTGAAGTACAGCGGTTTCGGCGCCCAGGCTGTGGAGAGCTGTTGGCTCCACAGGCTGCCATTGACCATGACGCTGAGCAGGCCGTTGGGTGTCAGGTCGATCACGTAGCTGAAGCGCTGGTTGAGCGGGATGCCGCTGAGCAAAGGGATCACCACGCTGGTTTCGTTGTCGGGAGAGTTGCGCACCTTGGCGACGATGTTGGCGGTCTGCGTCTTGGTCTTGAACTGGTACTCCAGCTTGAGCATGGGGCTGGTGCTGCCGTAGGCGTGGATCTGGCCGATTACCAGCTTGCCGGTGGAGGGTACCTGGCTGACCGCAAGGTTGGCGCTGAGCAGGTTGTCGGCGCTGGGGTAGGTCCAGTTGCGCAGCTTGCCATCGGCATAGGTTTCGCGCAGTTCGCTGCGTGGGTAGACGGCGTTGGCAGTAGTGCTGCCGTTTACCGGTACCCAGAAGCGCACGGTGGCGCCGTCATTCTGGAAGTAGTAGTCGCGGTAGCCGCCCACCAGTAGCGGGGTTTCGATGGTGACAGCGGGTACGCCTACGGGAAGGGTCAGGTTCCAGGTGGAGAGGTCGATCATCACGGAGTTCTCGAAAGAAGCTTCCGGTCGGGCGCTGCGAGTCCACGTCACACGAATGCAGGACAGTGTTCCGGCCAATGTCGCTCGAACCAAAAGTGAGGTTGCATGTGGCAGTTGCCCGCCGTTTCGTCCGAAGGCGTTTGGCCGTCTCGCGAGCGCTTTATACGAAGGCGCTGGTGCCTTTGTCAGTTACCGATTGTCGGCATATTGGCGTCAATAATACGTCAAATCTGGCATTGGCCAGTATTGCGATATTGCCTTTCCGTGGGCAGCAGAAAACGGCCGGAAATGACCGGCCTTGATGGATAAGGAAATTTTCTGATCAGCCGCGCCGGTTTTTTGAAAGGCTCTGGCTCGGTGCTATCAGCGATGTCTGTGGTGCGCTCGAAGGGGAATTTGCTGGAACCTTGAACTGCGTCGCAAAGCCCCTGGGAACTTTTCGGGAGGCAGTCGACTGGTCGGGAGACGCTCGCGGTTCGCCCTGCTCGGGTAGACTGTCGCGCCTTCAATTTCCGCCTGTTTCGTCATGACCAGTCTCAAGTACCTCCGTGGCTACCCGGCCAGCCTCCAGGACCAGGTCGCGCAAATGATCGCCACCGGCCGTCTCGGTGATTACCTGGAGCGGCGTTACCCGGGACGGCATGAGGTGCAGAGCGACAAGGCGCTGTACAGCTACGCCATGGCCCTGAAGCAGGAGCACCTGCGCAACGCTCCGGCGCCGGACAAGGTGCTCTACGACAACAAGCTCGATGTGGTGCACAAGGCCCTTGGCCTGAACACCGCGATATCGCGGGTTCAGGGCGGTAAGCTCAAGGCGAAGAAGGAAATCCGCGTCGCCTCGCTGTTCAAGGAAGCCGCTCCGGAGTTCCTGCAGATGATCCTGGTCCACGAGTTGGCGCACCTGAAGGAGCGCGATCACACCAAGGCCTTCTACCAGCTCTGCGAGCACATGCTGCCTGGCTACCACCAGCTGGAGTTCGACCTGCGCATCTACCTTACCTGGCGAGAACTGCCGACCTGACCGGAGCTGGCTCGTCGCTTTGATCGGATCACGCGCCATCGGTCCAGCATCGGTGTTCGGCTCCAGCGCACGGGGGCATGAAAAGCAATGTCTGCCCGACTAGGCTCATAGGTAGCAGCCGACCGAGGCC
This sequence comes from Pseudomonas sp. BN606, assembly GCF_029873115.1. Lineage (NCBI taxonomy): Bacteria > Pseudomonadati > Pseudomonadota > Gammaproteobacteria > Pseudomonadales > Pseudomonadaceae > Pseudomonas > Pseudomonas sp. BN606. The sequence continues at coordinate 28,783 of NZ_SSOF01000057.1, read as the reverse complement.
CGCGGACATGCGTCCGAGATTTCGTACCCTCTGCGTCATTCTCTGGGTGCTGGGCCTGATCCCCTTCGCCGATGGCCGTGAACTGCTCGCGGTCGGCACCGAATTCCCCGGAATCTATGTCCTCGATGCCAAGGGCGCACCCAGTGGTCTGGGCATCGACGTGATGCGTGCGATCGCCAGCGACCTGGGCGATCAGGTGCGCTTCGAAAGCTACCCCTGGGCGCGCGCCCAGAAGCTGGTGGAGGAGGGCCGCGCCGATGTGCTGATCGGCCCCTATCGGACCGCCGCACGGGAGCTTCGCTTCCAGTTTGCCGAGCCCGGCTTCTATCGCGACAGCGTGGTGTTCTACGCGCGCAGTGAGACGTCCTCCGCCTGGGACGGCACCCTGGCAAGCCTGAAGGGACAACGGATCGCCATCATCCATGGCTGGATCTACGGCGAGCGATTCGAGGCTATGCGCGGCCAGCTGGACCTGCATGTAACGCCCTCGGTCGAACTGGCGTTCCGGCTGCTGATGGCGGGCCGCGCCGACCTGGCCGCGAGCAACGAGCGCGATTCCCGGCCGCGCATAGTGGAGCTGGGCATCTCCGGCAAGGTGAGAAAGCTCACGCCGGTGATCGATACCCAGGTCGGCTACTTCGCCTTGCCCAGGGGGGAATCCCACCGACAGCTGCGCGACGACATCGGTCGTGTGCTGAAACAGATGCGTGCCGATGGTCGGCTGAAGGATCTCGCCAGGCCCTATGGCGTGCCGCTGCCCTGAGCAATCCGTCCGATTGGCATCAGACTCCCATGGGCGCCGTGATGGCGCATAGCTACACTGCGGCCACAAAAAATGGGGAGAACCGTGTTGAGCGCAGCAGAGTCGGATTACTCGATCTACCGAAAGGTGGTCACGCAGCTGATGAATGGCGAGGAGCAACTCCCCAGCCTGCCAATGATCACCCTGGACATCCGCCGCGCCCTGGCCGACCCGAACGTATCCGTCGCGCGTTTGAAGCAGGTGATCAGCAAGGACCCGGCACTCAGCGCGCTGCTGATGAAGCACGCCTCCAGCATCATGTTCCGCTCCAGCACGCCGCCGCGGACGCTGGAAGATGTGATCCGTCTGCTCGGCCTGCAGGAGGTGGATCGCATCACCCTGATCCACAGCCTGAAAAGTCTCTTCACCCTCCACAGCGCCGCCCACAAGCAACTGTTCATCGGTGTCTGGGGACGGCTTACACGTCATGCCGCCATCAGTGCGGTGCTTGCCCGCCCCCTGGGTTTCACCTCGCCAGACCACGCAATGCTGGCCAGCCTGCTCTGTGATGTCGGCGATCTGGCGGTGCTCTCCGCCTTCAAGGACGCCAGCCAGGTCCCGAGCCCAGAGGTCTACGCACGTCTCTGCCAGGAGTACGGCCAGTCCCTGAGTGTGATCGTGCTGAAGAAATGGGCGGTGGATCAGAGCTACATCGACGTCGTGCGCAGCGTCAGGCAGTGGGACGTCGACAGTGGCGGCCGGCTCAGCCTGATCGATCTGGTAAACCTGGGGCTCTACCACGCCCTGCGCGATGAGGGGCGACAGGCCCGGCTGCCAGCCATCGAGCAGTTGGCCGCCTACCGTAAGCTGGCGCCTCCGCTGGATGCCCTGGACGCCGACGGTGGTCTGGCCCTGGTGTCCGCGCACCAGGATGCGATCCAGCGCATGGTCAGCCTGCTGCGATAGAGGGCGCACCTATACTCAGGCGTACTGCTGCCCTGGGGTGTTTCATGCGCCGACTCTCGTTGCTGTGCCTCGGTTTGTGCCTGTGCTGGGCCGGCACCGTCGCGGCTGCCGAGCAATGGCGAGTGGCCGTGGCTGAAGTCCCCGGACTGGCCGAAGCGGATGGCACCGGACCACTGCTGGACCTGGTTCGAGCCATGGACCAGCAGCTCCCGGATATCGATTTCGAGCTGCAGATCATCCCTTTCGCACGCACCTTTCACCTGCTGCAGAACGGTCAGTGCGAGTTCCAGGTGCCGTTTCTCGGCAACCTGCCGCGTTTGCCGGCTGGGTTGCGCTATGGCTCGGGTCTGCTCTGGGAGGTTCGATTCGGTCTGTTCACCCGGCGTGCCAATAGCCTGAGCGTCGCCCAGTTGCTTGATCCGGCCCATGCGCTCAGTAGCGAGCGGCTGGCCGCAAGCGGTCTCGATGCCGGCCAGCAGGCGCAACTGATGCCGCTGCTGGGACACAGCTGGCGCGTGGATGAGCTACAGGAGCAGCTCGCCGCGCCGACCGTGACACCGGCCCTGCGCAGCCTGGCCTTTCCCTACAAGGTCGAGACTGATCGCGCCCATGCGCCCTGGCTTGGCTTTCCGGCGCTGTCTGGCAACAGCATCGAGGCCAGCCTGCAGAAGCTGGTGCGCGGCCGCATCGATGGCTACGTCTTCGCCGTGAACGAGACCGAACACGAAATCGATCGCCTGGGACTGCGTGAACAACTGCGCGCCCAGGATTTCGGCCTCTATCCGGTGAGGTGGCTGGTACCGGATACCCCGCGTGGCAGCCACGTGGACAAGCGCCTGACCGAAGCCTTGCGCAAGCTCCAGGCGCAACCTGGCTTCCAGCGGCTGCAGGCTCCATTGAACAAGCCGTCTCGGGACTGGAAGCCCTGGCCCTGATACAGCCGCGCGACATCCTCGGTCGAGATCGTGACCGGCCTCTTCTGTGCAATAGCACAAAGCTACTATTCTCCGGCGGTTAATCCCCGTTCCCAGGGGAGTCCTCCACAAAAAGAACGAAAGGCCGGACACATTGCCCGGGAGACACCCTCCCGCCTGGCACGGGTGACCGGAACCAGACGAGGGGTCGCAATGACAGCTTTGCTCACGCCAGGGGTACGCCTACTCGAGCGCTTCAGTTTCGCCCGCAAGTTCCAGTTGCTCTTCCTGTTGTTCATCCTGCCCCTGGGTTATGCCCTGTCCGTGATAGTTGGTGATTACCGTGATCGCCTCGGGGTCGTGGACGGCGAACTGAGCGGCTTGCGAGTCGTGCAGGCCCTTTCCGTCGTGCAGCATGAACTCGATGGCCAGCGCTTCCTGCTGGCGCGCCTCAAGGGTGGCGACGAGCGCGCGCGCCCGGCGCTGGAACAGCGTGCCGCCGCATTGGCCAAGGCGCTGGATCAGGTGGCGGTGCAGCTCAAGGTGGAAGGCATCGCCGGGCAGAGCCAGGTGCTGTTCGATGAGCTCCAGGGGCGTGCCAGTCAGGTGAAGCTGGACGGGGTACTGTCCCTGGCGCTTCCCGACGGGCTGGAGCGCTACCAGGGCATCCTGCAGGTGCTCCAGGCACTGCGCGAACAGGTTGCCACCGATTCCGGGCTGATCCTCGATCCCTGGCTCGACACCTATCTGATGATGGAGCAGCTCACCAGCGTGCAACCGCGCCTGCAGGAAACCCTGGGCAGCTTCGCCAGTAACGGCCATGGGGCGTTGGTGGCGCAGCACTTCACCCTGCAGAGCCGGGTGGCTCTGCGCGACCTGCGTCGCGCCCTGGGGGACACCGCGCGCCAGTTGCGCAAGGCCCGCAAGGCGCTGGCCCTGGCGCCGGGTGACATGAGCGCGCTGGAAGCGCCGTTCGCCGCAGCGGACGAAGGCATGGCCGGCTTCCTCGCCGGGGTGGACAAACAGGTCTTCGAGTCAACGCCTTTCACCCTGACACCTGCGCAGTTCGTCAGTCTGGTGGACGCACTGAACGGTCGCCTGCAGGACTTGCAGCAGGCACTGCAGGCACGCATGGCGTCGCGCCTGGGCGAGTATCGCGAACAAGCGCTGGGCAGCATGACGGAGGTGATGGGGGGGTTCGCGGCGCTGACGCTGCTGGCGTTGTACATGCTCCTGTGCCTGAACCAGTCCATCCGCCGGGGCACCGCGAGCATCACCGAAGCGACCGAAGGGCTGCGCGGCGGTGATCTCAGGGTCACGGCGAGGGTCCATGGACGCGACGACCTTGCGGGCATTGCCGAGGCCCTCAACGCAGCCCTGGCGCAATTGCGCGAGTCGTTGCTGGGGGTGAATCGCGAAAGCGAACAGCTGGGCGGCACGGTCGAGCAGCTCAGCAACCAGGCGCGGAATACGCTGGTATCAGTGGAACAGCAGCAGGGCCAGGTCAGCCAGATTGCCGCTGCCGCCACCCAGTTGGCTGCAACTGCCCAGAGCGTCGCTTCGAGTTGCGAGGACGCCGCCCGTGATGCGCTGCACACACGTGAGATCGCCATGCAGAGCAACCAGCGCAGCGCGCGCACCAGCGCCAGCATGAATCAGCTCAGCAGCAACCTGGGCAACAGCGTGGCTGCGTTGCAGCAGCTCCGCGAGCAGACCCGGCAGATCAACCAGGTGGTGGATGTGATCAAGGGCATCGCCGAGCAGACCAACCTGCTGGCGCTGAACGCCGCTATCGAAGCGGCGCGGGCCGGCGAGCAGGGGCGTGGCTTCGCCGTGGTGGCGGACGAAGTGCGCAGCTTGTCCCGGCGTACCCAGGACTCGACCGCCGAGATCGCGCAAACGGTCGCAGCGTTGCAGACCGTGGTGGGCGAGACCGTGGCACAGATCGAGGCCGCCTTCGGCCAGGCCGCAACCGACGTGGATAACGTGCTGGCCATGGGCGCCGACCTTTCCGGGATCGCCGAGGCGGTGCAGCGGGTGAGTGATCGCCTGGCGCAGATTGCCACCGCTTCCGAGCAGCAGGCCGCCACGGCGGACGAGGTGAGCGGCAGCATCCAGCAGGTGGACCAGGCCGCCAACCTGTTGCTGCAGGGCGCGCAGTCCGTCCAGGTGGCCGCCCAGCAGCTGCAGCAGGGCAGCCACGCCCTGACCCAGAACACCGGCCGCTTCCGTCTCGCCTGAGGAAGCAGCCGGGCCGGCCCTCAGACTCTCCAGAAGGGTTTGAGGGCCTCATCCAGCGCTTGTTCGCGGGTCAGGCCAATGTCCCGCAGGGCGTGGTCATCCAGTTCCAGCAGCTTGCGACGGGTGTGCAGGCGCATCCAGAAACGGTCCCAGCGATTGCCCGACAGGGCGGATGCGAGGGATACAGGCGTGCGCTGCTCCTGTTCCAGTTCCCGTGCGTGGAGAGTCAGGCGTACATCGCTCAGGCCGTTCATCATTGCGTTCCTCATGCCCTGTGGTGGATCGGGGTGAGAACATGATGTCCGTCGGCAATTTCACAATACAGATTCACGATCTGTATATTTTCTTCATACAGATTGCGTGATTTTCTATCTGAATCCCCAGTTCAGCACCCATCTGTAATGGTCCTGCTGCGTGTTAACTCCGATTCAGGAGACTGTCATGAAGCTCTACATCAAACTGGCCGAAACTCTTGGCGAGCGCATCGAACAGGGCTATTACCGCCCCGGCGACCGCCTGCCTTCGGTGCGTGCACTGAGCCTGGAGCACGGCGTGAGCCTGAGCACGGTGCAGCAGGCCTACCGGATTCTCGAGGATGGCGGACTGGCTGAACCCAGGCCGAAGTCCGGCTACTTCGTGCCGCCGCGCCGTCAGACACCCGCGCTGCCGGCGATGAGCCGCGCGCCGCAGCGGCCGGTGGATGTATCGCAGTGGAACGACGTGCTCGATCTGATCAAGCGCAGCGCCAAGGACAACGTCCTGCAACTCGGTCGCGGCATGCCTGACATCACCAGCCCGACCTTGAAACCCTTGTTGCGCAGCCTCGGCCAGATCAGCCGACGCCAGGACGGCAGCGGCCTCTACTACGACAGCATCTACGGCACCGAGGCGTTGCGTGAACAGGTGGCGCGCCTGGCGCTGGATTCCGGTTGCCAGATCCCCGCCAGCGATATCGTCATCACCACTGGCTGCCACGAGGCGCTGTCGGTAGCGATTCGCTCCACGTGCGAGCCGGGTGACATAGTCGCGGTGGATTCGCCGAGCTTCCACGGCGCCATGCAGACCCTGAAGGGCTTCGGCATGAAGGCCCTTGAGCTGCCCACGGACCCGCTCAACGGCATCAGCCTGGAGGCGCTGGAAATGGCCCTGGAACAGTGGCCGATCAAGCTGATCCAGCTCACCCCGAACTGCAACAACCCGCTGGGCTACATCATGCCGGAGGCACGCAAGCGCGCCCTGGTCACGCTGGCCCAGCGCTACGACGTGCCGATCCTGGAAGACGACGTGTACGGCGACCTCGCTTACCAGTACCCGCGTCCGCGCACCATCAAGTCTTTCGACGACGACGGCCGTGTGCTGCTCTGCAGTTCGTTCTCCAAGACAGTGGCACCGGGCATCCGCGTCGGCTGGATCGCCCCCGGCCGCTACCTCGACCGCGTGCTGCACATGAAGTACATCTCCACCGGCGCCACGGCGACCCAGCCGCAACTGGCGCTGGCCGAGTTCATCGGCAAGGGCCACTACGAACCGCACCTGCGGCGCATGCGCAGCCAGTACCAACACAGCCGCGACCAGATGATTGACTGGGTGATGCGCTATTTCCCCGAAGGCACCCGCGCCAGCCGGCCCCAGGGCAGCTTCATGCTGTGGGTGGAGCTGCCCGAGGATTTCGACACCTTGCGCCTGAACCGCGCCTTGCTGCCCAAAGGCGTACAGATCGCCGCCGGCAGCATCTTCTCCGCCTCCGGCAAGTACCGGAACTGCCTGCGGATGAACTACTCCTCCAAGCCGACCCCGGCGATCGAAGCGGCGGTGCGGAAGGTGGGGGAGACGATCAAGGAGTTGATGGGGGCGTAACCCGGGGTTTCAGGGCGTTTTCCTGTAGGAGCGAATTCATTCGCGAAAACCGCGAATGAATTCGGCAGGATGAGACTGGCCAGTGGCCCGCATCGCGAATGAACTCGCCCCCACGAGCTCGGTTCCATTCAGAGCCAGTGTGCGTCCCAGAAGGGGTAGTCGCCGATGTGGGCCACCAATCCTGCCCGCAAAGGGTTGGACACGATATAGCGAGCGACCTTCAACACATCCTCGCCCCGCCGCAAACCGTGGCCATGGAACCCGGGCTGCCAGACCACGCCGTCAATGCCCGACTGCATTCCGAGCTGTCTCGCGGACCGCCCCTTGAAGACCTTGACGACGGTCGAAAGGGAGATGGGTCCCCTGAGTTGAAACAGCCAATGCAGATGGTCAGGCATCAGTACCCAGGCCAATGAATTGATCACATTCTGCTCATGCAAGCGACGTAGCTCGGCGATGGCGATTCGGGCGTGGGTGAAGTCCCTGAACAGGGGCCGTCGGCCTTCCGTAGTGGTGGTGATGTGGTAGATCTGGCCGGGCAGAGAAATTCTGCCCGCCCTGAGGTCCTTGCTCGGCATGTCCATTGCGTCCTGATGTCGAAGGCAAAGACTGTAAAAGTCCGTGGCAGAAGCCGGCGCCTGCCGAAGCTGGGAATTCACTGAATGTAGCGAACGGATGAACCCCTACGACTTGTGGGAAAGCATTCGCGAATGAATTCGCTCCCACAAGGCATGTGGTGCAGGCGGCGGATGACTCTCCTACGCCACCTTCCCCTCATTCAGCAGATGCGCCGCCAGGGTCCGCAGCGCCCCTAGCTGCCGACAGATCAGTCCCAGCTCGGTCTGCACCAGGCGTGGGCGGTCGTCCATGTCTTCCGGAAGCTGCTCCAGGGCCTTGGCGAGTGCATCCTCCTCGTCGCGATGGATACTGATCGGGCGACGGTCGGTCAGGCCCTGGGCGATGCAGTCGAGGCTTTCGGCAATCTGTTCGGCGGCTTCATTGATGGTCGGCGTCAGGGCTTCACCGGGGGTTTCGCTGCGGTGCGCGCCGAGCGCGGAGAGATAGCTCAGCAGCGTGTGGGAAAGCACCAGGAAGCGGAAGCCGATGTCCGCTTCCTTCCGGAAGTGGCCCGGCTCCATGAGCATGTTGGAGAGGGTGGTGGACAGCGCCGCGTCGGCGTTGTGGGCGTTGCGTCGGGCCAGGCGGTAGGCCAGGTCGTCGCGTTTGCCGATGGCGTACTGCTGCATGATCTGCCGCAGGTAGCGGCTGTTGCAGGCGAGCGTGTTGGCCACCACCTGGTTGAGCCGGCGACCCTGCCAGTCGGGCAGGATGAAGATCACCGCCAGGCCGGCGATCAGCGCGCCGAGCAGCGTGTCCACCAGACGTGGCAGGAACAGGCCGTAGCTGTTGCCGATCTGGTTGAAGCAGAACAGCACCATCAGCGTGATCGCGGCCGTGGCCAGGGTGTAGCGAGTGGCGCGGGTGGCGAAGAAGATCACCCCGGCGACCACCGCGAAGACCGATTGCACCAGGGCGCTGGGGAACAGGTCGAACAGCGCCCAACCCAGCGCCAGGCCGAGCAGAGTGCCGACGATCCGCTGTACCAGTTTGCGCCGGGTGGCGCCAAAGTTGGGCTGGCAGACGAATACCGTGGTCAGCAGGATCCAGTAGCCCTGCTCGGGGTGGATCAGGTGCAGCACGCCATAGCCGGCGGTCAGGGCCAGGGCCATGCGCAGCGCGTGGCGGAACACCAGGGATGTGGGGGTGAGGTTCTGCCTGAGGCGTTCCCAGACGTCTTTCAGTCCTTTCGGCGAGCGATCCAGCAGGCTGGCGTCCTGGGCTTCGGCGAGGGCGTCGGGGTTGCTGGCATCGATCAGCAGGCGGTCAAGGGTGCCGAGGTTGCGCGCCAGCGCGTTGAGCGAGCGCAGCAGGCCGCGCCAGGCCGGATTGCTCTGGATGCGCAGGTGCTCCAGGGATTTGTTCAGGTCTTCCAGGGCCTGGGCTCCGTCCAGGTAGTCGAAGGGCTGGCGCATCTGGATCGCGCGGCCCAGTGCCTGGCAGGCGCCGCCTTGCTGGCGCAGCAGGCGTTGGCAGCGGAAGAGTACGTCACTATGGAAGAAGGCTTCGGCCAGCTCGTTATAGGCGTAATGGGAGGAGCTGGCGCGCTCGTGGATGTCTTGCGCCAGGAAGTAGAGCTTGAGGTAGCGGCTGACCTTGGGGCCGGGCCGGCCGTTGCCGACCCGGTGCAGGATGATCTCCTTGGTTGCGTTCAGTGCGGCCACGACCTTGCCGTTCTGCCGCGCCAGTTCCAGCCGACGGGCTTCCACGTCGAGCTGGCGCACCGGTTCCAGCAGCGCTGACTTCAGTTTGAGGTACTGTCCCAGCTCGCGGAACAGCCGGGCCAGGCTCTGCTGCACCGGCTGGTGGGTGAAGAGCGCCTGCCAGAGTACCGAGAGCAGGCCGTACCAGGCGGCGCCGGCCACCAGCAGGGCGGGTTCCTGCCAGAGGTTGGTGAGCACACCGCCGCGCTGGTCGACGCCGATCATGGTGTAGATGGAGAGGATCAGCGTCGCTGAGGCGATGGTGGCGTAGCGCTCGCCAAGGGCGCCGAGCATGGTCAGGCCGAAGCTGGCCACGGCCAGGGCGCCGACGAAGACCCATGGATAGGGGAACAGCAGTTCCACGGACAGCGAGGCGACGCTGAAGCAGCCGAGGGTCACCAGCAGTGCCGTCAGGCGCCCCTGCCAGCTGTCGTCGGTTTCTGCCAGGGCGCTGGCAATGATGCCGAGGAAGAGTGGAATGAGCAGGTCCAGGCGGTCCTGCTGCCAGCACAGCGCCATGCTCCCAGTGAGGGCGACGAAGACGCGCAGGCTGTAGCTGAACTTGTCCAGCGCCCAGAGGCGGCGCAGCGTTTGAGTGAATCGGGTCGAGGGCATAGGGGCCTTGTGGGCGAATGTCCGTGTACGGCTGTGCTGCCGGGTACAGCCTAAGGGCAGCGGGTGGCGCTGTCAGCCACCCTGTCGCATTCGATGCTGGAGCGCGGCGCGAGTCACATTGCGGGGTCGCTGAATCAGGCACGGAAGTACCGGGTATCTGGTCGCTGCCGAAGTTTTCGTGCAGTCTTGGCTACCTGCCGGCCAGACCTGTTCTCGGATGCCTTTGCATGAGACGACGCTGTGGTTTTGCCTTCTTCGCCCTGCTTCTCGCCACCGCGAGTGCCCCTGCTGAAACCTTGCGCATGGCCGCCGATGTCTGGCCGCCCTTCACCGATGCCAGTCTGCCGGGCAATGGACTTGCGAGCGAGTTGGTGAGCACCGCGCTCAAGCGCGCCGGGCACCGCCCCGAGTTTGTCCAGGTGCCATGGGCTCGCGCCCTACGCGGAGTCCAGGTGGGCGATTACGACCTGATCGTCAATGCCTGGTACAGCGAGGAGCGAGCGGGCTACGGTGAGTTCTCCAAGCCGTACCTGACCAATCGCGTCCTCTTCCTCAAGCGCAAGGGCAGCGATTTCCTGTTCCAGTCGTCGGCCGATCTGAAACACCAGAGCATTGCCGTGGTGCGTGGCTATAGCTATCTGCCGAGCTTCGATGCCGATGCGGGACTGAGCAAGGTGCCGGTGAAGAACTTCCAGATGGGGGCACGAATGCTTGCCGCCGGGCGTGTGCAACTGACCCTGGAAGACGAGTTGGTAGCGCGTTTCTACCTCAATGGAGAGCTGGCGGGCATTCGCGACCAGCTGGAGTTCCTGCCCCGGCCGCTCAGCGAGAATGGCTTGCACATCCTGGTGCGCCGTAGCCACCCACGGCATCGGCAATTGGTGGAGGAGTTCGACCAGGCCATGGAGGCCATGCGCGAAGACGGCACCTATCAGTCCATCTTCGCCCGCCACGGCCTGTCCAGCCCCTGACAAGGCCTCCTGCACGTCGGAATGACTGCGCTGCGAATGGTTCGCAGAGGTCGGATTCCGACGCAGGTCAGAGGATGCGAACCTTGTAGGTGCGTCCCTTGATCTTGCCTTCACTGAGGCGTTTAAGCGCTTGCTTGGCAATCCCGCGCTCGACCGCGACGAAAGCCTGGAAGTCGAAGACGGCAATCTTGCCCACCTGGCTGCCCGGAATCCCCGCCTCGCCGGTGAGGGCGCCGACGATGTCGCCGGGGCGAAGTTTCTCCTTGCGGCCACCATTGATGCACAGGGTGGCCATGGGCGGCAGCAGGGGATCGCGGTTCTTCACGATCAATTCATCGAGGCGCTGCCAGCTCAGCGGAGCTTGCTGCAGGTCTTCGATGGCTTGGGCGCGGTTGGCTTCGGCCGGCGCCACCAGGCTCAGGGCCAGGCCCTTCTCGCCAGCGCGGCCGCTGCGGCCGACGCGGTGGATGTGCACTTCCGGGTCGCGGGACAGCTCGACGTTGATCACCGCTTCCAGGCCGGCGATGTCCAGGCCTCGAGCGGCGACATCGGTGGCCACCAGCACGCTGCAGCTCTGGTTGGCGAACAGGGCCAGCACCTGGTCGCGCTCGCGCTGTTCCAGGTCGCCATGCAGCGACTGTACGGAAATGCCGTTGTCGCGCAGATGGGCTTCCAGTTCCTGGCACTGCTGGCGGGTATGGCAGAAGGCGACGCAGGACTGCGGACGGTTGCTTTGCAACAGACGCAGTACGGCATCCATGCGCTGACGCGGGTCGATTTCGTAGAAGCGTTGCTCGATCTGGCTGTCGTCGTGCAGGGCTTCGACCTTCACCTGCTGCGGTTCGCGCATGAAGGTCTTGGCCAGTTGGGCGATGCCGGCTGGGTAGGTGGCGGAGAACAGCAGGGTCTGCCGACGCGCCGGCAACTGGCCAATGATATCGGCGATGCTGTCGTAGAAGCCCATATCGAGCATGCGGTCGGCTTCGTCGAGCACCAGGGTGTTGAGGCCGTCGAGCACCAGAGTGCCTTTGCGCAGGTGCTCCTGGACACGGCCAGGGGTGCCGACGATGACGTGGGCGCCATGCTCCAGGGAGCCCACCTGGGGACCGAACGGGACGCCGCCGCAGAGGGTCAGCACCTTGATGTTGCCGTGGCCACGAGCCAGGCGACGGATTTCCTTGGTCACCTGATCGGCCAGCTCGCGGGTGGGGCAGAGCACCAGTGCCTGGCAGCCGAAGAAGCGCGGGTTGAGCGGCTCCAGCAGGCCAATGCCGAAGGCAGCGGTCTTGCCACTGCCGGTCTTGGCCTGGGCGATCAGGTCCTTGCCCTTGAGGATCAACGGCAGTGCCTGGGCCTGGATCGGCGTCATGTCGCGGTAGCCCAGCGTCTCCAGGTTGGCCAGGGTGGCCTCGGAGAGGGGCAGGGAAGAGAAGGCGGTGGTGGTCACGGGGCGGGCCTGAAAGTCTAAATGGCGCGCAGTTTAGCAGGCTCCTGCGCGCCTCCCCCGTCACTCGTCGATATCGCGGTGCACGCGGCGCACCGCACGCCCGCTATCGGGCGGCAACTGGAAGAAGATTGCCGCCGCCAGCAGGGTCAGTGCACCAACACACAAGTAGGTCGCCTGGAAGGCCTCCAGCACGCTGGGCGCGTCGGGTTTGCCAAAGCCGCCGAGCAACGCCGCCGCCACCGCTACGCCGAGGCTCATGGACAGCTGCATCACCACGGACAGCAAGCTGTTGCCGCTGCTGGCCTGGTGGTCGTCGAGGTCCAGCAGGGTGACGGTATTCATCGCCGTGAACTGCATCGAGTTCACCGCTCCCAGTACTCCCAGGTGCAGGAGCAGCAGCGGGTAGGGTGTATTGGCGTCGATCAGCGACAGGCTGGCGATCATCGCCCCCAGCAGCACCGTGTTGCCGAGCAGCAGGCGGCGATAGCCGAGGCGGTCCAGCAAGGGCTTGGCCAGGGGCTTGGCGGCCATGGCCGAGAGCGCCAGGGGGATCATGGTCATCCCTGCCTGGGCTGGTGGGTAACCCAGCGCGACCTGCAACAGCAGCGGTGTGAGGAAGGGCAAGGCGCCGCTGCCGAGACGCGAGAAAAGGTTGCCAAGAATGCCGGCGGCGAAGGTCCGGGTGCGAAACAGCGAAGGCGCGAACAACGGCCGCTCGACTTGCACCGCATGCAGCCAGTAGACGGCGAGGCAGGCCAGGCCGCCGAGCAGCAGGAGCATCACCCGCACATGGGGCAGGTGAAGCTCACCCAGGCCTTCCAGGGCGATGGTGATCAGCACCATGGCGGTGCCGAAGAGCAGGAAGCCGAAGAGGTCCAGCCGGACCGATCCGCTGCCGCGCAGGTCGGGCATGAAGCGCCACGCGGCAAGTCCGCCGACCAGGCCCACCGGGATGTTGATCAGGAAGATCCAGTGCCAGCTGACGTATTCCACCAGCCAGCCGCCCAGGGTCGGACCGATGAGCGGACCGACCAGGCCGGGCAGGGTGATGAAACTCATGATCCGCACCAGCTCCGTGCGTGGATAGGCGCGCAGCACGACCAGCCGGCCCACCGGCATCATCAGCGCGCCGCCAAGGCCTTGCACCACTCTAGCGCCCACCAGTTGCGGCAGGTTCGAGGACAGCGCGCAGAACAACGAGCCCAGGCTGAACAGCAGCACGGCGCCAAAGAACACCCGGCGTGTTCCGAAACGGTCGGCGATCCAGCCGGAGGCCGGAATAAGCAGGGCCACGGTCAGCATGTAGGCGATGATCACCGACTGCATGCGCAGCGGGTCTTCGGCAAGGTCGCGGGCCATGGCGGGCAGGGCGGTGTTGAGGATGGTGCCGTCGAGGGCCTGCATGAAGAAGGCCACCGCCACCAGCCAGGGCAGCATGCGGGTGGTGCGGGCATCGAGGGAGACGGGCTCGGCCATGTCGATCCTTACTTACGGGACCCTGCGCACTTTAGGCGCCGGCCGCTTCCCTTTCCACCCGCGAAGGATCACGGCGTACTGGCCGACGGCTGCTAGGCTTGCCAGTATCCGAACCTCCCAACCCATACCATGGAAGGAATGTCTCCATGCGGACCCTCTGTGCGCTGCTGCTGAGCTTGATGAGCGCCGCCCCTTGCCTGGCCGCGGAGTGGTTTCCGTTGCAGGTCGAGGTGGATGGACGCGATGCCAGCTACCGGCCGCTCACCGGCGCGAGCAAGCCCTGGCGCATCTGTGCCCTGTTGCCCCACGGCATGGACCGTTACTGGTGGGGCGTGGCCTGGGGGTTGGATGAGGAAGCGCAGCGCCAGGGCATACAGCTCGGCGTTTACGAGGCCGGCGGTTACCAGTTCCCGGACATGCAGCGCGCGCAACTGACCCGCTGCATCCAGCTCGCCGCCGATGCGTATGTGATCGCCGCAATCGGTGCCAAGGGGCTGTGCGACGAGATCGCCCTGCTGCATCGCGACAAGGTCCCGGTGATCGACCTGATCAACCGCATCGACTGCCCGGGCATCACCGCGATGTCCCAGGTGGATTTCGCCGATATGGCCAAGGCGGCCATGGCTTACATCCGTGATCACAGCGGCGGGCGACCGGTGCGCGTGGGTTGGTTGCCGGGCCCTGAGGATGCCGGTTGGGTCGCTGATGCCGAACGTGGGCTGAAAGAGTTCGGCTCGCAGGCTGGGGTGACGCTGATAAGCGGTGGCTACGGCCCGGTGGACCGCTCCACCCAGGCGGTGCTGGTGCGCCAGTTACTCGCGCGTGAGCCCGGACTCGACTACATCCTTGGCAATGCCGAGGCCGCGGCCTTTGCTGGCCACCTGGTGCGTACTGGCGGCAGCCGCTACAAGGCCCAGGTGGTTTCGCTCTATGCCACGGAGCGGGTGCTGGAAGAAATCGCCGACGGCACGGTCCTCGCCTCGCCCACTGACTCGCCGGTTATCCAGGCACGGGTCGCAGTGGATCTGGCGATCCGTGCGCTGGAGGGCAAACAGTCGCCGCAGCGGGTCAGCCCGCGAATCGAAGTCATCGACAAGGACAGCCTTCAGCGATTCGACATCAGCCGCCTGATGCCGCCCAGCGGGCACTGGATGATTCGGCAGGACCTGCCGGAGTAGGGTTGCCGAACAGGAATCCGATGTGGGAGCGGTTTCAACCGCAATGGGATGCCACGCGGATCGCGAATGAATTCGCACAAGGGAAATTGACCCGAAACGAAAAGGCCCCTGGTGCGCTGCACCAGGGGCCTTCGTTGTTGCGCAGGTGCCTTACAGCTTGCGAACCGGGGTTCCGCGCACCGGCTTGTCGCCCGCCACGTAGTAGTCGGCGGTGCTGCGCGGCAACGGCTTGCGCCCGCGGATTCGGTCGGCGATCTTCTCGGCGATCATGATCGTGGTCGCGTTGAGGTTGCCGGTGATGATCTCCGGCATGACCGAGGCGTCCACCACCCGCAGGCCTTCCATGCCATGCACGCGGCCCTGGCCGTCCACCACAGCCATGTCGTCGGTGCCCATCTTGCAGGAGCAGGATGGGTGGAAGGCGGTTTCGGCGTGGGTTCGGATGAACTCGTCCAACTCGGCATCGGACTTCAGGTTCGCGCCCGGGCTCAGCTCGCGGCCACGGTACGGGTCGAGTGCGGGCTGGCCCATGATTTCGCGGGTGATGCGGATACCGTCGCGGAACTCCTGCCAGTCCTGTTCGTGGGACATGTAGTTGAACAGGATGCTCGGGTGCTGGCGCGGGTCCTTCGACTTCAGGTGGATGCGACCACGGCTCGGCGAGCGCATGGAACCCATGTGGGCCTGGAAGCCATGTTCCTTCACCGCATTGCTGCCGTTGTAGTTGATCGCTACCGGCAGGAAGTGGAACTGAATGTTCGGCCACTCGAACTGCGAGCGGGTACGGATGAAACCACCGGCTTCGAACTGGTTGCTGGCGCCCAGACCGGTGCCGAGGAACAGCCACTGTGCGCCGATGGCCGGCTGATTCCACCATTGCAGGGCGGGGAACAGCGACACCGGCTCCTTGCAGGCGTACTGCAGGTACAGCTCCAGGTGGTCCTGCAGGTTGGCGCCTACGCCTTGCAGGTCATGTACGACCGGAACGTCGAGATCGCGCAGCAGGGCAGCAGGGCCGACGCCGGAACGTTGCAGCAGTTGCGGCGAGGCGATGGCGCCGCTGCACACCAGCACTTCGCGGCGGGCACGCGCGGTGATCGGGGTGTCGCTGTTGCCCTTGAGGTAGGCAACGCCGATGGCACGCTTGCCGCTGAACAGGATGCGGTCGGAAAGGGCGTGGGTGACGATGGTCAGGTTGGGGCGGTTGCGCGCCTGGTCCAGGTAGCCGCGACCGGTGGCAGCACGACGGCCTTCCGGGGTCACGGTACGGTCCATGGGGCCGAAGCCCTCCTGCTGGTAGCCGTTGAGGTCGTCGGTACGCGGGAAGCCAGCTTGCACGCCGGCCTCGACCATGGCGTGGAACAGCGGGTTGTTGCCGGTCTTGGGCGTGGTCACGCTCACCGGGCCGTCGCCACCGTGGAAGTCGTTCGGGCCGATGTCGCGGGTTTCCGCCTTGCGGAAGTAGGGCAGGCAGTCCAGGTAGGTCCAGTCCTCCAGGCCCGGGGCCTTGGCCCAGCCGTCGAAGTCCAGGGCGTTACCGCGGATGTAGCACATGCCATTGATCAGCGAGGAACCGCCAAGGCCCTTGCCACGGCCGCACTCCATGCGGCGGTTGTTCATGTAGGGCTCCGGATCAGTCTCGTAGGCCCAGTTGTAGCGGCGACCCTGCAACGGATAGGCGAGGGCGGCGGGCATCTGGGTACGGAAGTCCAGGCGGTAGTCCGGGCCGCCGGCTTCCAGCAGCAGGACGCTGACATCGGCGTCTTCGGTCAGGCGCGTGGCCAGCACGTTACCGGCGGAACCGGCGCCGACGATGATGTAATCGAATTCTTGGGACATGTGGCTTACCTGCTAGAAAAACCGGAGTCGCCTCCGGGGCACGGCATCTTGTTCTATGGTGCGGCCCGGTATGCTCCGGGCCGCCTGGGCGCTGGCGTCGGTCAGAACACCGAGTAGTAGTCGCCCATCTCGACCTGTACGGACTTGATGCGGGTGTAGTGGGCCAGGGTGGTCAGGCCGTTCTCGCGGCCGACACCGGACTGCTTGTAGCCGCCCACCGGCATTTCGGCGGGGGACTCGCCCCAGGTGTTGATCCAGCAGATGCCGGCTTCCAGCTTGTGGATCACACGGTGGGCGCGGGCCAGGTCACGGGTCACGACGCCAGCGGCCAGGCCGTAGTCGGTGTCGTTGGCGCGGCGAATCACTTCTTCTTCGGTGTCGTAGACCAGGATGCTCATCACCGGGCCGAAGATTTCCTCGCGGACGATGGTCATGTCGTCGGTGCAGTCGCTGAACACGGTCGCGGCCACGTAGGCGCCCTTGGCGTATTCACCGCTGGTGACGCGCTCGCCGCCGATCAGCAGGCGTGCGCCTTCCTTGCGGCCGGCTTCGATGTAGCCGAGCACGCTTTCCATGTGGGCGAAGCTGGTCAGCGGGCCGAAGTTGGTGTTGGCGTCTTCCGGATTGCCCAGGCGGATGCGCTTCACGCGCTCGACCACCTTGTCCTCGAAGCGGGCCTGCAGGGCGCGCGGCACGAACACTCGGGTGCCGTTGGTGCAGACCTGGCCGGAGCTGAAGAAGTTGGCCATTACGGCGATGTCGGCGGCGCGGTCGAGGTCGGCATCTTCGAAGATGATCAGCGGCGACTTGCCGCCCAGTTCCATGGTGACTTCCTTCAGCGAGGAGCTGGAGGCGCTGGCCATCACCTTCTTGCCGGTTGAGGTGCCGCCGGTGAAGGAGATTTTCTCGATCTGCGGGTGCTCGGTCAGCCACTGGCCGACTTCACGGCCGCTGCCGGTCAGCACGTTGAATACGCCGTCCGGCACGCCGGCTTCGGTGTAGATCTCGGCCAGTTTCAGGGCGGTCAGCGGGGTGACTTCGCTGGGCTTGAAGATCATCGCGTTGCCAGCGGCCAGGGCCGGGGCGGACTTCCACATGGCGATCTGTACCGGGTAGTTCCAGGCGCCGATACCTGCGACCACGCCCAGGGGCTCGCGGCGGGTGTAGACGAAGCTGGTTTCGCGCAGCGGGATCTGCTCGCCTTCGATGGCGGGGATCAGACCGGCGTAGTACTCGATCACGTCGGCGCCGGTGACGATGTCCACGGCGCGGGTTTCGGCCAGCGGCTTGCCGGTGTCCAGGGTTTCCAGTTCGGCCAGTTCGTCATTGCGCTCGCGCAGGATATCCACGGCGCGGCGCAGGATGCGCGAACGCTGCATGGCAGTCATCGCGGCCCACACCTTCTGGCCTTCGATGGCGCAGGCGACGGCGCGTTCGACGTCTTCCTTGCCGGCGCGCTGGACGTTGGCCAGGACTTCACCATTGGCCGGGTTGATGGTCTCGAAGGTGGCGCCACTGGTGGAGTCGACGTAGCGGCCGCCAATGTAGAGCTTCTGTTCTTCGAATCGGGCCATGGTGGTTGTCCTCTCTAGGTGTTGTATGCGCAAGGCGGGCGGCTCAGGCCGCCTGCTTGGTCAGTTGTTGATCAAGGAATTCGTAGGCGAGCCGGCGGGCCTGCTCGGTTTCGAAGGCTTCGCCGGAGAGCGCGCCGCGCAGCCAGAGGCCGTCGATCAGGGCGGCCAGGCCACGCGCTGCAGTACGGGCGCTTTCCACATCGAGTTCGCGGCGGAACTGCCAGCAGAGGTTCGAGTAGAGGCGCAGGTCGTTGATGCGTTGCAAACGGCGCAGGGACGGCTGGTGCATGCTGCTGGCCCAGAAGGCCAGCCAGGTCTTCATGGCCGGGCCGTTGACCTGGGTCTCGTCGAAGTTGCCGTCGATGATGGAACGGATGTAGCCGCGCGCACTGTCGTCGCGCATGGCTTTGCGGCGCTTGCGCACTGCGTCCTGCAGATCGTTCATTAGGAAGCGCATGGTGGCTTCCAGCAGTCCGTTCTTGTCCTGGAAGTAGTGGCTGATGATTCCGTTGGAAACCCCGGCGAGCCGCGCAATGTAGGAAATGCTGGCGTCGCCCATGCCTACCTGGTCCACCGCCTCGAGTGTGGCGTGAATCAGTTGGGTGCGCCGCAGGGGCTGCATTCCGACTTTTGGCATGGGTTTCCTCCGCTTCCGGAACCATTCCGGTAGGTCGAAAATCAGCCTACTTTATTTTTATTGAACGTTCAAACAACAAAGAATAAGCTGCGCACCATGGAACGGGATGCGGCAGTTCGCCGCACCTGATTTCAGGCCTTCGGCCGGGGGTTGCCACCCGTCGCCGGTCGCGGGCGCGGGTCTGTCGTTGCGCCCTGTGGGCGCCTGCTTTCACTGCCTTGGTATTTCCAAATGAGTAAAGCTCCAACAACAAAAAATCATGAGAAGGTGCGCCTGAACCCGGTCGTGTTCTTCGGCTCCACTGCGCTGATCATGCTTCTCACGGTTGCCTTGATTGCGTTCCCCGAGGGCGCCGGCAGCGTGCTCGGCAAGGCCCAGGCCTGGCTGTCGCGCAGCTTCGGCTGGTACTACATGCTGGCCATCGGTGCGTACCTGTTCTTCGTCCTCTATGTCGCCTTCTCCCGCTACGGCAACCTGCGCCTGGGTGCTGACGACAGCCGTCCGGACTTCAGCTACGGCGCCTGGGCCGGCATGCTGTTTTCCTCGGGCATCGGCATTTCGCTGCTGTACTTCGCGGCGTCCGAACCCATCGACCACCTCTACAACCCGCCGGAAGGCGAGCCGGGCAGCCAGGCCGCCGCGCGCCAGGCATTGCAGTTGACCTTCCTTCACTGGGGTGTGCACGGCTGGGCCATCTATGCATTGGTGGGCCTGGCGGTTGGCTACTTCGCTTACCGTCACAACAAGCCCCTGGCGCTGCGTTCGGCGCTCTACCCACTGTTTGGCGAGCGCCGTATGAAGGGCGCGGTGGGTAATGCAGTGGACTGTTTCGGCATCTTCGTGACCCTGCTGGGCCTGGTGACCAACCTGGGTATCGGTTCGCTGCAGGTGTCCTCCGGCCTCGAATACCTGTTCGGCCTGCCCCATAGCCAGGGCTCACTGCTGGCGGTGATCCTGGTGATGAGCGCGGTAGCCACCCTGGCCGCGGTATCCGGGATCGAGAAAGGCATCCGCCGCCTGTCCAACCTGAACATCATCCTGTTCAGCGGCCTGCTGGTGTTCGTGCTGCTGGCCGGCGAGACGCTGCACCTGCTCAACGGCTTCGTGCAGAACCTCGGTGACTACCTCAACGGCCTGGTGCTGAAGACTTTCGACCTCTACGTCTACACCGGCCAGTCCGGCAAAAGCGAAGAGTGGATGGGCCTGTGGACCCTCTTCTACTGGGCCTGGTGGATTTCCTGGGCGCCCTTCGTCGGCATGTTCGTGGCTCGTATCTCCCGTGGGCGCACCGTGCGCGAACTGGTCAGCGGCGTGCTGCTGATTCCGCTGGGATTCACCCTGGCCTGGCTGTCGGTATTCGGTAACAGTGCCATCGACCTGGTGATGAACCAGAACGCAGCGGATCTCGGCAAAGCCGCGCTGGAGCAGCCGGCCATGTCCATCTACCTGCTGCTGGAGCATTACCCCTGGTCCAAGGCGGTGATCGGCCTGTCGATCTGTGTTGGCTTCGTGCTCTTCCTCACGCCTGCCGACTCCGGCTCGGTGATGCTGGCCAACCTGTCTCGCGAGGAAGGTGACCTGGACGAAGACGCGCCCAACTGGCTGCGTATCTTCTGGTCCGTAGTGGTGACCCTGGCGACCATCGGCCTGCTTTTCGCCGGCAACTTCACGGCGATGCAGACAGTGGTCGTGTTGGCGGGCCTGCCGTTCTCGGTAGTGCTGCTGCTCTACATGTTCGCCCTGCTCAAGCAGATGAAGGCCGACGTGGCGGCGCTGGAGCAAGCGCCGAAGCACCCGAAAGTCGTCCAGTTGCATGGCGAAGCGGCCTGATCGGCCAACAACTCTGCAATGAAGAAGCCCGGTCTCTGGACCGGGCTTTTTTATGACGCCTGGGCGCTTGTCCTGTAGGCGATTTCAATCGCCAAGCAGGCCGAAGGTCTGCCCCGGTATGTTGAATGGGTCAGCTGCGCTGCCCATCGCGAACGAATTCAGGGATCAGCTCTCGGCCTTGGCCAGTTGCTGGTCCAGGTAGTCGTAGGCGATCTGCAATGCCTGCTCGATATTGAAACCATCACCCGAGAGGGCGCCGCGTAGCCACAGACCGTCGATGAGCGCCGCCAGGCCGCGGGCGGCGGAACGCGCCTGGTCCTGGGGCAGGGTACGGCGCAGTTCGCAGCACAGGTTGGAATAGAGCCGGTGGTCGTTGATGCGCTGCAGTCGACGCAGGGAAGGCTGGTGCATGCTGGCGGCCCAGAAGGCCAGCCAGGTCTTCATGGCCGGGCCGCTGACCTGGCTGTCGTCGAAGTTGCCAGCGACTATCGCACGCAGGTGCGCGCGGGGGGTGTCTTCGCGCAAGGCGGCGCGTCGCTGGCGTACGGCGCTGCTCAGGGCCCCCATCAGGTGGCGCATGGTCGCGTCCAGCAGGCCGTTCTTGTCCTGGAAATAGTGGCTGATGATGCCATTTGAGACGCCGGCGATGCGGGCGATATAGGCGATGCTGGCATCGCCGAGCCCCACCTGGTCGACGGCTTCGAGGGTGGCCTGGATCAACTGCGAGCGACGGATCGGCTGCATTCCGACCTTGGGCATCGGGTACTTCCACCATTTTGCGTGGGAATTGGAAGCGCGCAGTCTAGGGGGAATTTGATTGATCGATCAATCGAGCGGGTTGATCGGGGGAAGGGACGGCCTGCTCTCTGGGATTGAAAGGGGCAGCTTCGCCGCCCTTGACGAATGATTTCACCCCACAGGACTCCCTGAAAGCAAAACGCCCCCGCAGGCAGGGCCGGCGAGGGCGTTTGGACTGCGCGAGCGTGGCTTACTTCAGCCACTCCTCCACGCGCTGCGGGTTCTTGGCGATCCATTCCTTGGCAGCGGCTTCCGGCTTGGCGCCTTCGCGGATGGCCAGCATCACGGCCCCCACTTCTTCGCCGCTCCAGGAGAATTTCTTCAGGAAGGCGGTGGCATCGGCGGCCTTGGCTTCCAGGCCAGGGTTGACCACGGTGTCGACGTGCTCGTCATCGCCATAGACTTTTTTCGGGTCTTCCAGGAAACGCAGCTTCCACTTGGCGAACATCCAGTGCGGAATCCAGCCGGTCACGACGATCGGCTTCTGTGCTTTCTCGGCGCGGGTAAGGGCGGTGGCCATGGCCGGGCCGGAGCTGGGCATCAGTTTGATGTCGAGGTTGTATTGCTTGATCGCATCCTCAGTGCGGCGCATCACACCCGCGCCAGCGTCGATACCGGTGATCTTGCCGTCGAAGTCGGCCTTGTAGGTGTTCAGGTCTTCGATGGACTTGGCCTGCACGTAGTCAGGGACGATCAGGCCAATCTTGGCGCCCTTGTAGTTGGAGCCCAGCACCACGACCTTGTCCTTCAGCTTTTCGAAGTACTCGCCATGGGTGGCGGGCAGCCAGGCCGAGAGGGTGGCATCCAGATCGCCACGGGCCACGCCTTGCCACATGATCGCCGGCTCGACGGGCTTCAGTTCGACGCCATAACCGAGTTTCTCTTTGAGGATTTCGCCCGCGACATAGCTGGCGGCGACGCTGTCGTCCCAACCGTTCACGAAACCGATCTTCAGGGTTGGTTTGTCAGCGGCGTTGGCCATGCCCATGCCGAGGGCAAGGGCGGCGACGCCGAGGGTTTTCAGGTACAGGGATTTCAACTTGCGCATACGTATTGCTCCATCAGGTGGGATTGGCAGCCAACTACGTGGTCGATGGCCCGTTCTCTGGCGGGTTCGCGACGGTGCCCGTCGTGACCCGTCGCCGGGCCACGATTGGCGAAATGCAAGGAAATGGGCTCCGTGAAGGAGCCCGGGGATTACAGGCCGATGTGTTTCTTCACGGCAGCAGCGCCGTCCTGGCCGTCATAGGTGGTAACGCCGGCCAGCCATTTGTCGAGCACGGCCGGGTTGGCCTTGAGCCAGCCGGTGGCGACTTTCACCGGATCTTCCTTCTCCAGGATCTTCTCCATCAGCTGGCTTTCCATTTCGACATTGAACTGCAGGTTGTTCAGCAGCTTGCCGACGTTGGCGCAACGCTGTTCGTAGTCCGGCGGTACCACGGTGAAGACCTTGGCAGCGCCATAGTCCGGGCCGAACACGTCATCGCCGCCAGCCAGGTAGGTGATGTCGAACTGGGTGTTCATCGGGTGCGGTGCCCATCCCAGGAACACCACTGGCTCCTTCTTCTTCACCGCGCGCTGCACCTGGACCAGCATGCCCGCCTCGGACGACTCGACCATACGGAACTCACCCAGGCCGAACTGGTTGCCCTTGATCATCTTGTCGATCAGCAGGTTGCCGTCGTTGCCTGGCTCGATGCCGTAGATCTTGCCGCCCAGCTGGTCCTTGAACTTGGTGATGTCCTGGAAGCTCTTCAGGCCAGCGTCAGCTGCATAGGTAGGAACTGCCAGGGTGTACTTGGCACCTTCCAGGTTGGGGGTCGGCAGCACCTTCACGCCGTTGTCCTTGGTGAAGGGCTCGATCACCGCGTCCATGGAGGGCGCCCAGTAGCCGAGGAAGACGTCGATCTGCTTGTTCTTCACGCCGGTGAAGGCGATGGGCACAGACGCCATGATCTTGCGCGGGGTGTAGCCCAGTCCTTCGGTCAGCACCATGGCAACGCCGGTGGTGGCGGCAATGTCGGCCCAGCCGATCTCGGCGAAACGAACCTGCTTGCAGCTCTGCGGCTCCTGAGCCCAGGCACCCTGGGCCAGCGCGCAGGCCAGCAGGCCCAATGCAGCGACTTTCTTCATTTTTTTCATTAGCGACTCCCTGACATTGAAAAGGTGAAGCGTTCTTAGTGCGCTTGCTGCCGCTGCAGTTTGGCTCCGAGCCGGCCAAAGACACTGCCACGGGTCGATGTCTGGCGGGTACCGAAGCTTTCGGTGATGCGGTCGAGGATGATCGCCAGCAGTACCACGGCCATGCCGCTTTCGAAGCCCAGGCCGATGTCCAGGCGCTGGATACTGGCGAGTACGTCGTTACCCAGACCGCCGGCGCCGACCATCGACGCGATGATCACCATGGACAGCGCCATCATGATGGTCTGGTTCACGCCGGCCATGATCGACGGCATGGCATTCGGCAGCTGCACTTTGTATAGCAGTTGCCAGCTGTTGCAGCCGAAGGATTGACCGGCCTCGACGATTTCCTTGTTCACCTGGCGGATACCCAGGGCGGTCAGTCGCACCGCCGGCGGCATGGCGAAGATCACCGTGGCGATGATGCCGGGCACGCGACCGAGGCCGAAGAGCATGGCCGCCGGGATCAGGTAGACGAACGCAGGCATGGTCTGCATGAAGTCCAGCACCGGGCGGATGATCACGGCGACGCGCTCGCTCTTGGCCGCCCAGATGCCCAGCGGGATACCGAGCAACAGGCTGATCAAGGTGGACGAGAAGGTCAGGCCGAGGGTGACCACGGTCTGCTCCCAGAAGCCGGTCAGCACGATCAGGATCAACGATGCGGCGGTGAACAGGGCGAACTTGACGCCGATGCGCCAGAGGCCGAGGCCGACGAATACGGCAATCAGCACCCAGGCCGGCGGCCACATCAGGAAGCGTTCGATCAGCTCGGAGAAGCCGCTGACCACGTTGCCGACGCTTTCGAAGGCGCCGCTGTAGTTTTCGAGCAGGTGCTGGACGACGTCATTCACCCAGCTGCCAAGATCCAGTTTCTCGCTCATCGTCATTCTCCCCGCAGGCGGCTCAGCAGGCGGCCTTTGCTGATCGCACCGCTATAGCGGCCACTCTGGTCGACCACCGGGATCGGCCCCTCGTTGATCACCAGGCGCTGGATGACGCTGTCGAGTGGCAGGTCTTCCGGTACTGGGTCGATGTGCTTGAGCAGGTTCTGCTCCAGGTCCAGGGTGCGGCCACCCTCGACCAGCAGCGCGATCTTCTCGAGGCTGATGGAACCACGGAAGTTGTTCTTCTCGTCGACGATGAAGGCGTAGTGCTTGTCCAGGGCCTGCAGCTTCTGGCAGACCGTCTGTGCGTCCGGCGCCTTGCCGTTGTGCACGAACAGCGGAACGCTGTCGGACTTGAGCTGGCCAGCGGTGAGGTAGCGGCTGGTATCGACCGTGTTGAAGAAGTTGCGCACGTAGTCGTTGGCCGGGTTCTCGATGATCTCCTGGGGCGTGCCCACCTGGATCAGCTTGCCGCCTTCCATGATGCCGATGCGCGAACCGATGCGCATGGCTTCCTCGATGTCGTGGGACACGAAGATGATGGTGCGGCTGTGCTTCTTCTGCAGGTCCAGCAGCACATCCTGCATCTCGCGGCGCTTGAGTGGGTCGAGGGCGGAGAAGGCCTCGTCCATGATGATCATCGACGGGTCCACGGCCAGGGCGCGGGCCAGGCCCACACGCTGCTGCATACCGCCCGAGAGTTCATGGGGATACTTGTGGGCGAAGCTGGCCAGGCCGACCTGCTCCAGCACTTCCATGGCGCGCTTCTCGCGTTCCTTCTTGCTCTTGCCTGCTACTTCCAGGCCGAAGGCCGCGTTGTCCAGCACACAGCGCGAGGGCATCAGGGCGAAGGACTGGAACACCATGCTCATGTCGCGGCGACGCAGGTCGATCAATTGCGACGTGGGTAGTTTGGCGACGTTCTGCCCGTCGATGAACACGTCACCGGCGGTTGGCTCGATAAGACGGTTGATCAAGCGGATCAGGGTCGACTTGCCCGAACCCGACAGGCCCATCAGCACGAAGATCTCGCCTTCGTTGACGCTGAAAGACACGTCGCTGACGCCAATCACGGCGCCGCGCTCAGCCAGGATCTTTTCCTTGCTCCAGCCCTGCTTGAGTAAATCGATTGCTTCTTGTGGTTGTTGCCCGAAAACCTTGTAGAGGTTTTGAACCACGATCTTTCCAGACTGCATGGGATATTTCCCCTTCAGTAGACATCCAGGACAGCTACACGGAGCCAGAACCGGCGCTCGACGACGCTCAGCCCGGTGATGCCGACTGTCTTGCCTGTGTGGATAACAATGTTTCGAGAACCTCGCAGCCCTCTGGCAGTGTTACGAAACCCATTCCCTGGGCGGGTTCAGCACCTCGGCCGGAGGTGCGCGTACTTCCGAAATTTCTTATTAGGCCGACCTCTATTCGGGGGGAGGTCGCCGCTTGTGTTCTTCGGTCCGGAGCGGTGTGCTCACGGTCTGCCGGTCCACGGGAACCGACAGCGACGAAATCGGGTGACTCAACGATAAAGCCTTGAGGCCTTGGCAATTGTCGGTTTGCGACGTTCATATGTTGCGCGACGACATGGCCTATGGATATCGCAGGGTGCGACGCATCACGGCGCTTTGGCCTGGGTAAGGGTCACCGGTAGCGCGCTGCCGTCACGCGCGGTGACACCCTGCAGCCAGGCAGCCAGGGTGTCGGGATTGGCTTTCAGCCATGCCTTCGCTTCGCGTCTACGATTGGTGCTCTGATTCAGTATGGCCTCCATCAGGTGGTTCTCCATGGCCAGGCTGAATTTGAGGTTCTTCAACAGTCGCCCCAGGTTCGGGCACTCCTGTGTCAGGCCCTTGCGCACGGTGGTGTAGACCGTGGCGCCCCCGTAATTCGGGCCGAACCAGTCGTCCCCTCCCTCCAGGTAATGCATCTGCAACTGGTTGTTCATGGGGTGCGGCTCCCAGCCGAGGAACACCGCCCATTGCTTGAGGTGCTCGGCGCGCTTCACCTGGGACAGCATGCCGCCCTCGCTGGACTCCACCAGTTTGAAGTCGGCAAGGCCGAAGGTGTTCCCCGCGATCATCTTCTGGATCAGCTTGTTGCCGTCGTTACCTGGTTCGATGCCGTAGATCCTGCCGCCCAACTGCTGCTTGAACTTCGCCAGGTCGGCGAAGCTCTTGACACCGCCTTCCCAGGCCGCCTGGTTTACCGCCAGGGTGTACTTGGCGCCGGTGAGGTTGGCGCCGAGACTCTCCACCGTGCCTTTATCCAGGTAGGGGCGGATGTCGTTTTCGCTTGCCGGCATCCAGGTGCCGAGGAAGACATCGATCTTGCCGTCACTCATCGTCTTGTAGGTGTCGGGCACCGATAGGCGTTTGACCTTGGTGATGTAGCCGAGCTCGCTCAGCACGTGGCGGGTGACGGCGGTCGTGACGGTGATGTCGCTCCAGCCGACGTCGGCGAAATGCACCGTGGAACAGCGTTCTGGATCGGCGGCGGCCAGGGTCGATTGGGCACTGAACAGGGACACAGCCAGCAGCGACGCTGCCAGCAGGGGAGTGGTGGGTCGAGTCATGGGAAGGGTCCATCCACAGCAGGATTTATTGTCGTTTTCCGGACTCGCGTGGCTGTCGGACTGCTGCAGGCCCCCGCCCCCGGGCGCGGGAATGATGCGGGCCAGACGCATCGCCTGACTACCGACCCGGTCGCACTCAGAACTTATCTGTCGCGGGTAATGCAAGGAAACAGGTGGGAGCGCGGGATCGCCTGTGGGAGCGATTTCAATCGCGATTGCAGGCCTTGGGCCTGCCCCTTTCTTCCTTGTGGAGTCACTGCGTACACCATTCGCGAATGAATTCGCTCCCGCAAGGGCAGGCCGTTCCGTGCATCGGGCACGACGTATTTGGATACGAGCAAGTCGGTGTGGGAAGTCCTTGCTTCGTTGAAATGTCGATCATGGCGCCAAGTGTGATCCTTACCGGAGTTGCCTCGTGGCTATCAGCGTGTTCGACCTGTTCAAGATCGGTATCGGCCCTTCCAGCTCGCACACCGTGGGCCCGATGCGGGCGGCGGCGCTGTTTGCCACGGCGCTGCGCGAGCGCGGCCTGCTGGAGCAGGTGACGCGGGTCGAGGTGCGCCTGTACGGCTCGCTGTCGGCCACCGGCGTCGGCCACGGCACCGACCGCGCGACCCTGGTCGGGCTGATGGGCGAATGGCCGGATCGGGTCGACCCGAAGCAGATCGCCCCGCGCATCGAGGCGCTGCAGGCGTCCTGCGAACTGCTGTTGGGCGGCAGCCACCCGGTGGCCTTCGACTGGCAGCGCGACCTGCTGCTGCTCGAGGAAAACTTGCCGTACCACCCCAACGCCATGACGCTGATCGTCGAAGGCGAGGCGGGTGAGCTGCACCGCGACACCTACTACTCCATCGGTGGCGGCTTCGTGGTCGACGAGGCCCAGGCCCGCTCCGGCCAGCTCGACCAGGACACCACCGAGCTGCCTTACGACTTCTCCAGCGCCGAAGAGCTGCTGGAACTCTGCCAGCGCCACAACCTGCGTATCGCCGAGCTGATGCTGGCCAACGAGAAGGCCTGGCGCAGCGAAGCGGAGATCCGCGCCGGACTGCTGAAACTCTGGGACGCCATGCAGGAATGCGTGAGCAATGGTCTTGGCCACGAAGGCATCCTGCCCGGCGGGCTGAACGTGCGCCGGCGTGCCGCCAAGCTGCACCGCAGCCTGCAGGAACTGGGCAAGCCGAACGTGATCGGCAGCACCATGAGCGCCATGGAATGGGTGAACCTCTACGCCCTGGCGGTGAACGAGGAAAACGCCGCCGGCGGGCGCATGGTCACCGCGCCCACCAACGGCGCGGCGGGGATCATCCCGGCGGTGCTGCACTACTACATGCGCTTCAACCCCGAGGCCACCGAGGACGACGTGGTGAACTTCTTCCTCGGCGCGGCGGCGGTGGGCATCCTGTGCAAGAAGAACGCGTCCATCTCGGGTGCCGAAGTGGGCTGCCAGGGCGAAGTCGGCTCGGCCTGCGCGATGGCGGCGGCGGGGCTGGCGGAAGTGCTGGGGGCGACCCCGGCGCAGCTGGAGAATGCCGCCGAGATCGGCCTGGAGCACAACCTCGGGCTGACCTGCGACCCGGTGGGCGGGCTGGTGCAGGTGCCGTGCATCGAGCGCAACGCGATTGCCGCGGTGAAGGCGATCAACGCGGCGCAGATGGCGCTGCGCGGCGATGGCGAGCACTTCATCTCGCTGGACCGGGTGATCCGCACCATGCGCGACACCGGCGCCGACATGCACGACAA
>NZ_SSOF01000056.1:0-45946 GCF_029873115.1 Pseudomonas sp. BN606 | reverse complement strand
TTGTCGTGCATGTCGGCGCCGGTGTCGCGCATGGTGCGGATCACCCGGTCCAGCGAGATGAAGTGCTCGCCATCGCCGCGCAGCGCCATCTGCGCCGCGTTGATCGCCTTCACCGCGGCAATCGCGTTGCGCTCGATGCACGGCACCTGCACCAGCCCGCCCACCGGGTCGCAGGTCAGCCCGAGGTTGTGCTCCAGGCCGATCTCGGCGGCATTCTCCAGCTGCGCCGGGGTCGCCCCCAGCACTTCCGCCAGCCCCGCCGCCGCCATCGCGCAGGCCGAGCCGACTTCGCCCTGGCAGCCCACTTCGGCACCCGAGATGGACGCGTTCTTCTTGCACAGGATGCCCACCGCCGCCGCGCCGAGGAAGAAGTTCACCACGTCGTCCTCGGTGGCCTCGGGGTTGAAGCGCATGTAGTAGTGCAGCACCGCCGGGATGATCCCCGCCGCGCCGTTGGTGGGCGCGGTGACCATGCGCCCGCCGGCGGCGTTTTCCTCGTTCACCGCCAGGGCGTAGAGGTTCACCCATTCCATGGCGCTCATGGTGCTGCCGATCACGTTCGGCTTGCCCAGTTCCTGCAGGCTGCGGTGCAGCTTGGCGGCACGCCGGCGCACGTTCAGCCCGCCGGGCAGGATGCCTTCGTGGCCAAGACCATTGCTCACGCATTCCTGCATGGCGTCCCAGAGTTTCAGCAGTCCGGCGCGGATCTCCGCTTCGCTGCGCCAGGCCTTCTCGTTGGCCAGCATCAGCTCGGCGATACGCAGGTTGTGGCGCTGGCAGAGTTCCAGCAGCTCTTCGGCGCTGGAGAAGTCGTAAGGCAGCTCGGTGGTGTCCTGGTCGAGCTGGCCGGAGCGGGCCTGGGCCTCGTCGACCACGAAGCCGCCACCGATGGAGTAGTAGGTGTCGCGGTGCAGCTCACCCGCCTCGCCTTCGACGATCAGCGTCATGGCGTTGGGGTGGTACGGCAAGTTTTCCTCGAGCAGCAGCAGGTCGCGCTGCCAGTCGAAGGCCACCGGGTGGCTGCCGCCCAACAGCAGTTCGCAGGACGCCTGCAGCGCCTCGATGCGCGGGGCGATCTGCTTCGGGTCGACCCGATCCGGCCATTCGCCCATCAGCCCGACCAGGGTCGCGCGGTCGGTGCCGTGGCCGACGCCGGTGGCCGACAGCGAGCCGTACAGGCGCACCTCGACCCGCGTCACCTGCTCCAGCAGGCCGCGCTCGCGCAGCGCCGTGGCAAACAGCGCCGCCGCCCGCATCGGGCCCACGGTGTGCGAGCTGGAAGGGCCGATACCGATCTTGAACAGGTCGAACACGCTGATAGCCATGCCGGTTCCCCGAATACATCTGTGGGAGCGATTTCAATCGCGATTGCAGGCCGCAGGCCTGCCCTTCCCTACAGGATTCTCCCGATCCGGCATCAGCAGAATCTGTCCGTATCCGACCCGAAAATGTACGGGGGCACCGCCCTCGCCCACAGAAACCGGGGATCATGCTGTGGATAAGCTGTAGAGCCACCGCCCAGCCCCAGGCACTGCGCCACTTCCAGCCAAATGGTCAATTCTTGAACCATTTCAGCCACTTGTAGAAAGAGCTGCCCCCAGAATCTGTGCAGGGGCTTGTGGATAAGGTGTGAGCGTCCGGCCAGGGGCCCGGTGGCCGGGGCCTTTGCCGGAACTGATCAGTAAATGCACAGCCCAGGGAAAATTAAACGCACGCTTAAATTTTGTAACCCGCGCCACCCCCGGCTTTGGCTGCTGGTATAAAAGTTTCCGTTCAAATTATGAGCAGCCCGAGACCCAGGCTAACGTTCAAGTCACAAGAACAACGGAGAACCGCCCCATGAATCCCGGCACCCAGGTAGAGGCTGATTTCATCGTCCTGCCCAGCGACACCGCCAAGGCCCTGCCCCTCTCCCCTGACGACGATTTCCCCGAGGTGTTCGCCACCTCACGCATGATCGCCCTGATGGAGCTGGCCGCATCGCGCTGCATGCGTCCCCTGCTGCAGGACGGCCAGCTCTCGGTGGGCGTCGGTGTGGATATCCGCCACCTCGGCGCCACCCCGGTGGGCGTCCGCGTATCGGCCCGCGCCACCTTCCTCGGTCAGGAAGGCAAACTCTACCTGTTCAAGGTCGAAGCCTTTGACGAGGGCGGCCTGATTGGCGAGGGCCAGCACAGCCGCGCCATCGTCGCCACCGACCGGCTGCTTGCCGGGGCCCATGCCCGCAACCAACGCTGAACCGAATTCCCCATGACACGACCCGATGCCCGGCCCCGGCGCTTGCGGCTGCCAGACGGCCGCACCCTGGCCTACCAGCTCTACGGCGCCAGCGAAGGCCGCCCGCTCTACTACTTCCACGGTTTTCCCGGCAGCCGCCTGCAAGCCGCGCTGCACCATGAACAAGCCCTGGCGGCCGACGTCTGCCTGGTAGCGCCGGATCGGCCCGGTTTCGGCTGGTCCGACTACCAGGCTGGTCGCAGCATCCTCGACTGGGCCGACGACGTGGCCTTCATGGCCGATACCCTTAGCCATCGGCGCTTCGGCGTGGTCGGCGTGTCTTGCGGTGGCCCCTATGCGCTGGCCTGTGCCCATCAGATGGGTCAGCGCCTGGACTACGTCGGGCTGCTGGCCGGCATGGGACCAATGGACATCCCCGAACTGCGTACGGCGCAATTGCCGGCTCTCAAGGTGATGTTCGGCCTTGCCCGCCTCCATCCCCGCTTGGCCAGCCCGCTGCTGTCACTGGATCGACTGATGTTCCTGCACACCCCGGAGCGCGCACTGAAAGGCCTCGCTGGCCTTCTGGCAGAGCCGGATCGCCAGTTGCTGACAGATGATCCACTGGCTGCGCAAGACTTCGCGACCTTTCTGGCCGAGGCCTATCGCCAAGGCATTCGCGGTGCCTGCCTGGAAGCTGGGCTGATCGCCGCGCCCCGTCCCTACGCGCTGGAAGATATCCAGGCGCCCGTGCACCTCTACCAGAGCGGCCTCGACCGCCACGTACCGGAGGCCATGGGGCGCTATCTCCAGGCGCGCTTGCCCCGCGCGAGCCTGCGCCTTTACCCACAAGAGGGGCATCTTTCCATCGTGATCAACCAGTTCCCCCAGGTGCTGGCGGACTTTGAACATTCCCGGCAGAACGAGGCAGCCTGACATGAGTGATTCCCTGACCTACCGCGGTGCCGTCTATCCCTGGCATTGCGATCACATGGGTCACATGAACGTGATGTGGTACGTCGGCAAGTTCGACGAAGCGACCTGGCAGCTCTTCACGCTGTTGGGCCTGGCCCCTTCGCGCCTGCGCGGGGAGAACGCCGGGATGGCGGCGGTGGAACAGCGGATCGAGTACCGCCGCGAGCTGCATGCCGGGGATGTGGTGTCCATTCACTCGCGGGTGCTGGAAGTGAAGGACAAGTCGATCCGCTTCTGCCACGAGATGCGCAATGACGAGACCGGCGAGATCGCCGCCGTCACGACCCTGGTGGGCGTGCACCTGGACACCTTGGCACGCAAGGCCCGGGCATTTCCGGAAGATGTCCGCACGCGGGCGTTGGCCTGGCAGCCCGTCGACTGACGGCTATCCCCACAAAGCGTGGACGTTCCTGTGGACAAACTGTGGGAGCGGCCACGCAGCCCGCGAAATGCCTGGGCTGCAGCCGATCGATCAGATTGTGTTCAGCCGTTCAGCTGACTCAGGCAGGACTGGGACACCTTGATCAGGCGTTGGTGAGTCTGTTCGGGCAAGGGGGTTTTCTGGGTCTTCAACACTTCGAGTTCGGTGGTGCTGAACTCGCTGCTGACGCGGTCGGCGGCGCAACTGCAATAACGCTGTAGCTTGTCGCCGGGGACATTGGCCTGGGCACTGGTCTTGCACTCCTGAATGAAGTGGTCGCGCTCGCCGCTCGGCCATTCGGCGGCTACGGCCGGCAGGCCGACCAGCACGGGGATGAACAGGGCAATCAGGGTCGGGTAACGCATGTCGGTTCCTCCTTCCTGGGCAGGGCGTCGCCGTGAGGCGGGCTCTTGGTTTCTGAGGGTTGGATGGCCTCGGGAGTTCCCCTTGCCTGACCAGGCGCCAGCCATGGAAAAGGATGTCGCCTCTAACGAATCCCAAGCGTCCAACCTGGCGTAAAGTTAGGCCCCATACGCCTGTGCCTGCAGGCGAACGGACAGAAGGACCAGGACATGACCGACCAGACCCAGCAATTCGCCAGCGACAACTACTCCGGTATCTGCCCGGAAGCGTGGGCCGCGATGGCCGAGGCCAATCGTGGCCATGAACGCGCCTATGGCGATGACCAGTGGACCGCGCGGGCCGCCGACCATTTCCGGGACTTGTTCGAAACCGACTGCGAAGTCTTCTTCGCCTTCAACGGCACCGCGGCCAACTCCCTCGCCCTTGCCTCTCTGTGCCAGAGCTACCACAGCGTGATCTGCTCCGAGACCGCCCACGTCGAGACCGACGAATGCGGCGCGCCGGAATTCTTCTCCAACGGGTCCAAGCTGCTGCTGGCCAAGACCACCGACGGCAAGTTGACCCCCGAGGCAATCCGCGAGATCGCCCTGAAACGCCAGGATATCCACTACCCCAAACCCCGCGTGGTCACCCTCACTCAGGCCACCGAGGTGGGCACCGTCTACCGCCCTGAGGAAGTCCGCGCCATCAGCCAGGTGTGCAAGGAGCTTGGCCTGAACCTGCACATGGACGGAGCGCGCTTCTCCAATGCCTGTGCCTTCCTCGGCTGCTCGCCGGCTGACCTGACCTGGAAGGCCGGGGTGGACGTACTCTGCTTTGGCGGTACCAAGAACGGCATGGCAGTAGGCGAGGCCATCCTCTTCTTCAATCGCGAGCTGGCCGAAGATTTCGACTACCGCTGCAAACAGGCCGGCCAGCTGGCTTCGAAAATGCGCTTCCTCGCCGCTCCCTGGGTTGGCCTGCTGCAGGACGATGCCTGGCTGCACTACGGCAAGCACGCCAACGCCTGCGCCCAGCTGCTGGCCGAACTGGTTGCCGACGTACCGGGCGTGAGCCTGATGTTCCCGGTGGAAGCCAACGGCGTGTTCCTGCAGATGTCCGAGCCGGCGCTGGACTACCTGCGCGCCAAGGGCTGGCGTTTCTATACCTTCATTGGCGCCGGTGGTGCCCGCTTCATGTGCTCCTGGGACACCGAGATGGATCGCGTGCGTGAATTGGCCGCGGATATCCGTGCGGCGATGGGGGCCTGATCCACGCCTCCCGCTTCCTTCCCCTGTGGGGGCGAATTCATTCGCTAAGGGCCGCGCAGTTGCGCCCTTGTCGCTCCGGCGGGCAGGCCTGCGGCCTGCATAGCGATTGAAATCGCCCCCACAAGTTTCTCCCACAGACGTGCGCCCCGCCCTTTTCCCGCCTTACCCCCGTTTTCCGTGGATCACGCTGTGGACAATCTGTAGAGCCAAGGCTGCAGCCCGCGCCAGCCGTGGCATCCCAGTACTTGGATATTTTCTGATCTATTTCAAGAACTTGCGATTTATTCCACACAAAATCTGTGCAGCGAAAGGTACACAAACTGTGGAAAACTTCCTGAAGCCCTAGTCTCGCCTGCGATACACCGAATTGTTCATCTTTTGACCAAGCAACATCAGCGGGCCGATTACCCCCAGATCATGTGGATAAGACTGTGGAAAATCTGTTGATGCCGCTGTATAGCTAAAGCCCCGTCTTTTCTGGCCTTCAGCCTTTTTCACACAAAATAGATCCCGCTCGCCGAAAACTTTCACACAAAAGTCGTGAAGAACCCTGTGGAAAAACTCTTTGCAAGTCACCCAAAGCCAGCATTCGCGGGCTGTACAGCCTGTCGATCAATTACCGATCAGTCGAACTTTTTTGCTTCCGAACGCCCCTGATCGCACCTTGAACGGTGGAAAACCCTGCTCTTACTCACAAAGCCGGTGGAGCCTTCTGTGGACAAGCTGTACAGACACTTGCCGGGACCAGGAATGGCGCGGCCTGCAGTGATTCGTACATTTTTCAAGCAATATCAACAGGTTGCGGAAAGCGCCGGACATCCGGGGCAGGCATGGGGCGCCTGCCTATACTGGAAACACCCAGTGTGCGGAGGTACTCATGGCGAACTACTCGGTGGAATCCATTCGAACGGTCGCCCTGGTCGGCCATGGCGACAGCGGCAAGACCAGCCTGACCGAAGCCCTGCTGCAGAGCAGCGGCGCGATTGCCAGCGCCGGCAGTCTGGAGCGCGGCGACACGGTTTGTGACTTCGATCCACTGGAGCGTGAGTACCGCCACTCCCTCGCCTCGGCCCTGGCGCACTGCAGCCACGCGGGTGCCGAACTCAATCTGATCGACACGCCCGGCTACCCGGACTTCATCGGCCAGTCCATTGCCGCCCTGGCGGCGGTGGAAACCGCACTGGTGGTGGTCAATGCTCAGAGCGGCATCGAGCTGACCACGCGCCGCATGATGGCTATGGCCGCCGAACGCGGGCTGTGCCGGATGCTGGTGGTGAACAAGATCGACGCCGATCGGGTCGATCTCCCCGCCTTGCTGGCCAACCTGCGGGAAGTCTTCGGTAAGGAGGTGCTGCCGCTGAACCTGCCAGCAGACAATGCGAGCCGCGTGGTGGATTGCTTCTTCGAGCCGGCCGGCGATGCCGACTTTTCCTCGGTGGCCGAAGCGCACCAGGCCCTGGTCGACCAGGTCGTGGAAGTAGACGAGGAACTGATGGCGCGCTACCTGGAGCAGGGCGAGATCGCTCCGGCGGAACTGCACGAACCCTTCGAGCGGGCACTGCGCGAAGGGCACCTGATTCCCCTGTGCTTCACCTCTGCACGCACCGGTGCGGGAGTGGCCGAGTTGTTGGATATCCTTGCGCGCCTGGCTCCCAACCCAACTGAGGGCAACCCCCCGCTCTTTCTCAAGGGCGAGGGAGCGGATGCCAAAACCTTCCGTTCCCGGCCTGACCCACAGCAACACGTACTGGCCCACGTCTTCAAGGTGGTGATCGACCCCTTCGTGGGCAAGCTGGGCATTTTCCGTGTACACCAGGGCACCCTGATGCGCGACATGCAGTTGTTCGTCGGCGATGGGCGCAAGCCTTTCAAGCTCGGTCATCTTCTGCGCCTGCAAGGCAAGCGCCATGAGGAAGTGACCCGACTGGTCCCCGGTGATTTCGGTGCCCTGACCAAGGTGGACGAAGTGGAATTCGATTCGGTCCTGCACGACTCCCACGACGAGGACCAGATTCATCTCAAGCCCCTGGATTTCCCAGCGCCCATGCAAGGCCTCGCAATCGAGGCCAAACGCCGCGGCGATGAACAGCGCATCGCCGAGGTGCTAAGCCGGCTGCAGGCAGAGGACCCGTGCGTGAAGCTGGACTACCAGGCTTCCACCCAGGAGACCGTGTTGCGCGGCATGGGCGAGCTGCACTTGCGCTACCTGCTGGATCGCATCACCGGCACCTACAAGCTGGAAGTGGAAACCCGTCCGCCCAAGGTCCCTTATCGCGAAGCCATTACCCGCCCCGCCGAGGGGCACAGCCGACACAAGAAGCAGACCGGCGGCGCCGGCCAGTTCGGCGAGGTGTTCCTGCGCATCGAGCCATTGCCGCGCGGCAGCGGGTTCGCCTTCACCGATGAGGTGAAGGGCGGCGTGATTCCGTCGCAGTTCATACTCTCGGTGGAGAAGGGCGTGCGCTCGGTACTCGCCTGCGGGCCGCTGGCGGGCCTTCCGGTAGAGGACCTCAAGGTCACTGTCTATGACGGCAAGCACCACCCGGTGGACTCGAAGGACATCGCTTTCCAGGCTGCCGGACGCAAGGCCATGCTCGATGCCCTGCGCGCCGCCTCCGAAGTGGTGCTCGAACCAGTGGTGGCGGTAGAAGTAACCGCGCCTGAAGCCAATCTTGGGGATATCACGACGGACCTCATCGGCCGTCGCGGCCAGGTCACCGGCACCGAGTCGCTGTCCCAAGGCCTCGCGCTGGTATTCGGCCAGGTTCCCCTGGCAGAGCTGGACGGCTACGCCGGTCGCCTCAAGGCAATCACTCAGGGCCATGGCGCCTTCAGCATGATCCTCAGCCACTACAGCGCCGCGCCGCAGGACGTGCAGCAGAAACTTGCCGGGAGCTACAAGGCGGTGCAGGAGGAGGATTGAAGCGGGCGCAACTGCGGTGTTGTCTTCTGTAGGAGCGAATTCATTCGCGGAAGCGGACCGAAAGTTCGCCGTGAACCTTTCACGATTGAAATCGCTCCCACAGCCGGTTTGCTACTCACTCAGACCAACCCCTCCGCCTTCAACGCCGCCTGCACGGCCGGGAGTGCTGCTACGCGCCCCTGGAAGGCCTGGAGATCGGGGCAGTCGGAGATATCCATGTTCACGAAACCGGTCCAGTTGGTCACCGTGAAGAGATAAGCATCCGCCGCAGTGAAGGCATCGCCGGTGAGGAACTGGCGACCATGCAGCTGTTGCGAAATCCACAGCAGGCGCCGGTGAGCCATGCCGGCGTAGGTGGCCTTGGCCTTTTCATCCAGTGCCGAGTTGAACAGGGCACCCAGTGTCTTGTGCACTTCGCTGTTGATGAACGCCTGCCACTCCATGACGCGATAGCGCAGCAAGTCGCCATGTTGCGGCATCAGGTCGGTGCGCCCGGCCTCGTCGCACAGGTACTGGCAGATCACCGGCCCTTCGGTCAGCGTCTGGCCGTTGTCCAGCTCCAGCAGTGGCACATAACCCTTGGGATTGCTGCGGTAGTAGTCCCAGTTGTCCGCCGTCTTGTGTGTAGCCAGGTCGACCTTCTCCAGGGTGAAGGGCTTGCCGATATCGCACAGGACGATATGCACAGCGAGGGAACAGGCTCCGGGGGAGTAATAGAGTTTCATGGCATGGGCACCTCAGGCAGGTCGCAAGGGACCGGCGCAGGCAGCGCGCCGGCGGAAAAAGGCCCGGACAAGCATAGCGGGGGTTACCCCCACGAACAGTGGACCAGGCTGTGGACAAGCTGTTCGTGCCTGGCGCTTGCCCGCAAGCTGCGCCTTCTGCCGAAGTTTGGTGGTTTTTTCAGCGAATTCAGCAAGTTGCACACAACAGCTGTGCAACGCTGCGTCCACAAGCTGTGGATAGATGGCGCCAGCCCTCGACCGACGCGGGCTGGCAGGAACTGCTCAGAAAACCATCAGTAGTCGATGGACACATCGCCCTTGGGAACGCTGCAGCAGGAAAGGATGTAACCCTCGGCGACGTCTTCGTCGGTGATGCCACCGTTGTGTTCCATCTCCACCTCGCCAGCAGTCTTCATCACCTTGCAGGTTCCGCAGATGCCCATGCCGCAGGCCTTCGGGATGTGCAGGCCGACCTTGGCGGCAGCCGAGTGCACGGTTTCGCCCGGCGCCACGCGGATGCTCTTGCCGGTGCTGGTGAACTCCACCAGGTTCATATCGCCCGCCGGCACTTCGGCAGCGGCTTCGGCCGCCTCGGCAGCATGTTCATTAACTTCCGCGCGAATTTCTGGCGGCGTCGGGCCGAAGGCTTCTTCGTGATAGCGCTTCATGTCGAAGCCGGCAGCTTCCAGCAGGCGCTTGATCGCCGCCATGTAAGGCGTCGGGCCACAGCAGAAGATCTCGCGCTCCATGAAGTCGCCAGCGATGAGGTCGAGCATCGCGCGGCTCAGGTAGCCGCGATAACCGGACCAGGTTTCGCCGATTTCGTACTTCTCGCAGATCAGGTGCAGCTTGAAGTTCTCGATGCGCGAAGCCATGTGGCGCAGTTCGCGGTGATAGATGATGTCCTTCGGCGTCCGCGCGCTATGGACGAAGATCATGTCCACCGCGCCATTGGTGTCGAAGAACCAGCGCGCCATGGACATCACCGGGGTGATGCCGACACCACCGGAGAGGAACAGCACCTTTTCCGCCGGGAAGTCGATGGCATTGAACAGGCCGACCGGGCCGTGCACTGGAATCACGTCGCCTTCTTTTAGGTTGTCGTGCAGCCAGTTGGAGACCTTGCCGCCGGGCACGCGCTTGATGGTCAGGGAGAAGCTGTAGGGCACCGACGGCGAGCTGGAGATGGTGTAGGAGCGCATGATCGGCTGGCCGTCGATCTCCAGCTCCAGGGTCACGAATTGCCCCGGCTTGAAGAAGAACACCATCGGTTGGTCGGCCATGAAGCAGAAGGTGCGCACATCCCAGGTTTCCTGGATCGCCTTGACGCAGCGAACCATGTGCCGGCCGTTGGTCCAGGTCTGGGTCGTGATCGGATTGAGGAAGTTGTTGGTCATGGACGCTGCTCCGCGCGTGGCCGGATATCGGCCTAATGTGGCGGATTGTGAATAACGCAAAAACGGCCCATTTACCTGTCCGCGACATTCACATGCTCATCGCGACCTGCCAGCAACCACCGGGGCTTGCGCGTCGGAAACGGATGTTCCCATGTCGCCCGTAGACAAGGTCGTACCTCCCAGCGCCAGCACACTCATTCCCAGCCGAACCATAAGGCTTCCGAGCGAACCACCCTCGCACCCGCAGCAGGGCAGCCAATCGGCAGGCGAGAAACGAGGGCAGGTCACGCCGCCTTGCGTGACAACCGAACCAGCCACTTATTTGCGGCGGTCGCCGGCGCGACCTGCCATTGAGGAGTTACCGATGGACGTCACTTCCACCCTGAGCCTGGGCGATCCGCTTGAACCCGCACGCAAGGCCACGGCCGAAATGCTCCGCGAACGCGATCACAGCTTCTCCCTGCCGCAGCCGTTCTACAACGATGAGCGCCTGTTCCAGATCGACATGCAGGAGATCTTCCACAAGGAGTGGCTGATCGCCGGCATGACCTGCGAAATCCCCGCCAAGGGCAACTACCTGACCCTGCAGATCGGCGACAACCCGATCATCGTCATTCGTGGCGCCGAGGGCCAGGTTCATGCCTTCCACAACGTCTGCCGCCACCGTGGCTCGCGCCTTTGCGTCAGTGAAAAGGGCAAGGTCGCCAAGCTGGTCTGCCCCTACCACCAGTGGACCTACGAGATTGACGGTCGCCTGCTGTTCGCCGGCACCGAGATGGGCGCCGACTTCGACATGAAGGAATACGGCCTGAAACCGGTGAACGTGAAGACCGCCGGCGGCTATATCTTCATCTCCCTGGCCGAGAACCCGCCGGCCATCGACGATTTCCTCGCCACCCTGGCTCACTACATGGAGCCGTACGACATGGAGAACACCAAGGTGGCCGTGCAGACCACCTTGAAGGAAGCGGCCAACTGGAAGCTGGTGCTCGAGAACAACCGCGAGTGCTACCACTGCAACGGTTCGCACCCGGAGCTGTTGAAGACCCTGCTGGAATGGGACGACGTCACCGACCCGCGCGCCAGCCAGGCCTTCAAGGACCAGGTCGCCGCCTGCACCAAGGCCTGGGACGAGGAGAAGATCCCCTACGCCCACGCCAGCTTCGGCCTGCGCAACCGTAT
Source organism: Pseudomonas sp. BN606 (assembly GCF_029873115.1). Lineage (NCBI taxonomy): Bacteria > Pseudomonadati > Pseudomonadota > Gammaproteobacteria > Pseudomonadales > Pseudomonadaceae > Pseudomonas > Pseudomonas sp. BN606. The sequence continues at coordinate 34,493 of NZ_SSOF01000056.1, read as the reverse complement.
CGTGCGCATGCCCCTGCTCGACGGCACCGTTTCCATGACCATGGACGGCAAACAGGGCAGCAAGAAGCTCATGGGCCGCATCAAGAACCCGGACCTGGGCTCCATGCGCATCCTCCACCTGCCGCATTCCTGGAACCACTGCATGGGCGATCACATGATCGTGTTCACCGTGTGGCCCATCAGTGCCCAGGAAACCGTTGTCACCACCAAATGGCTGGTACACAAGGACGCGGTAGAAGGTGTGGACTACGACGTGCAGCGCCTGCGTGAAGTCTGGGATGCCACCAACGACCAGGACCGCCGCCTGGCCGAAGAGAACCAGCGCGGCATCAACTCCACGGCCTACCAGCCCGGCCCGTACTCCAAGACCTACGAGTTCGGCGTGATCAACTTCCTCGACTGGTACAGCGAACGCATGCTCAACAACCTGGGCGATACCCCGGCCACCAAGCTGCGCCAGGTCAACGAGTAATTCATCCAGAGAGCTCCGCGAGGCGACCTCGGTCGTCCTCCTGGAGCCGGAGGAACAGCCATGTCCGTATGCCTGGGCTTCGCTATTCTCCTGACGTTTTACGGACTGGCCTCGAGCCTGCTCAAGGCCTGGTCCGAACGATCACACTGAGGTCCCCAAGGACCACCCTCGCCCTCGTCGGGATGTCGGCCCTGACGGGGGCTTTTTTTGCCGGCCATTCCTGATCGCTGCGAGCCAGCGCCCTTCCTGACACACCGTCAACCAAGAAAAACCTTCAATGATCTCCAGATACTCAGAGAGATTGGTTGTGTGAAGTTTCCCATTCCAGACGAATTGAGGATAAACACACACTCCTTATAGGAAATCTCCGAAGGATGCGAAGCGACTTCAGACGGACCGCGAATTCCTACAGAAAAATCGGAAACCTCAAGATCTAGTACGTCAGAGCCGTCTGATCTTTACTGACCCTACGTCAGACAGAGGGTAATGCCATGAAGAAAATCCTTATCTCCGTAGCGCTGCTGCTGACCGTAATTTCAGCGGTTTCTCACGCAAGCGACGGTAAGACGACTCATGGAGTCATTCACTTCGTAGGAAGCATTGAGAGGGGGCCATGTGAGTATTCCACAGCCACCTGGCACCGGCATGCGGGTCGCGCCAACGGCATCAGCCCAAACGGCGCCGGAGCAGTCCCCGCCGCGAGCGGGCTGTGCGCAGGAGTGGCTGACACGTCCTCCATCAGCACCTTTGAAGTCGCCAGCACCTCCAGCTCGACGATCCGCGGCAAGGTGGTGGTAGTCACGTTCAACTGAATGCACCAGGCCCCCACCGGACCTTGTCAGGCCCCGGTGGAGGCAGCGCCCCACCGCACGCTCTATCGCAGAACAGAGGGTGTTTAATCACGAAATGTCGGGTCTTCCATCAGGTGATCCGAGATACGGATCGACTACGCCCTCGCGCAGAATCCATTCCAACCCGGGCAGGCACACAAGCTCCTGAACGTCGGGCTGCACCCGGGTGTGAAACCGACGCCTCGCCTGACTTCCTTTCTTTGCACGCTTCGCCACAAAGCACCAAGAGACTCGCGAAAGCCATGCAACAGGGCCGCTGACAAGTTTCACGACGTTTTCCAGTCCCGCCGAAAGTGGCCTTGAGAAATCGGCGAGAAACGAGCTACCGACGTCGTCGTAAATTCCTTACAGAGCCAAGAACCCCATCCGACATACCCAAAACTCAACAGGGATTATCGTGGCCCGGCATTTCGATGCAGCACTTTTCGTGATCAATTTATCTTGGAGTAAAGAATGAAAAAGCTCTCCCTCGCGTTCCTCGCCACGTCCGTCATCGCCGCCAGCGGCTCCGCCTTCGCCGCCACCGATGCTGGTCATGGCCAGATCAACTTCACCGGCATGATCAACAACGACGCCTGCTCGGTCGAAGGCGCCGCCGGCAAGGACAAATCCGTTTCCGTACCTATGGGCACCGTCTCCATCAAGGACATGGGCAGCGACACCGCACCAACCGGTGGCCGCCTGGCAGCCGCTGACTTCAACCTGAAGATCAACTGCAACGAAGGCACCAAGGTTGCCATGCTGTTCGACGCCAAGTCCGGCTCCGGCGTCGTTGCCGGTAAAAAGGTCCTGGCCCTGAACCCCGGCACCGAGTCCGCCAAGAACGTCGGCATCGCCATCATGGACAGCAATGGCCAGATCGTCGACCTGAGCGCCCCGGCTACCGCCAAGATCGAGAGCGAGCTGAACGGTGCCGACGCCACCCTCACCTTCTCGGCCGCCTACGTCACCACCGCTGACCCGAAGTCCGCCACTGCGGGTAAAGGTGACGCGACCCTGCCGTTCACCCTGCAGTACGAATAAGCCGGTACTGCGTCCCTGAAGATGGGCGAGGCCACCCGGCCTCGCCACCTCCCTGGTACCTGGTGGTAAAACCTATGCTCCGTCGTACGATCTCTGCCTGCCTGGGCGCACTGAGCCTGGTGCTGGCGTCCCAAACTTTCGCGGGAATATCCCTCAGCTCCACCCGCATCATTCTCAACAGCGCCGACAAAGAGGCCAGCGTCACCGTCCGAAATGGCGGCCAAGATGTCCTGGTCCAGTCATGGATCGATAGCGCAAATGACACGGACGCCCCCCCACCTTTTGCCGTGACCCCACCCCTGGCACGCGTCCCGGCGAACGAGCAGCAGTTACTTCGCGTCCTGTTCGAGGGTAGCGGCATGCCCGGCGACAGGGAGTCGGTGGTGTGGCTGAACGTCCAGGAAATCCCCCAGGCCACGGCTGCCGAGAACACGCTGCAACTGGCGGTACGCCAGCGGATCAAGGTGTTCTTCCGCCCGGCGGGCCTGAACGGTGAAGCCAGCAAGGCCCCCGAGCAACTGCAGTGGCAGTTGGTGTCCAAGGCCGGCAAGACAGAGCTCAAAGTGCGCAACCCCGGCAACTATCACGTGTCCATGAGCGACGTGAAGCTGGGAAGCGAAGTGGCCGTCGAATCCGTGATGGTCGCACCTGGCGACGAGAAGACGTTCAGCATCCCGCGTCCGATCTCCGCGGGCTCCGTCGAGCTGTCGTTCTCCAGCATCAATGACTACGGCGCACAGGTGCCTTACTCCGCACGGCTCTCGACCGGCAGCTCCGCGGGCACCTCGGCAAAACGCTCCGACCGGGCGTCGTAACGGCCCCTTCCCTAATCCTCTGGTTCACCTCTGGCGGGCGTCACAGGCTCCTGCCTGGCACCGCTCATTCACCGGGGGTGAACCAGGCTTTTCGCAGGCATTGAGAAATGAGCAATTGGCCCAGTCACCCATCGGAGCAGAACGCGAAGTTGGCGGCAGCCAACCGGCAGCCCCCGCCGATGATACGCCCCAGCAGACTCGCGCTAGCCATTGCCCTGGCTCTTCCCTCGATGGTATTCGGCGCCGAGCATCCCGAACCGCTGCCGGTGGAAGATCCACAGATCGAATCGTTCAACACCACCTTTCTGAAAGGCGCGCCTTCCGCAGTCGATCTGCAGAACCTTCTGCAGGCTAACAGCGTCCTGCCCGGCAACTATCGGGTTGACCTTTACACCAATGGAATACTGGTCGGCCGCCGGGACATCGACTTCCTGCGCAACCCGCAAACCAGTGTCGTCGAGCCCTGCCTGAACTTCGACCTGCTGCAGTTGTTGGGCATCGACATGGCCAAGCTGATAGAGCAAGGCAGGCTCAGCCCCGAGGCGGACGATACCTGTCTTGATCTGGCGACGCTGATCGACCAGGCCGTACTGCGTTTCGACTCGACCCGCCTGCGCCTGAACGCCAGCATCCCCCAGGTTGCCATGCTTCGGGGCCGTCGTGGCTACGTTGATCCGGCGCTCTGGGACAACGGCGTCAACGCGGCTTTCGTCAACTACCAGTTCAATGCCAACCGGAGCCGGGATGACTACGGCCGGCAGACTGCCAACAACATGGGCCTGCGAAGTGGCATCAACCTCGGTTCCTGGCGCCTGCGCAACGAATCCAACTATCGGACCGGTACTGGCCGGCCGAGTACCTTCAAGAGCAACCGCACCTATCTGCAGCACGATGTCACCCGCCTCAAGGGGCAGTTCACCCTGGGCGAGATCTACTCCGATGCCGACCTGTTCGACAGCGTGCGCTATCGCGGCATCAAGCTGGCGTCCGACGAAGCCATGCGCGCAGACAGCGAGCGCGGATACGCGCCGGTCATTCGCGGCGTGGCGGAAACCAACGCAACGGTGGAAATCCGCCAGAACGATTACATCCTCTACTCCACGACCGTTTCACCGGGTCCGTTCGAGATCAGCGACATCTACCCCACCGGCTCCAATGGCGACCTGGAAGTCACCATCATCGAGGCTGATGGCCGCCGCCGAGTGAGCCGGCAGGCCTTCTCCAGCCTGCCGACCATGGTCCGCGAAGGTCAATTGAAGTACAGCGTTTCAGCCGGTGAGTTCAACAGCAACAGTGATGACCAGCAGACGCCTGGGTTTGTCAGCGGTACTGCAGCCTATGGCGTGAGCAGCAACCTCACCAGCATTGTCGGCGCCCAGGCGACCCAGGATTTCAACGCCGTTTCGGTCGGTGCCGGCCGCAACACGTCGCTTGGCGCTGTGTCAGTCGACCTGACCCACTCAGCCAGCAAGGTGCGCGGACTTTCCGCGCGTGGTAACAGCTTGCGGGCGCTGTACGCCAAAACCTTCACCGGAACCGATACCAGCTTCACCCTGGCGGCCTACCGCTATTCCACCGAGGGCTACCGGACGCTCTCCGATCATGTCCAGGAGCTCAGCAGCGGCATGCCGGCTACCAGTGGCCGCTCGAAAATCCGTACCGACCTGACCGTCAACCAGACCCTGGGGCAGCGCCAATACGGCAACCTCTACATCAACGCCAGCGACGAGCGCTACTGGAATCGTGGAGGATCGCGCAGCTATTCCGCCGGCTACTCCAATGGCTGGCGCGACGTCAGCTACAGCTTCAGCGTGAGCCAGACGCGAAACATCGGCTCCTCCGGCCAGTCGAACGACGACACCCAGTTCAACCTGTCCGTCTCCTTCCCGCTGGGGTCGAGACCACGCGCGCCACGTGCCTATGTCTCGACCACCAGCCAGAAGCACAGCGACAGCACCCAGGTAGGGGTTAACGGCTACCTGTCCGATGACAACGATACTTCCTACTCGGTGCAGGGCAGCAAGAACAGCGGCAGTGGCAGCTCAGCATCGGCCAGCCTGAACAGCCGCACGTCGATGGCGGACATAACCCTGGGTTACAGCAAAGGCAGCGGCTATACGGCAGAGAGCCTCACCCTGGCCGGCTCCGTTGTCGCCCATGCCGGCGGGATCAACCTGGGCCAGCCAGTGGGCGAGACGTTCGCCCTGGTGGAAGTCCCCGATATCCCAGGCGTTGGCCTCAGCAACTACAGCGGTGTGAAAACCGGTTACAACGGCTATGCGGTAATGCCCAACGCCCAACCCTACCGGGTCAACTGGATCACTCTAGACACTCGCAACCTTGGCGGCGGTATCGAAATCGAAAACGCCACGCAGCAGGTGGTACCACGCCGCGGAGCTATAGTCCGGGCCCGGTACGAAGGGAAAAAGGGTCGCCGCGTCCAGTTCCAGCTGTTCGACAACCTGGGCGAGCCTATTCCGTTCGGCGCCTCGCTGGAGGATGCCAGTGGCAAGCAGCTCGCCATCTCGGACCCGAGCGGACGGGCTCTGGCTATGGTCGAAGAAGAGCAGGCCACGCTGACCATCAAGTGGAGCGGCAAGCAGTGCTCCGCCGCCTACGCGCTACCGCCGCAGGACAAATCCAGCAACTACCAGCGCTATCGGCTCAACTGCCAGGGCTGACGGACGAAAAGTCAGCCTTCGGGTCGTTCTGCAAGGTCATTGCGACGGGCGAATTCGATCAGCTCCAGCAAAGACCCGAGGTTGAGCTTCTGCTGAATGCGAGTCTTGTAGGTGCTGATGGTCTTGTTGCTAAGCAGCATGCGCTCGCCAATTTCCTTGTTCGACAGGCCGGTCGCCAGGTACTGCAAAACCATCAGTTCCTGGTTGGACAACCGCTCCACTAGCTCACTTTCGCTCAGCACGGGTGTCTGGCTGCCATTCAGCGAAGTGGACGGAAAGACCGTGAATCCAGCGTTGATGGCGTTGATGGCCGTCAGCAGGTTCTGCAAGTCCTCTTCCTTGCTGACAAAGCCCTTTGCCCCTGCCTGGAAGCAGCGCTGGGCGAAGCCCTCCGCCGATTGCGAGGTCAGCACCAGCACATGACTGTCCAGTCCCAGCGCCTGGATTCGCGAGATGACATTCAGGCCATCGAGACGTGGAATGCCGATATCCAGAATGACGATATCCGGCTCATGCTGGCGGATCAGCTGCAAGGCATCGACGCCATTGTCAGCCTCACCGACGACTTCCATCCCATTGCGCTCCAGCAACATGCGGACGGCCATGCGAATCACTGGATGATCGTCGACGATCAGGGCACTTCTCATTGCAACCTCGAAAAAGGGGCCAGACATCCATGACGCTGCACCCAAATTTGGCCGAAGCCGACCACCGATGAAATTTCCTACAGCCGCCTAGGAAGCATCGCCTAGCTGGAGGCGTGCATCGCTATGTAACTTGGCCGTTATCCCAAATTATGTCGAGCCCGCCATGAAGAACCTGAGCATTCTGGTCCTGGAAGACGAACCGTTCCAGCGCCTGATCGCTGTGACCGCCCTTCGGCAGCTGGGGCTCGTGAATATCCACGAAGCGGAGGACGGTGCCAGCGCCTTGTCCCTGCTCAAATCCTGCGGCGGGGTCGACATCGCGTTCTGCGACCTGCGCATGGCCGGCATGGATGGAGCAGCCTTCCTCCGCCATGCCAGCCAGGCCGGCGTCATCCGTTCGGTGATCCTCAGCAGCGAAGTGGAACCCGAGCTGCGTCAAGCAACAATAGCCATGATCCGCTGCCTTGGATTGGACTTCCTCGGTGACCTCGGCAAGCCCTTCGACATGCAGCGCGCAGCCGGCCTGCTGGAACGCCACGCCGCACTTCCGGCAAGGATAGAAGCCTTCACCACGACGAGCGCGCCACCCACTCTGGAGGAGATCCTCGAGGGCCTGGCGCAAGGTGAATTCGAGCCGTTCTTCCAGCCGAAGGTGTGCATGGAAAGCGGTGAACTGCACGGCGCCGAAGTTCTCGCGCGCTGGCGCCACCCACAGCGGGGCCTGTTGTCGCCGGGCCATTTCCTGCCCGTCATGGAACGCCATGGCCTGATCGATCGCCTGTTCTGGCAGCTCGTCGAACAAGGCCTCGAACTGCAACAGGAACTCGCCCGCAGCGGCCGTCAGGTGAACCTCGCCTTCAATATCCATCCCCGGCAACTGGGCAACCTCGACATCGCCGAGCGCGTTGGCCTGGCCTTGGAATCGGCTGGGCTGCCAGGCTCCGGACTGACCTTCGAGCTCACGGAAACCGGCCTGGTAGAAGCGCCAGCAGCCAGCCTGGAAAGCCTCGTTCGCCTGCGCCTGATGGGTTGTGGACTGGCCATGGATGACTTCGGTGCCGGCTACTCATCACTGGATCGCCTGTGTGAACTGCCCTTCAGCCAGGTCAAGCTGGATGCCGCCTTCGTCCGCAAGCTGAACAACCAGCCACGCAGCCGGGCGATCATCAGCAGCGCCGTCGCCATGGCCGATGCCATGGACCTGACCCTGGTGGTGGAAGGTGTGGAAACCAACGAGCAGCGTGACCGTCTGCTGTCACTCGGTTGCAAGGTGGCGCAGGGGTTTCTCTTCGCGCGGCCACTGGATCGCAGTAGCTTCCGTAACCTGCTGGCCAATCATCCGCAGCCCGGAATTCACTGATCCCCCTGGGCCATCTCTGCCAACAACGCGCTTTCCAGCTCCAGCATCGCCCCGCGCAGTCTGTCCGCACCCGCGCGCAGGTCGGAGGGTTGTGGCGCTGGTAGCTTGCACGCCTGTTCGAGACTGTTGCAGGCGGCGATCAGCGTCTCCGCCCGGATCACGCGTGCGGCACCCTTGAGTCGGTGGGCGAGTTCCGCCAGTGCCGGCGCATCGCTCTTCCCGGCCAACTCGACCAAGGGCGCCAGATCCCGGCGATTGGTCTCCAGCAACTCGTTCACCAGATTGCGGATCAGCACGCTATCACCGCCGGTTAGCGGTGCCAGTGGCGACAGGTCGAACAGCGCGGTACCCGTCGATGCTGGCGTCGAGTTCGTATCGGCCACGGGCACGCCTCCAGACGCCCCCCAAAGCTTTTCTTCCAGCAGGTCGAGGCCGATTGGTTTGATCAGGCAGTCGTCCATGCCAGCCTGCAGTCCCCGCTCGACTTCTTCCGGCTGGGCATCGGCCGTAAGCCCGAGAATAAGCGTCGGCGGACGCAGCCCCTGGCGCTCTTCGGCGCGAACAGCGCGGGCAAGGTCGGCGCCACTCATCCGAGGCATGTGGCAATCGGTGGCAATCACATCGAACGGATACGCCCGCCAGGCAGCGAGGGCCTCCACGCCATTCTCGACCGCAACCACTTCGTGTCCCAGGTAACCCAGTTGCTGGGCGAGGATCTGCCGATTCACCGGGTGATCATCGACCACCAGCACGCGCAACCTGCGGCGTTGCAGTACGCCATCGGACGAGGGCAGCGCCGGCTCGTCGACAGACTCGAGACGATGCAGGCGCAGCTCCACGTCGATCCGCGTGCCCTGGCCGGGCGTGCTGGTCAGGTTCAGCCGGCCACCCATCATTTCGCAGAGCGACCGGCTGATGACCAGCCCCAGGCCTGCGCCTTCTGTCTGGTGATTGCCACGCTCCACCTGGGCGAAGGGGCGGAACAGCCGCCCTTGCTCCTCCTGCGAGATACCGATGCCGGTGTCTTCGACAGCCAGATGGACACGCAGCAGTTCGCCTTCCAGTTCCTCACCGTGGATGTGCACACGAACATTGCCTTCGCGGGTGAATTTGATGGCGTTGCTGATCAGGTTGGAGAGGATCTGCTTGAAGCGCAGGGCGTCCACCAGCACGTCGCCCTGGATACTGGAATCGATATCCAGCAACAGGCTCAAGCGTTTCTGCCGCGCCAGCCCGTCGAACACCCTTGCCACCGACTCCACCAGCTCGCGCAGGCTGGCCCGTTGTGGCGCCAGGCTGAGCCGGCCCGACTCGATACGGGCGATATCGAGGATGTCGCCGAGCAGCGCCAGCAAGCTTCGCGCCGAGCCGTAGGCGACTTCGATGCTGGAGCGGTCGATGGGCTGATCGGCAGCGCGCTTCAATGCCAGCTCGAGGATTCCGATCACGGCGTTCATCGGCGTACGGATCTCGTGGCTCATGGTCGCGAGGAACGTAGTCTTGGCCCGGCTGGCTTCATCGGCCAGGTTCTTGGCCGACTCCAGCTCCTGCACCAGATGACGATGCTCCGTGATGTCGAGCCACCCGCAGATCACGCCCTTCACCTTGCCGGTGGAGTCCTGGAAGGGCTGGATCCAGTGATCGATCCACAGGCTCTTGCCGCCGAGTCGAACGTGGTGGACGCCCTTGATCATCCGCCCTTCCGCCATGGCCTGGAGGTACAGGCGGTGGAATTCCGGTGCTGCCTCGAAAACATCCGCGGGCAGCTCCATCGCGGTGAGGCCACGCCCCTGTTCCGGAGCCAGTCCGAGGCTGGTCGAATAGCTGCGGTTGCACGATAGCAGCCGCCCCTCGTTATCCCGCACATAGAGCGGTGGCGGCATGCTGTCGGTCAGGGTTTCGATGAAGCGCAGCTCGTCGCTGAGCTGGCGCTCGGCCGTCTGTCGGCGACGCACCTCGCGCCGCAGGTGCAGGACCCAGGCCAGAACGAGCAGCAACAACAGGGCCGAACCGATGAGGATGCGCTGAATCAGCGTGCTGTAGTCGCGCCAGGTCTGCGGGCTCATGCCCTGGCTTCCGCGCCAGCGATTGGAGGCTGCGTTCAGCTCGTCCGGCGAAATGCTGGCCAGGGCTTTCTCGATGATCGAGTACAACTCGGTATCGGCGCGGCGCACGGCGAAATTGGCAAGCGCCGGTTCGATGGGTACCAGGGTCGCGATCTTCAAACTGTTCTCGAACAGGGGCACGGTGTAGTACTGCGCCACCGGCATTGCCACCAACGCATAGTCAGCCTCGCCGGACCGGACCATGTTCATGGCATCCAGAGAGGAAACGGCGTCGACCAGTTGCATCTCCGGGTAGACCCGGTGGACCTCTTCCCGGGCCACGTTACCCCGGCTGACGGCCAGGCGCTGACCGCTCCTCCCGATCGGCTCGGCCTGCCCGCCTGCGTCCATGCGCGCCACCAGCACAAAGGGGCTGCTGGCGATAGGCCGGGTGAAGCGCAGCTGGCCTTCGCGCTCCTTGCTGGGGGTCAGGATGGCCAGGTCCGCATCGCCGCTTTGCAGGTTTTCGAGTTGGCGTGCCGGCCCCCCGGCATGACTGACTGCCTCGAAGCGCAGCCCGGTGCGTACCGAGACCATTTCCAACAGGTCCGCCACAACGCCACGCAACTGCCCGCTGTCGTCGAAGTACGCCAGCGGTGCCTTGTCGTCGTCTATCACCAGCCGCACGACTGGATGGGATTGCGTCCAGCGTGCTTCCTCGGGGGTTAGCGGCTGCAGGTCGCGCACTGGAATCACACCAATGCCCATCCAGCGCCGGGATATCTCGTCGAGCCGCGCCCGGCCAACCGCCCGCAGTGTGGCATCGAGGCTACGCAACAGGCGCTGGTCCTGCTCCCGAACGATGAATGCGATACCGACATCCGGCTGGTCGACAAAGCGGTCGAACCTGGCCATGCCGTAGAAGTTGCGGTTGAGCTGGTAATAGACCGGAAGCAGGTCGCCAAGCAGCAAGTCAGCCTCGCCGAACGCCACCGCCGCCAGACCATCCTCCACCGATCGGGCAACAACCTGCCGCGCGCCGGGATAACGCTGGCCGAGGGCCTGGTCGTGCCCAGGCACCAGGGCTACGGTGATGCCGGCAAGGTCCTGCGGGAAGTCGCGCTTATCGTCATAGCGGCGAAACAGCGCCAGGCGATCGGTCGCAATGGGCAGACTGCGAACGACCGGCAGGCCGGCACCGTCCTGCCCGTCGCCAACCAGCAGGTCAATCTCGCCGGCGACCAGGGCCTGCAGCAGGGCCGGCCGGTCAGCATAACGACGCAGCCGGACCTGCATGCCGAGCAATTGCTGGACCAGTGCCATAGCGTCGGCCGCGATGCCCTCGTAGCCACCAGCACGTCCGATGATTTCCATGGGCGCGAACTCGCCACCCGCAACCCCCAGCACCAGCTCGCGCTTTTGCCGTAGCCAGTGCCAGTCTTCCTCGCTGATCAGCAGTTCCTGCTGGTCGACCACCAGTTGGCTGGAAAGGACTAGTGGGCGGGCATCCTCCCAAGCGTAGGCAGCTGTCCCGGCCAGAAATAGCCAGCAGAGGAACAGGACAGGCAGCAGCCGTGCTCTGGAAATGAAATTACAGGTCACCTGGCCAGTCCGCCTCGAAGAATTGAATGAACAGAACATTAGTTGAGATAGGGCACTTTAATCGGGCTGGGGAACACTCCAGGAAGCTTGCCTACAGGCGCTGTAGGAAACTTCCTAAACGTCAAATCAAAAGGCAAACCGCCAATATACTTCCGGCCCTGAACATTCACCCGCTACTTGAGATACCCAAAAACAGTGCTGGCAAGCCTCAAGGGCAGGTGAAAGTTAGTACGAAGTTATCGGATCAGTCTGAACGACAAGTTGCTTAGATTCTGAATAGGATTTCAGTTAATGCCAACTTGACTCATCTCGGCGCTGAGCGAAACGAACCCAAACCTCAATGGGCCGGCGTGGCCATCCGCATCTTCGATAGCCCCCCGTTTTCAACGGCAATTTCAGAAGGCCTGTGAGCGCTCCGTACTCATTGGAAACCTGACATGGAGAACCAACAGATGAACAAGGTACTGCTGATCGACAATCAGTCCATGATCCGATTTGCAACTCGTGTACTGCTGGAGCGAGAAGACTACGAAGTGGTCGGTGAGACCGAGAGCGGCGTAGAAGGCCTGAGCATGGCGCGTGCGCTTCGCCCCGACCTGGTGATTCTGGATATCGCCATTCCCAAGCTCGATGGCCTGGAAGTGCTGGGCCGGCTCAGCAGCATGGACGCCAACCTCAAGCTGCTGGTGCTGACATCGCTGCCGGCCTCGCTGTATGCCAACCGCTGCTTGCAGGCGGGCGCCACCGGCTACATGTCCAAGCAGGAACAGGCGGTCAGCCTGATCTCGGCCGTGCGATCGGTATTGTCCGGGTACAGCCTGTTCCCCAGCACCGTGCACCTGCCGGATTCCTCGCAGCGCGGAGAATGCAGCGATAGCCATCTGCTGGATACGCTGTCCGACCGCGAGCTGGCGGTCCTGCAGAATCTGGCTAATGGCAAGAACAACCAGGAAATCGCCAAGCAGCTGTTCATCAGCCACAAGACAGTAAGTACCTACAAATCCCGTTTGATGGACAAGCTGAAGACCCGCAACCAGGTCGACCTGATCGACTTCGCCCGCCGTTACGTGGTGCCCACCCCCTGAGCGCACACGCCAGCCTGGTTTGACGCCGCCTCAGCGAGGCGGCGGCAGACCGATCACACAACCCACGTGCCGAGGCCGTGGCAGCTCGCAATGAGCCGCAGCGATTACCTCGACCTTCGCCGCCACAGGGGCAGCGAAAACCGCCGACCGCGAGGCCTCGGCATCCACGTTCATCAGCATCTGCTCGCTGGCCGCCAGCAACTCATCTCCCCCCTTCAGATACAGCCCGTGGTGGATTTGCAGCCGCTTGGCGTCATGGCCGAGCAGTTGCGTGCGCACCTCCACTTCGGCACCCAACTTCACCTCGGCCAGGTAATTGAGATGGCATTCCAGCGTGAATAGCGTGTGCCCCGTGACGGCACGTCCCTTTTCGTCAAGGCCGATTTCGTCCATCAAGGCATCGGTGGCGTAGCTGAAGATCAGCAGGTAGAACGCATCCCGCAGGTGACCGTTGTAGTCCACCCAGTCTGGAAGGACGGCGGTGCGGTAGGTAGTCAGGGCTGTGGGCATGCTATGGCTCCGATACAGGATGTTGGGCTGCGCTCCGCTCAGCACCAACCTACCGCATTCCCGTAGGTTGGTGCTGGCCTGCGAGGTCCAACGAATGGATCACTCGGCGAAGGCGAAACCGTGTGCCGACTTCGTTTCGCGGACGGCGCCAAGGACCGCCAGCAGGCAGTCGTCACGGTAGCGCTCCAGCTCGGCGATGCTGCGCGACCCCTGTTGCTCGGACGTGCCCTCCACCACCCGGTCGATCAGGGCGTCGGTCAGTTCCGGCGCCGGCAGGTAGGTCCACGGCAGTTGCAACGCCGGGCCGAACTGGGCCATGAAATGCCGCATGCCGGCATTGCCACCTGCCAGGGTGTAGGTCAGGAAAGTCCCCATGAACGACCAGCGCAAGCCGGCGCCGAAACGGATGGCATCGTCGATCTCGCCGGTGCTGGCCACGCCGTCATTCACCAGGTGCAGCGCCTCGCGCCAGAGGGCTTCGAGCAGGCGGTCAGCGATGAAGCCGGGCACTTCCTTGCGTACGTGCAGTGGACGCATGCCCAGTGCGGTGTAGATTTCGATCGCGGCCTGGACAGCCTCCGGCGCGGTCTTCTCACCGCCTACCACTTCCACCAGCGGCAGCAGGTAGACGGGGTTGAACGGGTGGCCAACCACACAGCGCTCCGGATGAACCGCGTCAGCGTAGAACTCGCTGGGCAGCAAGCCCGAGGTGCTCGAGCCGATGATCACATCCGGACGTGCTGCAGCGCTGATCTTCGCGTGCAGGTCGAGTTTCAGATCAAGACGTTCGGGAGCGCTTTCCTGGATGAAATCGGCATTGCGCACACACTCCTCGATGGTCTCGACAAAGCGCAGGCGCTCCTGCGAAGCACCGGGCGCCAGGCCCTGTTTCTGCAGCGCAGGCCAGGCATTGGCGATGCGCGAACGCAGGGCGGCCTCGGCACCGGGAGCCGGGTCCCAGGCGATGACGTCGAGGCCGTGAGCCAGGGCGCGGGCGATCCAGCCGCTGCCGATGACGCCGCTGCCGAGGGCGGCAAAGGTCTTGATCTGAGTGACGAAGGACATAGTGGCTCCTGGACGGGCAAATCGAATTGGGTTTCCGGGGAAACAGTCCGTAGGAGCGAGCTTGCTCGCGTAGCTGCTGGAAGCGTCATTCGCGAGCGAGCTCGCTCCTACACGTGCGTACGGTCAGCGGCGCTTGAGCTTCATCTTTTCGCGCCCTTCAGCCGGAGTCAGGGCACGGCCGCCAAGGCGCTGGATGATCTCGATGGCCCGTTCCACCAACTGGCCATTGCTGGCGTGCACACCACGATCCAGCCAGATGTTGTCTTCCAGGCCTACGCGGACGTTACCGCCCAGCAGCATTGCCTGGGCCACCATCGGCATCTGCGAGCGACCGATGCCAAAGCCTGCCCAGGTGATGCCCGGCGGCAGGTTGTCGGCCATGGCCTTCATGGTGGTGGTGTCGGCCGGTGCGCCCCACGGGATGCCCAGGCAGATCTGGATCAGTGGATCTTCCAACAGGCCTTCCTTGAGCATCTGCTTGGCGAACCAGAGATGGCCGGTGTCGAAGATTTCCAGCTCGGCCTTCACGCCGAGCTCGGTAATGCGCTTGGCGCCGGCACGCAGTTGTGCCGGGGTGGAGACGTAAATGAAGTCGCCATCACCGAAGTTCAGGGTGCCGCAATCAAGGGTGCAGATTTCCGGCAGCAACTCCTCCACGTGGGCCAATCGCTCCAGTGGGCCGACCAGGTCGGTGCCGGTGCCGAACTCCAGGGGCTGCTCGCCCTTGCCGATTTCCAGGTCGCCGCCCATGCCGGCGGTGAGGTTGATGATGATGTCGGTGTCGCTCTCGCGGATGCGCTCCACCAGCTCGCGGTACAAGGCCACATCGCGGCTCGGCTTGCCGGTCTTCGGGTCGCGCACATGGCAGTGCGCGACGGTGGCGCCGGCCTTGGCGGCTTCGATGGCGGCGGCAGCGATTTCCTTCGGAGTGACGGGAATGGCCGGATGCTTGCCGACGGTATCGCCGGCGCCGGTGACGGCACAGGTGACGATGACTTCGTAGTTCACGGTTGTTTCATCCTTCTGCGAGGCGATCAGAAACGGTGCGCGGGCTGGCCCGCGCACTGGGCGGTGCGTTGAGTTACTTCAGCGAAGCGAGGGCGCTATCGATGCCACTCTTACCGTCGAAGGTGGTGATCCCGGCGAGCCAGCCCT
Organism: Pseudomonas sp. BN606; assembly: GCF_029873115.1. Classification (NCBI taxonomy): domain Bacteria; kingdom Pseudomonadati; phylum Pseudomonadota; class Gammaproteobacteria; order Pseudomonadales; family Pseudomonadaceae; genus Pseudomonas; species Pseudomonas sp. BN606. Next base: position 19,182 of record NZ_SSOF01000056.1, on the reverse strand, counting down.
TGACCACTTCAGGGTTGGCCTTGAGCCATTGGCGGGCGACCTTGGCCGGGTCCTGCCGCTCCATGATCGGCTGCATCAGCTCCGCCTCCTGCGCGCTTGTGAAGCGCAGGTTGGTCAGCAGGCGATCTGCGTTGGGGCAGCGTTGGGCGAAGTCCGGAGCGGTGACAGTGGAGACCGTGGCGGCGCCATCATTGGGGCCGAACACGTCCTCACTACCGGTGAGGTAGGTGATGGGCATCTGAATGTTCATCGGATGCGGCTTCCAGCCGAAGAAGACTACCGGCTTGTTGTTCTTCACCGCGCGCTTGACCGCCGTGAGCATGGCCGCCTCGCTGGACTCCACCAGCTTGAAGCCGCCCAGGCCGAACTGGTTGGTGTCGATCATCTTCTGGATCGCGGTATTAGCGCCGGAACCGGACTCGATACCGTAGATCTTGCCGTCGAGCTGGTCCTTGAACTTCGCGATATCGGCAAAGGTGCGCAGGCCCGACTCAGCGGTGTAGGTGGGTACGGCGAGTACGGCGATGGCATCGCTCAGCGAAGGCTCTGCGGCGACCTTCACCGACTTGGCTTCGAGGAAGGGCTTGATGTTGTCGTCCATGATCGGCTTCCAGTAGCCGAGGAATACGTCGACCTGTTTCTTCTGGATGCCGGCGAAGATGATCTGCTGCGAGGCCTGGGTCTGGCTGGTCTGGTAGCCCAGGCTGCCAAGCAGTTCGTTGGCAACGGCGGTGGTGGCGACAACGTCGGTCCAGCCGACCACGCCTACGCGGATCTTCTGGCAACTGGCGTCTTCGGCGGCGAATGCGGCGGAACTGGAGAGGGCGAACAAACAGCAACCAGCGAATGCAGTAAGACGTTTCATTGATGCTCCCCTTGCGGCCAAACGGTTCATGTATTTGTTGTGCAGGAGCCGGGGGCGACTCCTTCCGTTTTCGGGCGCCACTACAACCCGATGGACACAAATTACGCAGCGTTGCGCCCAACGATTCGAACTAAAACGACCACCTGTTGAACAGGAACGACCACCTTTCTTGCTCTCTCCTGGCCATTCCCTTTTAGTGGGTTATCCCACCCGTGGAAACCGATCATGTCCCAGACTTTCAGCTTCCTTCTGCTGCCTGGCTTCTCGATGATGGGACTGATGTCGGCGGTGGAACCCTTGCGGGTGGCCAACCGATTTCGCGGCGAGCTTTACCGCTGGCACCTGCTCAGCCTGGACGGCGGCCCGGTAGCGGGCAGCAATGGCATGTCGCTAAATGTCGACGGCGGGCTGGAGACTCCACCGGACGGGGATTGCCTGTTCGTGGTCGCCGGCTTCGACCCGCTCGCCAGCTTCGGCCCACGTCTGGCCCACTGGCTAAACCGAGCCGAGCACGAGGGGTTGCTGCTGGGGGGGATCGATACCGGCAGCTTCGTGCTGGCCGAAGCCGAGCTGTTCAGCCGGCAGCGCCTGACCCTGCACTGGGAAGCCATCGAGGCTTTCCAGGAGCGCTACCCGGCGCTGAGCGTCACCCAGGAACTCTTCGAGATCGATGGACGGCGCATCACCAGTGCCGGCGGTACCGCCAGCCTCGACCTGATGCTCACCCTGATCGCCCGCAGCCACGGCGAAGCCCTGGCGCTGCAGGTATCCGAGCAGTTCGTGCTGGGTCGCATCCGCACCCAGCAGGACCACCAGCGCATGCAGGTCGCCAGCCGCTTCCATGTGCACAACAAGAAGCTGGTGCAGGTGATTGGCGAAATGGAGCGGCACAGCGAGACACCGCTGACTTCGCGGGAGCTGGCTGAACTGGTGAGCGTCACGCCGCGCCAGCTGGAGCGGTTGTTCCGTCTGCACCTGAAGGAGACGCCGTCGAACTTCTACCTCGGCCTGCGCCTGGAGAAGGCCAGGCAGCTACTGCGCCAGACCGACATGAGCGTGCTGGAGGTAGCGCTGGCCTGCGGCTTCGAGTCCTCGTCCTACTTCTCCCGCGCCTACCGCGCGCGCTTCAACACCTGCCCGAGCCAGGACCGGCATGAGCATCCGGATCAGGAGCCTGTGGGGGCGAATTCATTCGCCAAGCAGGCCGCAGGTCTGCCCTGAAACCTTGCAGGGGGCAGCCAGGCCACCCTTGGCGAATGAACACGCCCCTGCAAGGAACAAACCGCTGGCTACGCCACCCTCCCCTGCTCCGCCAGCGCCTGCTGGACCAGGGGATGCAGGCTTTCACCGTGGTGTTCCACTTGCCAAGCCATCAGTTCGATACGCATGGCCGGCGTCCAGAAGCTCTGCAGGTGTGTACGCACCCCCTTCACAGCCTGCTCCTTGTCCGGTTCGGAGGCGAAGAACTGGGCGATCTGGTTGGCCATCTTGATCAGGTTGTCGGTGCTCATCGGCGTACCTCGACTTTTTCGGTCCTGCGGCGTTCCTTCAGCAGGCGCCGCTGTTCGTCACTGAACTGCTGATACCGTTTCTGCCATTCGGAGGGCTGGTAGACCCTTGAGACCTCCACCGCCGTCACCTTGTATTCCGGGCAATTGGTGGCCCAGTCGGAGTTATCGGTGGTGATCACGTTGGCCCCCGATTCGGGGAAGTGGAAGGTGGTGTACACCACGCCCGGCGCCACCCGCTCGGACACCTTGGCACGCAGTACCGTCTGCCCGGCGCGACTGCCCACGCCCACCCAGTCGCCTTCGTTGATACCCCGGCTTTCGGCATCGCTCGGGTGGATTTCCAGGCGATCCTCCTCATGCCAGGCAACGTTGTCGGTACGTCGGGTCTGGGCGCCGACGTTGTACTGGCTGAGAATGCGGCCGGTGGTCAGCAGCAGCGGGTAGCGGCTGTTGACCTTTTCTTCGGTGGGCACATAGCCGGTGAGCATGAAGCGCCCTTTGCCGCGTACGAACTCCTCGATGTGCATGGTCGGGGTGCCGTCCGGGGCGGCGTCGTTGCACGGCCACTGCAGGCTGCCATGGCGATCCAGCTCGGCGTAGCTGACGCGCGTAAAGGTCGGCGTCAGGCGCGCGATCTCGTCCATGATCTCGGAGGGATGCTTGTAGTCCATGCGATAGCCCAGCGCATTGGCCAGGGCCACTGTGGCTTCCCAGTCGGCCTTGCCGCCCAGCGGGTCCATTACCTTGCGCACCCGCGAGATGCGCCGCTCGGCATTGGTGAAGGTGCCGTCCTTCTCCAGGAACGAGCTGCCCGGCAGGAACACATGGGCGAACTTGGCGGTTTCGTTGAGGAAGATGTCCTGCACCACCACGCACTCCATCGCCGACAGAGCGGCAGTGACGTGCTGGGTGTTGGGGTCGCTCTGGGCGATGTCCTCGCCCTGGCAGTAGAGGGCTTTGAAGGTACCGCCGAGGGCCGCCTCGAACATGTTGGGAATGCGAAGGCCCGGATCGGGCTGCAGGGTTACGCCCCAGGCCTGTTCGAACTGGTGGCGCACCGCGTCGTTGGAGACGTGACGGTAGCCCGGCAGCTCGTGGGGGAAGGAACCCATGTCGCAGGAACCCTGGACGTTGTTCTGCCCGCGCAGCGGGTTCACGCCGACGCCCTCGCGGCCGATGTTGCCGGTGACCATGGCGAGGTTGGCGATACCCATGACCGCGGTGCTGCCCTGGCTGTGCTCGGTAACGCCGAGGCCATAGTAGATGGCCGCGTTGCCGCCGGTGGCGTAGAGGCGGGCGGCGGCGCGGATGTCGTCAGGCGACACGCCGCAGATCGGCCCCAAGGCTTCAGGCGAGTTTTCCGGCTTGCTGACGAAGTCGCGCCAGCGGGTGAAATCCGTTGCCTCGCAACGGGCGTCGACGAAGCTCTGGTTGACCAGGCCCTCGGTGACTATCACGTGGGCCAGGGCGTTGAGCATGGCCACGTTGGTGCCCGGACGCAGCGCCAGGTGCAGCTCGGCGCGGGCGTGGGGGGAATCCACCAGGTCGATGCGCCGTGGGTCGATGACGATCAGTCGCGCGCCCTCACGCAAGCGCCGCTTGAGCTGGGAACCGAACACCGGGTGGGCATCCGTGGGGTTGGCGCCGATCACCAGCACCACGTCGGCCTGCATCACCGAGTCGAAGCTCTGGGTGCCGGCGGACTCGCCCAGGGTCTGCTTGAGGCCATAGCCAGTGGGCGAGTGGCAGACGCGGGCGCAGGTATCGACGTTGTTGTTGCCGAAGCCGGCGCGCACCAGCTTCTGTACCAGGTAGGTTTCCTCGTTGGTGCAGCGGCTGGAGGTGATGCCGCCGATGGAATCGCGCCCGTACTTGAGCTGGATTCGCCGGAACTCGCTGGCTGCATAGGTAACCGCCTCGTCCCAGCTGACTTCCTGCCAGGGGTCGTCGATGTGCTTGCGGATCATCGGTTTGGTGATGCGGTCCGGATGGGTGGCGTAGCCGAAGGCAAAGCGGCCTTTGACGCAGGAGTGGCCGTGGTTGGCCTGGCCATTCTTGTCCGGGACCATGCGCACCAACTGGTCGCCCTTCATCTCGGCGCGGAAGGAACAGCCCACGCCGCAGTAAGCGCAGGTGGTGATGACGCTGCGCTCCGGCTGGCCCATCTCGACCACGCTCTTTTCCATCAGCGTGGCGGTCGGGCAAGCCTGTACGCAGGCGCCGCAGGAAACACACTCGGAGTCGAGAAAATTGTCGCCGCCCGCGGCAGCGACGCGAGACTCGAAGCCACGGCCGCTGATGGTCAGGGCGAAGGTGCCCTGGGTTTCCTCGCAAGCACGCACGCAGCGGTTACAGACGATGCACTTGCTCGGGTCGTAGTCGAAATAGGGGTTGGAGACGTCCTTCTGCTCATCCAGGTGATTGGCGCCGTCGTAGCCGTAGCGCACCTCGCGCAGGCCCACCTGGCCGGCGACCGTCTGCAGCTCGCAGTTGCCGTTGGCCGAGCAGGTCAGGCAGTCCAGCGGGTGATCGGAGATGTACAGCTCCATCACATTGCGGCGCAGGGTGGCGAGCTTGGGCGTCTGGGTATGGACCACCATGCCTTCGCTCACCGGCGTGGTGCACGAGGCCGGATAGCCGCGCATGCCGTCGATCTCCACCAGGCACATACGGCAGGAGCCGAACGCTTCCAGGCTGTCGGTGGCGCACAGCTTGGGGATGGTGGTGCCAAGCAGCGCCGCGGCACGCATGACCGAGGTGCCGGCCGGCACGCTGATCTCGCGGCCGTCGATGCTCAGGCTGACCTGCACGTCGCTTTCGCGGGCCGGAGTGCCCAGGTCGATGTCGCTGGCAGGATCGAAGATATTGATCATTGGTCGGCCTCCACTGGCTCAAGACCGAAGTCGGCAGGGAAATGCTTGAGAGCGCTGGTCACCGGGTAGGCGGTCATGCCGCCAAGAGCGCAGAGCGAGCCGTAGGTCAGGGTGTCGCAGAGGTCCTTGAGGAGAATCACCTGCTCGTCCCGCGCGGCGGCATTGGGAGCCGCCAGCAGGCGGTCCACCACTTCCACGCCCCGGGTGGAGCCGATACGGCACGGCGTGCACTTGCCACAGGACTCCTCGGCGCAGAACTGCAGGGCGAAGCGGGCCATGTGGGCCATGTCCAGGCTGTCGTCAGCGACCACCACACCACCGTGACCGAGCATCGCGCCCATGGCGGCGAAGGCCTCGTAGTCCAGCGGCGTATCGAATTGCGACGGCGGCACCCAGGCGCCCAGCGGGCCGCCCACCTGCGCGGCCTTCAGCGGGCGGCCACTGGCAGTGCCGGCGCCATAGTCTTCCACCAGCTCGCGCAGGGTCAGGCCGAAGGCGCGCTCCACCAGGCCGCCGTGACGGATGTTGCCGGCCAGCTGGAAGGGCATGGTGCCCAGCGAGCGGCCCATGCCGAAGTCCCGGTAGAACTGCGCGCCACGGGCGAGGATGACCGGCACCGACGCCAGGGTTAGCACGTTGTGCACCAGGGTCGGCTGGCCGAACAGGCCTTGCAGCGCCGGCAGCGGCGGCTTGGCACGGACCACGCCGCGCTTGCCTTCGAGCGAGTCCAGCAGAGCGGTCTCTTCACCGCAGATGTAGGCACCGGCGCCTACGCGCACTTCCAGGTCGAAGGCCAGGCCACTGCCGCCCACGTCTTGGCCAAGGAAGCCTGCGTCACGAGCAATGGCCAGCGCGGCGTTCAAGTTGTCCACAGCCTGCGGGTATTCGGAGCGGACGTAGATGTAGCCCTTGGTTGCGCCGACAGCGAGGCCGGCGATGGCCATGCCTTCGATCAGCAGGAAGGGGTCGCCTTCCATCAGCATGCGGTCGGCGAAGGTGCCGGAGTCGCCCTCGTCAGCGTTGCACACCACGTACTTCTGCTCGGCCACGGCCCCGCGCACGGTGCGCCACTTGATGCCAGCCGGGAAGGCTGCGCCGCCCCGGCCACGCAGGCCGGAATCCAGCACAGCGGCGACGATATCGTCGCCCTTTTGGTTGATCGCGCGGCTCAGGCCCTCGAAGCCGTCGTGGGCGCGATAGTCATCCAGTGACAGCGGCCGGGTGATGCCGGCCCGGGCAAAGAGCAAGCGCTGCTGACTCTTCAGGTAGGGGATTTCCTCCACCGGCCCCAAGGCCAATGGATGGGCGCCCGCATTGCCTTGCAACGCGTCCAGTAACGACGGCACGTCTTCAGGTGCCACCGGACCGAACCCCAACCGACCCTCGGCGCTGTCCAGCTCCACTAGCGGCTCCAGCCAGTACAGGCCTCGGGAGCTCGTGCGCTTGATCTCCAGCGGCAGATTGCGCTGTTCGGCCTCGTGGGCGAACACAGCTGCCACGTCGTCTGACCCGACAGCGCGGGCGACGGAATCACAGGGAATGCACAGCCTCAGCATGAACCGTCCTCCAGGCAACCGTTCACCAGGGAACGCAAGCGCTCGGGCGTGAGCCGTGCATGCACGCGACCATCCAGTTCGAGGGCCGGCGAACAGGCGCAGGCGCCCAGACAGTAGACCGGTCGCAAACTGATCTGGCCATCGGCACTCGTACCGTGGTCGTCCAGCTCAAGTTGCTCGCGCAGCTGCGCAGCCAACTGTTCGGCACCCATGCTCTGGCAGGACTCGGCGCGGCACAGGCGCAGGGTATGGCGCGCCGGCGGCGTGGTGCGGAAGTCGTGGTAGAAGCTGACCACACCGCGCACTTCGGCGAGGCTGAGGTTGAGTGCATGAGCGATTTCGGGAATAGCGACGTCGGGGATGTACCCGACACCACTCTGGATGGCATGCAGGATCGGCAACAGGGCACCGGGGGCGCTCTTCTCGCGCTCCAGCACACTGTGGATCAGAGGCAGGTGAAGCGTCTCATCGGGCATACAGCGTTCCTCTGCTTCGCGGACGACAGGTCAATGCCATTCGTCGTCCGGAGGTATCGGCTGCGGCTCACCTGCCACGTCACGGAGCGTGGCCTTGCGGCGGCCGTCCTTGCGCCCTGTCCGGGCGTCTTTGCGCACTAGTCCAGAGCATTCGGGGAGCTTGCCATTCCCGCCATTCGGGAATTTCACCCCTGCGACCCTGCGCATCCTGAAACCGACCTTGGGGGAAATCGGCGCTCTTACCTTCTTTATAGGTGCTTCGCGCGCGTACTTGGGGCGAGGCGGACCTGTGGTGCTTCCGGGGATCAACTGATGCACTCCTGCAGGAGCGAATTCATTCGCGAAAGGGCTGCGCAGCAGCCCTTGTTGCTCCAAGGGCACGCCTTCGACGTGCAATCGCGAATGAATTCGCTCACACAGGCCGGTGCCAGCGCCTTGGAAACCCCCCCATCCGAACCCCGCTTGCCCATTCGCGACCGGCTTGACGCTTTCGGCAATACCCCGGTCGCTTTTGCGCGATAGCGCCGGATTCCCCAGGGATATGCTCCCCTCAAAGCGCCGGCAGAAGATTCGGCGCATGGATAACAGGGGACAGCCTGATGAGCCCAGCCGAACTGCACGCCGACAGCATCGTCATCGACGGTCTGATCATCGCCAAGTGGAACCGTGAACTCTTCGAAGACATGCGCAAGGGCGGCCTGACCGCAGCCAACTGCACCGTGTCGGTCTGGGAGGGCTTCCAGGCGACGGTGAACAACATCACCGCGAGCAACAAGCTGATCCGCGAGAACGGCGACCTGGTGATTCCGGTGCGAACCACCGCCGACATCCGCAAGGCCAAGGAGCAAGGCAAGACCGGCATTCTCTACGGCTTCCAGAATGCCCATGCGTTCGAGGACCAGATCGGCTACGTCGAGGTGTTCAAGCAGCTGGGCGTGGGCATCGTGCAGATGTGCTACAACACCCAGAACCTGGTCGGCACCGGCTGCTATGAGCGCGACGGCGGTCTCTCCGGCTTCGGTCGCGAGATCGTCGCCGAGATGAACCGTGTCGGTGTCATGTGCGACCTCTCCCACGTGGGTTCCAAGACTTCCGAAGAAGTCATCCTCGAATCCAAGAAGCCTGTCTGCTACTCCCACTGCCTGCCGTCCGGCCTGAAAGAACATCCACGCAACAAGTCCGACGAAGAGCTGAAGTTCATCGCCGATCACGGCGGTTTCGTCGGCGTGACCATGTTCGCTCCCTTCCTCGCCAAGGGCATCGATTCGACCATCGACGATTACGCCGAAGCCATCGAGTACGTGATGAACATCGTTGGCGAAGACGCCATCGGCATCGGTACCGACTTCACCCAGGGCCATGGCAAGGAATTCTTCGAGTGGCTGACCCACGACAAGGGTTACGCCCGCCGCCTGACCAACTTCGGGAAAATCGTCAACCCGCTGGGCATCCGCACCGTGGGCGAGTTCCCCAACCTCACCGAAACCCTGCTCAAGCGCGGCATGCCCGAGCGCGTCGTGCGCAAGGTCATGGGCGAGAACTGGGTCCGCGTGCTGAAGGACGTCTGGGGCGAATAAGCGCTCTTCGCCCCTCTCCCTCTGGGAGTGGGGCCGGGGGTGAGGGATGTCGAATCCCGCTCGCCCCCCCTTAAACCCTCACCCCAACCCTCTCCCAGAGGGAGAGGGGGTTAATTCGGCCCGCAGCCGGGCCCAATCGAATTCCGGAGCTAGAACAACATGGCCAAACACGCCCCCGAACTGCCCATCGAAGTCGACAGCGAAACCGGTGTCTGGACCACCGACGCCCTGCCGATGCTGTACGTGCCCCGTCACTTCTTCGTGAACAACCACATGGGCATCGAGGCCGAACTGGGCCCGGAGCGCTACGCCGAGATCCTCTACAAAGCCGGCTACAAGTCCGCCTGGCACTGGTGTGAGAAGGAAGCCGAATGCCATGGCCTGGAAGGCGTGGCGGTGTTCGAGCACTACATGAAGCGTCTGTCCCAGCGCGGCTGGGGCCTGTTCCAGATCGAATCCATCGACCTCGACAAGGGCACCGCCGAGGTGCGCCTGAAGCACTCTGCTTTCGTCTACGTGTACGGCAAGGTCGGTCGCAAGGTCGACTACATGTTCACCGGCTGGTTCGCCGGCGCCATGGACCAGATCCTCCAGGCCCGTGGCAGCAGCATCCGCACTGTCGCCGAACAGGTGTACAGCGGCTCCGAAGAAGGCCACGACGACGGCCTGTTCATCGTCAAACCTCTGTAAGGCGAGGAAAGGGCAATGGCATTCGAAGCAATGTTCCAGCCGATTCAGATCGGCAAACTCACCATCCGCAACCGTGTGCTGTCCACCGCCCACGCAGAGGTCTACGCCACCGACGGCGGCATGACCACCGACCGCTATGTGAAGTACTACGAAGAGAAGGCCAAGGGCGGCATCGGCCTGGCCATCTGCGGCGGTTCCTCGGTAGTGGCCATCGACAGCCCCCAGGAGTGGTGGAGCTCGGTGAACCTGTCCACCGACCGCATCATCCCGCACTTCCAGAATCTGGCCGACGCCATGCACAAGCACGGCGCCAAGATCATGATCCAGATTACCCACATGGGGCGTCGTTCCCGTTGGGATGGTTTCAACTGGCCGACCCTGATGTCGCCGTCCGGCGTCCGCGAACCGGTGCACCGCGCTACCTGCAAGACCATCGAGGTAGAAGAGATCTGGCGCGTGATCGGCAACTACGCCCAGGCCGCGCGCCGGGCCAAGGAAGGCGGCCTGGACGGCGTCGAGCTGTCCGCCGTGCACCAGCACATGATCGACCAGTTCTGGAGCCCGCGCGTCAACAAGCGTACCGACGAGTGGGGCGGCACCTTCGAAGGCCGCATGAAGTTCGGTCTGGAAGTGCTCAAGGCCGTACGCGCTGAAGTCGGCGACGACTTCTGCGTCGGCATGCGTATCTGCGGTGACGAATTCCACCCGGACGGCCTGTCCCACGACGACATGAAGCAGATCGCCAAGTACTACAGCGACACCGGCATGATCGACTTCATCGGCGTAGTTGGCTCGGGTTGCGACACCCACAACACCCTGGCCAACGTGATCCCGAACATGAGCTTCCCGCCGGAGCCCTTCCTGCACCTGGCGGCCGGCATCAAGGAAGTGGTCAACGTCCCGGTCCTGCATGCGCAGAACATCAAGGACCCGAACCAGGCCACCCGCATCCTGGAAGGCGGCTACGTGGACATGGTGGGCATGACCCGCGCCCACATCGCCGACCCGCACCTGATCGCCAAGATCAAGATGGGCCAGGTTGACCAGATCAAGCAGTGCGTTGGCGCCAACTACTGCATCGACCGCCAGTACCAGGGCCTGGACGTGCTCTGCATCCAGAATGCCGCCACTTCCCGCGAATACATGGGCGTACCGCACATCATCGAGAAGACCACCGGCGTGAAGCGCAAGGTGGTCGTCGTCGGCGGCGGCCCGGCTGGCATGGAAGCGGCGCGTGTGGCGGCCGAGCGTGGCCACGACGTGACGCTGTTCGAGAAGAAGGATCAGCTCGGCGGCCAGATCACCATCGCTTCCAAGGCGCCGCAGCGTGACCAGATCGCCGGTATCACCCGCTGGTACCAACTGGAGATCGCGCGCCTGGGCGTCGACCTGCGCCTGGGCACCGCGGCCGATCCGGACACCATTCTCGACCTCAAGCCGGACATCGTCGTCCTGGCCAACGGTGGCCATCCGTTCCTGGAGCAGAACGAGCACTGGGGCGCGGCGGAAGGCCTGGTGGTCAGCAGCTGGGACGTGCTCAACGGCACCGTGGCGCCGGGCAAGAATGTGCTTGTCTACGACACCATCTGCGAGTTTGGCGGCATGTCGGCAGCGGACTATCTCGCCGAGAAAGGTGCCCAGGTTGAAATCGTCACCGACGACATCAAGCCGGGTATCGCCATGGGCGGCACCACCTTCCCGACCTACTACCGCAGCATGTACCCCAAGGAAGTGATCATGACCGGCGACCTGATGCTGGAGAAGGTCTACCGCGAGGGTGACAAGGTGGTGGCGGTACTGGAGAACGAGTACACCGGCGCCCGCGAAGAGCGCGTGGTGGACCAGATCGTCATCGAGAACGGCGTGCGTCCGGACGAGGGCCTGTACTACGCGCTCAAGGAAGGTTCGCGCAACAAGGGCCAGATCGACGTGGAGGCACTGTTCGCCATCAAGCCGCAGCCCTGCCTGAGCCAGCCCGGCGACGGCTACCTGCTGTTCCGGATCGGCGACTGCGTGGCCCAGCGCAACACCCACGCGGCGATCTACGACGCTTTGCGTCTGTGCAAGGACTTCTGATGAGCGCTCCCCTCTCCCTCTGGGAGAGGGGCCGAGGGTGAGGGGTGGCAAGGGCCGGTACGGACTCCCAGTAACGCCAAGCTTCCCTCACCCCGACCTTCTCCCAGAGGGAGAGGGAGCCATCCGTGCCGCTTCCAGGTCCCGGTAGGAGACCAACAATGCTGAACACCCTTCTTCCCATCCTGCTCTTCGCCGCCCTCGGCCTTGCCGTGCTTGGCGCCGCGAAGCGCTTTTTCATGTGGCGCCGGGGTAGACCCGCGAAGGTCGACTGGATCGGCGGCCTCATGAAGATGCCACGCCGCTACCTGGTGGACCTGCACCATGTGGTCGAGCGCGACAAATACATGTCCAAGACCCACGTGGCGACTGCCGGCGGTTTCGTGCTGTCGGCCCTGTTGGCGATCGTGGTGCATGGCTTTGGCCTGCACAGCCGGATCCTCGGCTTCGCCCTGCTCGCCGCCACCGTACTGATGTTCGTAGGCGCCCTCTTCGTCGCCAAGCGCCGCAGCAATCCGCCGTCCCGCCTGTCGAAGGGGCCATGGATGCGCCTGCCGAAGAGCCTGCTGATGTTCTCGGCGAGCTTCTTCATCGCCACCTTGCCGGTGGCCGGCATCCTGCCGGAAGGCTTCGGCGGCTGGTTCCTCGCCGGTATCCTCGCCATTGGCGTCGCCTGGGGTGTTTCCGAGCTGTTCTTCGGCATGACCTGGGGCGGCCCCATGAAGCACGCCTTCGCCGGTGCGCTGCACCTGGCTTGGCACCGCCGCGCCGAGCGCTTCGGCGGCGGCCGTTCCACCGGCCTCAAGGCGCTGAACCTGAACGACCCCCAGGCGCCCCTGGGCGTCGAAAAGCCTACCGACTTCACCTGGAACCAGTTGCTCGGCTTCGATGCCTGCGTGCAATGCGGCAAGTGTGAGGCTGTGTGCCCCGCCTTCGCCGCCGGCCAGCCGCTGAACCCGAAGAAGCTGATCCAGGACATGGTCATCGGTCTCGCTGGCGGTAATGACGCCAAGTTCGCCGGCAGCCCGTATCCGGGTATCCCGCTGGGCGAACACGCCGGTGGCCCGCACCAGCCGATCGTGGTCCAGGGCGGCAAGGGTCTGGTGGAAGCGGACACCCTCTGGTCCTGCACCACCTGCCGGGCCTGCGTCGAGGAATGCCCGATGATGATCGAGCACGTCGATGCCATCGTCGACATGCGCCGTCACCTCACCCTGGAAAAGGGCGCCACTCCGAACAAGGGCGCCGAGGTGCTGGAAAACCTGATCGCCACCGACAACCCCGGCGGCTTCGCCCCTGGCGGTCGCCTGAACTGGGCCGCTGACCTGAACCTGCCGCTGATGAGCGAGAAGAAGCAGGCCGACGTGCTGTTCTGGGTCGGCGACGGTGCCTTCGACATGCGCAATCAGCGCACCCTGCGAGCCTTCGTCAAAGTGCTGAAGGCCGCCAACGTCGACTTCGCCGTGCTCGGCCTGGAAGAACGCGACAGCGGTGACGTGGCACGGCGCCTGGGTGACGAGGCCACCTTCCAGCAACTGGCCAAGCGCAACATCGCCACCCTCAACCAGTACCGTTTCAAGAAGATCGTTTCCTGCGATCCGCACAGCTTCCATGTGCTGAAGAACGAGTACGGCGCCCTCGGTGGCAGCTACGAAGTCCTGCACCACAGCACCTACATCAACGAACTGGTGCAAGGTGGCAGCCTCAGCCTCGGCCAGCACAAGGGCGGCAGCGTGACTTACCACGACCCGTGCTACCTGGGCCGCTACAACGGCGAGTACGAAGCTCCGCGCGCCGTGCTCAAGGCCATCGGTATCGAAGTGAAGGAAATGGAACGTTCCGGATTCCGTTCCCGTTGCTGCGGCGGTGGTGGCGGCGCGCCGATCACCGACATTCCCGGCAAGCAGCGGATTCCGGACATGCGCATGGTGGACATCAAGGAAACCGGCGCCGAGCTGGTGGCCGTGGGCTGTCCGCAGTGCACCGCGATGCTCGAAGGCGTGGTAGCGCCCCGCCCGGAGATCAAGGACATCGCCGAACTGGTAGCCGACGTGCTGATCGAGGCGCCGGTGGAAGCAAAAAAGCCTTCGGCGGTTAAAGCTGCCGTGGAGGTGGCGTGATGGTAGGCACAGCACTGGCAGCACGTGGAGGAGCGAGCTTGCTCGCGAACCGCCACGGCGCCGACGTGATCCCCTTCGAGAGCAAGCTCGCTCCTACGATGCATTCCGACTCGCTATTGGAGACCCGCCCATGAGCGACATCATCCGCCGCGACCCGCGTGCCGAGTGGATCGCCCGCAACCGCCTGCACCCCCTGCATGCCGCCATGCAAAACCAGGGGCAGACGAGCTGGATGGGCCCCAACGGCCTGATCCGCAAGAATCCCCACGCCGCGGCTGCCGGATTCATCGGCCCCAACGGCGTAAAACGCATTGACCGCAGCGGTGCCCAGCAGGGCACTGCCGGCAAACGCAGCGCCGCCAGCGAGGTGATACAGCTGCCGCTGCACGTGATCGAACAACCGGCCTTCCACATCTGCGTCGTACCGGACATGGTCGGTGGCCGTCTGTCCAGCCACGACAAGGACCTCCTCGGCCTGGCCAACAAGCTGGCCGGCAGCGAGGGTGCGGTGGTTGCCGTGCTCTTCGGCGAGGACAAGGAATCGGCCTTCGACACCGCAGGCGTTGACCGCATCCTGCGTATCGAAGGCAGCGAGTTCGATGGTTACTCACCGGAAGCCCGCGTGTTGGCGTTGAGCGCCGTGGAAAGCCAGTTGGCCCCACGTCACTGGCTGCTGCCCGATAGCCGCACCGGTGGCGGCGAACTGGGTCGTCGGCTGGCCGCGAAGCTGGGTGAGCGCCCGGCCACCCGCGTCTGGCAGGTCGCCAATGAACAGGCCACCGGACGCGCAGGTGCGGGTCGCGAAGACCTGGTACGCAGCGTGCCCCGTCTGATCCTCGCTGCGGCCGAGTGCGCAGAACCGGTCAGCGAAACCCGTCATGAAGCCCGTGAGCTGGACCTGACAGCGAACATTGCCCACAGCCTGCCACGCATCGAGGATCTCGGCCCGGTAGCCGTGGACCCGGCGCAGATCCCCATGGCCGAAGCGGAGTTCATTCTCTCCGGCGGCAACGGGGTGAAGGATTGGGCACTGTTCCACGAGGCCGCCGGGGCCCTGGGCGCTACCGAAGGTGCTTCCCGCGTGGCGGTGGACGACGGCTTCATGCCGCGCAACCGCCAGGTCGGCGCCACCGGTACCTGGGTCACCGCACGGGTCTACCTGGCCGTGGGCATCTCCGGCGCCATCCAGCACCTGCAGGGCATCGGCGCCTGCGACAAGGTGGTGGCGGTGAACATGGACCCGGGCTGCGACATGATCAAACGCGCCGATCTCTCGGTGATCGGCGACTCCGGCGCCATCCTCGCCGCGCTGATCCAGCTGGCCACCGAATACCGTCAGGGAGGGGCACGCGATGCCGCATGACGCACTGAAGATCGTCAGCCTGGTCTCGATCGGCGCGCATCCCACCTCGGGCCGTGCGCGCCGCGCCGACCAGGATGCCCGCGCGGTGGAACTCGGCCTGCGCCTGGCGGGCCCACGCCTGCGCGTGTTGCATGCCGGCAACCCCCATGAAGAAGCCTTGCGCGCCTACCTGGGTATGGGTCTGGATGAACTGATCGTCCTCGAGCAGGGACCGCAGGACGACGCCCTGCATTCGCTGGGGGACTTCCTCCGCGAGAGCGGCGCCCAGCTGGTGCTCACCGGCAGCCAGGCGGAAACCGGCGAAGGCTCGGGGCTGCTGCCCTACCTGCTGGCCGAACGCCTGGGCTGGCCGCTGGTAGTAGGTCTTGCCGAGGTGGAGAAAGTCGAAAATGGCGTGGCCCAGGTGCTGCAAGCCCTGCCTCGTGGCCAGCGCCGCCGGCTGAAGGTGCGCCTGCCCTTCCTCGCCAGTGTCGACAACGCCGCACCCACTGCGCGGCAGAGCGCGTTCGGCCCGGCCCGGCGGGGTCGCATCGAAGCGGAAGACGTCGAGCTGGTGGAGGATGTACTGTTCGCCGAGGCCCAGCTGCAACCGGCCCGCCCACGGCCCAAGCGGCTCAAGGTGATCAAGGCCAAGACCGGCGCCGAGCGGATGAAGGCGGCGACCGCCAAGGCATCAGGCGGTGGCGGCCAGGTACTCAAGGATGTCTCGCCGCAGGCGGGCGCCGAAGCTATCTTCAAACTGTTGCTGGAAGAGGGCGTGCTGCGCTGATCGCGCAGCACCTGATGCGGAGGAATAGCGCGATGATGCATGCCGATCTGATCGACCAGGAAGACTTTCGCGAGCGCCTGGTGGCGCTGGGAATCAGCATACCGCCAGGGGTGAGCGCCGAGCAGGCCTGCGAGCAGGCCGTGAGCGGTCTCAGCCCGGAGCGCGCGGTCGCCCTGCGGCGCCTGGTGGAAGAGTTGCTGGGGGGCAGCGCCACGCTGTTGCCGAACGTGCGCGAAGCCATTTCGCGCACCCTGCTGCCGGCACTGGTGCCACGCTGACACGCTGAATCCGGGAAACGAGAAAGGGCGCCAATGGCGCCCTTCTTCATTCCCGTAGGGTGCGCCATGCGCACCGCGGGGATTACGTGGTGCGCACGGCGCACCCTACCCACTCGTCGCGGGAGCGAATTCATTCGCTCCCGCGGGCCGAGACTTCACACCACCCGCACGCTGGCGAAGGTGGACTCGCCCTGGGCGCGGCTCAGTGCGACGCCGGCGGTGGACGGCGCGTTACGCACCAACTCGTCGGGCACCGGCATCAGGGCCACCACGTTGGCGTTCTGGCCGGCACGTTCGTCGCGTGGCGGAATGCCGAAGTACTCGCGGTAGCACTTGGAGAAGTGCGGCGTGGAGACGAAGCCGCAAACCGAGGCCACTTCGATGATCGACATGGCAGTTTGCTTGAGCAGCTGACGCGCGCGGATCAGGCGCAGCTTCAAGTAGTAGCGCGACGGCGAGCAGTGCAGGTACTTCTGGAACAGGCGCTCCAGCTGGCGGCGCGAGACGTCGACGTAGCAGGCCAGTTCGTCGAGGTCGATGGGCTCTTCCAGGTTGGCCTCCATCAGCGCGACGATTTCCTGCAGCTTCGGCTGGTTGGTACCGAGCATGTGCTTGAGCGGCACGCGCTGGTGGTCCTGTTCGTTACGGATGCGCTCGTAGATGAACATCTCGGAGATCGCTGCTGCCAGTTCACGACCGTGCTCGCGGGCGATCAGGTGCAGCATCATGTCCATGGGCGCAGTGCCGCCGGACGAGGTGTAGCGATTGCGGTCGATGGAGAACAGGCGGGTACTGATGCCGGCACGCGGGAAAGCTTCCTGCATCGCCGCCAGGCATTCCCAGTGCACGCTGCATTCGAAGCCATCGAGCAGCCCGGCCTTGGCCAGCGCCCAACTGCCGGTGCACACGGCACCCAGTTGACGGCCCTGCCGAGCCTGGGACTGCAGCCATTGCACATGCTCGCGACAGACGCTGTGCTGGATATCGACGCCGCCGCAGACGATCACGGCATCCAGGGCCGGAGCATTGTCCAGGCCGCTGTCGGGGGTGATTTGCAGGCCGTCACTGGCGCTGACCGGGCGGGCGCCCTGGCTGAGGGTGTACCAACGGTAGAGTTCGCGACCGGAAAGGTGGTTGGCCATACGCAGCGGTTCCACCGCGGACGCCAGGGAAATCAGGGTGAAGTTGTCCAGCAGGAGAAAACCGATGGACTGGGGAACACGGTTCTGGGGTTGAGCCCCTTGGTTGAACTGTGACATTAGCGAAACCCTCAGACTAGGCACGGGCGGAGCCCCGTTTCGGGGCTTTTTGTTATGTCCTGGTACGGCTAAACCAGGTGATACCAAATCTAGGCAAAGGTCGTGCCTATCTTGATTGGTCATTCAATTAAAAATGGCGAGTTTCATCCAAGGCCCGTGCCACTGGGCCTAGGTGAGAGCGACAGAATCATTCTGTTTACGACTGCCCCGGCCCGTGCATTCCGGGGCCTGGGGCCTTAGGTAGCACTGGAGGTGTCAGCAAATGTCACCCCGCGCCGTAGGACACAATCGTCAGTAACAGACGAATGGTTCACACCGTGACCATTCGGTCTTACTCATTGCCACCGCTTTGCGCACCAGGACGGGGCAGCGGCGGGCAGGCTGGTCGATGAAGGCTCAACACTCGATCGCGCTGACAGCCAGACCACCGCGTGAGGTTTCCTTGTACTTGTCGTGCATGTCGGCGCCGGTGTCGCGCATGGTGCGGATCACCCGGTCCAGCGAGATGAAGTGCTCGCCATCGCCGCGCAGCGCCATCTGCGCCGCGTTGATCGCCTTCACCGCGGCAATCGCGTTGCGCTCGATGCACGGCACCTGCACCAGCCCGCCCACCGGGTCGCAGGTCAGCCCGAGGTTGTGCTCCAGGCCGATCTCGGCGGCATTCTCCAGCTGCGCCGGGGTCGCCCCCAGCACTTCCGCCAGCCCCGCCGCCGCCATCGCGCAGGCCGAGCCGACTTCGCCCTGGCAGCCCACTTCGGCACCCGAGATGGACGCGTTCTTCTTGCACAGGATGCCCACCGCCGCCGCGCCGAGGAAGAAGTTCACCACGTCGTCCTCGGTGGCCTCGGGGTTGAAGCGCATGTAGTAGTGCAGCACCGCCGGGATGATCCCCGCCGCGCCGTTGGTGGGCGCGGTGACCATGCGCCCGCCGGCGGCGTTTTCCTCGTTCACCGCCAGGGCGTAGAGGTTCACCCATTCCATGGCGCTCATGGTGCTGCCGATCACGTTCGGCTTGCCCAGTTCCTGCAGGCTGCGGTGCAGCTTGGCGGCACGCCGGCGCACGTTCAGCCCGCCGGGCAGGATGCCTTCGTGGCCAAGACCATTGCTCACGCATTCCTGCATGGCGTCCCAGAGTTTCAGCAGTCCGGCGCGGATCTCCGCTTCGCTGCGCCAGGCCTTCTCGTTGGCCAGCATCAGCTCGGCGATACGCAGGTTGTGGCGCTGGCAGAGTTCCAGCAGCTCTTCGGCGCTGGAGAAGTCGTAAGGCAGCTCGGTGGTGTCCTGGTCGAGCTGGCCGGAGCGGGCCTGGGCCTCGTCGACCACGAAGCCGCCACCGATGGAGTAGTAGGTGTCGCGGTGCAGCTCACCCGCCTCGCCTTCGACGATCAGCGTCATGGCGTTGGGGTGGTACGGCAAGTTTTCCTCGAGCAGCAGCAGGTCGCGCTGCCAGTCGAAGGCCACCGGGTGGCTGCCGCCCAACAGCAGTTCGCAGGACGCCTGCAGCGCCTCGATGCGCGGGGCGATCTGCTTCGGGTCGACCCGATCCGGCCATTCGCCCATCAGCCCGACCAGGGTCGCGCGGTCGGTGCCGTGGCCGACGCCGGTGGCCGACAGCGAGCCGTACAGGCGCACCTCGACCCGCGTCACCTGCTCCAGCAGGCCGCGCTCGCGCAGCGCCGTGGCAAACAGCGCCGCCGCCCGCATCGGGCCCACGGTGTGCGAGCTGGAAGGGCCGATACCGATCTTGAACAGGTCGAACACGCTGATAGCCA
>NZ_SSOF01000055.1:0-10349 GCF_029873115.1 Pseudomonas sp. BN606 | reverse complement strand
ATCAGGCTGACCAGGAACAGGTGGTTGTCAGTACCGCCGGACACCACGTCGTAGCCGCGATCGATGAACACCTTGGCCATGGCCTGGGCGTTGTTGATCACCTGGGCCTGGTAATCCTTGAAGCCGGGTTCCAGCGCTTCCTTGAAGCACACGGCCTTGGCGGCGATCACGTGCATCAGCGGGCCGCCCTGGGCGCCGGGGAATACGGCGGAGTTCAGCTTCTTCTCGATCTCTTCGTTGGACTTGGCCAGGATCAGGCCGCCACGCGGACCGCGCAGGGTCTTGTGGGTGGTGGTGGTAACCACATCGGCGTAGGGCAGCGGGTTGGGGTACAGGCCGGCGGCGACCAGGCCGGCGACGTGGGCCATGTCGACGAACAGCAGCGCACCCACCTTGTCGGCGATGGCGCGGAAGCGTGGGAAGTCGAGGGTCTTGGAGTAGGCGGAGAAGCCGGCAACGATCATCTTCGGCTTGTGCTCGACAGCCAGGCGCTCGACCTCGTCGTAGTCGATCAGGCCGGTGGCGGTATCAAGACCGTATTGCACAGCGTTGTACAGCTTGCCGGAAGACGACACCTTGGCGCCGTGGGTCAGGTGGCCACCGTGGGCCAGGCTCATGCCGAGGATGGTGTCGCCGGCGTTCAGCAGGGCCAGGTAGACGGCGCTGTTGGCCTGGGAACCGGAGTGCGGCTGGACGTTGGCGTAGTCGGCGCCGAACAGTTGCTTGGCGCGGTCGATGGCCAGCTGCTCGACCTTGTCGACGAACTCGCAGCCGCCGTAGTAACGCTTGCCCGGATAGCCTTCGGCGTACTTGTTGGTCAGGCCGCTGCCCTGGGCTTCCATCACGCGCTTGCTGGTGTAGTTCTCCGAGGCGATCAGCTCGATGTGGTCTTCCTGACGGTGCTCTTCTTCCTGCATCGCGCTGAACAGTTCGTCGTCGTAACCCTGGATCTGGTCTTGCTTGCTGAACATCGATGATCTCCTGCGACAACCCGCTGTCGTCTCTGTTGTTTTGGGGGCCCGGAACCGACCACTGGAGGGCTGTCGGTATCTGCCTGTTGGGGCCGATTGTGCGAGTTAGCCCGACACCCCGTTTGCCTGTTTGCGACGTGTAAATGCCCAAACCTACCCTGCCGGCGAAGGAATACCGTTCGATTACCGGAGACCGCCTCGCTGAACCCCGGATGTCGGGCAGGGACGCCGCTGATGCAGGGCTGGAATGGGTGTAAGCTGGACCCCGGCGCCGGCCCGCTCCAGCGCCGCAAAACAATAAAAAGACAGAACTGCACTTCGACTTCTGCCTCACCCGCCAATACCCAAAAACGACAGTCGATGCAGCGGAGGAAGAACCAATGGCTGTTGCAAACCTTGCGGCGCCGTCCGTCGACGAATTCCAGGCCCAGCCCCGGCCGGCCGCAGTGAAGACCTTCGGCTTTCTGCTGATCCCCAACTTCACCACCATCGGCTTCGCCTCGGCGATCGAGACCCTGCGCATGGCCAACCTGGCCGCCAAGCGCACCCTGTTCCACACCTTGCTGATCGCCGCCGACCACGAACCAGTGCAGGCCAGCAACGGCATGCGCGTGGTTCCCGATCACAGCCTTGACGACGCCCCCGAACTGGATGCCCTGTTCGTCGTCGGCTCCAACCCCATGCCGACCCGCTATGACCGGCGCCTGCTCAACTGGGTGCGCAAGCTGGCCCAGCACGACGTGGCACTGGGCGGAATCTGCACCGGCAGCCACCTGCTGGCCAGCGCTGAGCTGCTCAAGGGCTATCGCTGCACGGTGCACTGGGAAGACATCGAGCAGGTGAAGGACAAGTTCCCCGGCATCGTCATCTCCAACCAGCTGTTCGAGCTGGATCGCGACCGTTACACCTGCTCCGGCGGCACGGCGTCCATGGACATGACCCTGCAACTGATCGCCCGTGAGCCGGGTGGCGTGGAGATCGCCACCCGCGCTGCCGAACTGCTGCTCTGCGACCGCATGCGCAGCGCCCGCGAACAGCAGCGCATCCCCTTGCGGCAGAAGCTCGGCCACGCACAGCCGAAGCTGAGCCAGATCGTCGCAATCATGGAAGCCAACCTGGAAGAACCCCTGGAACTGGAAGAACTGGCGCAGCTCAACGAAGTGTCGGTGCGCCAACTGGAACGCTTGTTCCACAAGTACCTGGACCGCACCCCCAGCCAGTACTACCTGGAACTGCGCCTGAACCGCGCCCGCGACCTGCTGCTGCGCAGCGAGTCGCAGGTCCGCGACATTGCCCTGGCCTGCGGCTTCGCCTCACCGGCGCACTTCTCCAAGTGCTACAGCCGCTTCTTCGGCCACTCGCCGCGCGGCGAGCGCAAGCAGAGTCCCTTGCACTCCTGATCGTCGACCGAGAACTGCAGGGGCGAACTCATTCGCCACTGCAAGGGAGTCGCCTTGAACCTCGCCGAAAACAAAAACGCCGCCCTCCTCTCGGGGGCGGCGTTTTCATTTCCGTACCTCGCGCGTCAAGCGTCCTGTTCAACCCCTCCGCTCAGGGCCACTACCGGCTTCTTTGCCAACAGCCAATAGGCCAGCCCTGATACCAGGATGGCGGGGAAGCTCGCGGTGATCTGCTCGGCTACGTCCTTGAACACATGGGCCAACACGAAGTACACCGCAAAACCTAGCACCAGCGCAGTGATACCCGCCGGGTTCCAGCCATTGCTGCCGTAATAGGCGCCGCCGGACTCGGCAAAGAGGTCGCGGTCGCTGATGCGCTTGCCGCGCACGCAGAAGTAGTCGACCAGGATGATGGTCCAGAGCGGGATGAACAGGCCGCCGATGACGCCGAGGAAGGTCTCGAAGTAATGCAGGAAGGAGTCAAAGGCCATGGGCACGAAGCACAGCGCCAGCTGGAGCACAACGATAATCGCCAGGGCCTTTTTCGGGGTCAGGCTCTTGAACGCCCCCAGCAGCCCCATGCCGGAGCCGTAGAGCACGGTGACGTTGGTGCTGACGGTGGCGAAGATCAGCACCAGGAAGGACACCAGGCCTAGCCCCAGGGTAGCCAGGGTGGAGCTGGGGTCGGAGTTGTTGGGGTCGATGCTGCCGGTTTGCAGTGCCACCCCGATCGTGCCGATGGCGCCGATCAGCATGAACCAGCCCTGCCCTACGTTGAGCCCCAGCCAACTGCCCACGGTGGCAG
The DNA here is from genome assembly GCF_029873115.1 of Pseudomonas sp. BN606. NCBI lineage: Bacteria > Pseudomonadati > Pseudomonadota > Gammaproteobacteria > Pseudomonadales > Pseudomonadaceae > Pseudomonas > Pseudomonas sp. BN606. The sequence continues at coordinate 7,173 of NZ_SSOF01000055.1, read as the reverse complement.
CCTTGCCGGTCTTGGCGAAGCGTGAGAAGTCCGCCACCTGGGCCCAGGTCCAGGAGAAACCGAAGGCCAGGTCAATGTAGAAGGCCACCGAGTGGGCCGGGTTCGCCACCTTGAACGCCATCAGCTCACCCAGATCCCACTGCGACAGCACGATGTAGCTGACCCAGACACCGAGCACCAGCAGCAGCACGCCTGCCACGCGCTCCAGATAGCGGATCGCCTCATGGCCAAGGAAGGTGATGATGCCCTGCGCCACGGCGGTCAGCAGTATGCCGAGCACCATCGGTCCCGCCGAGCCGGGCTGGCCGAAGGTCGGCCAGCCGAACGCTGCGCCGAACACGTGGGTGAGGGAAATAGCGGCAATGAAGCTGTTCACGCTGGGCCAGCCGATCAGCACCAGGAACTGGGCCACGCCGGTCAGGCGCGACCCCTTAGTGCCCAGGGCGGGACGGGCCACCACGGCCGTACTGGCACCGTAGCGGTAGCCGATATAGGCCACTGCCGCCCATGGAATCATCATCAGCGGTAGCCAGAGGAGGCTGTACTGCAGGACGAAGACCATGCCCAGTGAAGCGGCCATGCCGCCGAAAAACCAGGAACCGGTATTGATGCCGGAACCGAACCAGGTCCACACGGTGTCGCCGAAGCCGTAGCTGCGCTCCGCCGGTTTGACCTGATTGAGTCCGTACTCTTTGTGCGCGTCTGAATTCGACATAGCTGAAACTTCCTCGCGAACCGCCGCGGCGGTCACTTGTTGTAATTGTGAAGTCGCTTGTTCTGTTCGGGGTGGCGCAATGCCTCGTCAGGTGGGCGGGAACTCCTCGCGGATAGCGTCGGCAATGCCCTGGACGCAGACCTCCAGGATCAACTCGCCCTTCTCTCGGCTGGCCGTCTTCGCCGACGACAGAGTGCCCGGCGCCGGCGTACGGGCCGGGTCGACCGGAAACACGTCATAGGGTGGGAAGGTTGCAGGTGGGTGATCGACGACGCGGTCCAGGTCCACCAGGTCCGGGTACAAAGCCAGCATCAGGGAGGTCTCGAAGACGCCGCCGTGCTCGATGTCCCAGCCGAGGAAGCCCTCGGGATAGAGCTGCTGGATCACAGCCGGGTCCTTGACGAAGTCCCAGTAGGAGAGCACCACCACTTTGAAGTCCTGGATGCCGGCATAGCGCAGCTCGCGCAGGGCGAGGTCGATGCCTTCGACGATGAACATGGAATTTTCGTAGTGGCCGTTCATCAGTACCAGGCGACGCGCACCATGGCGCGCCAGCTCGCGGATGATGTCCTGCACCGTGCCAGTCAGGGTGGCGCCATCCAGGCTGGTGGTGCCGGGGAAGTGATTGCCGCCGCCGGACTTCTGCTGGGACTTGTAGCCGTACTGCAGCCCCGGCATGACCAGCGCACCAATGCGCTCGGCGACCCGCTTGCACACCGCCGTGGGCAGCAGCACATCGACGTTCATGCACATGTGATGGCCGTGCTGTTCCAGGGCGCCGACCGGCAGCATGAGCACGCAGTCACCTGCCGCGACACGCGCCTCGTACTCCTTCCAGGTCAGCTCACCTACAAAAACACTCTTGCTCATCGAAATACTCCAGGAATTGTCGGCGCCAGACGGACTTCCGCTCATGGCATTGCAGCAGAAGTGAATGGCCGACTTTTGTACGTATCCGACCCGAAGTTGGCAGGATCGCCAGTCCTCAGTCGTCCGCCAGTGCGCGGTGCGCCGTCTCGCAGATGCACAGCATCGCCAGCAGGGCCACGGCCGCCGCTGCCACCAGCATCCAGGCCGGTGCGAGCTTGTCGCCGGTCTGGCTGATCAACCAGGTGGCGATGAAAGGCGCGGTGCCGCCGAACAGGGCATTGGCCGTGTTGAAGCTGAAGGCGAAGCCGCTGTAGCGCACTCGTGTCGGGAAGACCTCGGCGAGGAAGCACGGCAGGGTGCCGTCGTTCATTGCCAACATCAGCCCGAAGGCGATCTGGATCAGCAGGATGAAGGCGAAGCCCTGCCCTTCGAGCAGACCGAACAGCGGCACCGTGAGCCCCAGGAACAGCAGCGACGCACCGATCAGCATGGTTTTGCGGCCGAAGCGGTCGGACAGCTTGCCCATCAGGAAGATGAAACCGATGTAGGTCGCCAGCGACACGGTAGACGCCAGGAAGGAATCGGTTTCGTTCATGCCCATCTCGGTGGATAGATAGGTCGGCATGTAGCTGAGGATCAGGTAGAAGGCCACCGCGTTGAGGCAGGTGACGCCAATGGCCACCAGCACCTTCCTGCGGTGCACGCCCATGAGTTCGCGGATCGGCACTTTGTGCTCCGCTTCCTTCTTCTCCATCGCCTGTTCCATTTCGCGGAACTTGGGGGTGTCCTGCAGGTGCAGGCGAATGTAGCGGCCAATCAGGCCCAGCGGCGCGGCCAACAGGAACGGAATACGCCAGCCCCAGCTGTGCAGTTGCTCGGTATCGAGCTGCGAATAGAGCAGTGCCGCGAACAGCGAACCGAACAGCAACCCCGCCGCCGTACTGGCCGGCACCAGGCAGGTGTAGAAACCGCGCTTGTTGTCTGGCGCGTACTCGGCGAGGAAGGCCGCCGCGCCGGCGTATTCCCCGGAGGCGGAGAAGCCCTGCACCAGGCGGATCAGCAGGAGCAGCAGCGGCGCGAACATGCCCACCTGGGCGTAGGTCGGCAGCAGCGCGATGCAGAAAGTGGCGCCAGACATGATGAGGATGGACAGGGACAGGGCGTTACGCCGGCCGTAACGGTCGCCGATATGGCCCCAGACGATGCCGCCGATGGGGCGGACGATGAACGAAATGGCGAACACCGCGAAAGCCGCCAGCAGGCCGGTGGTCTTGTCGGTGGCAGGGAAGAACACGACTGCGATCACCGCGGCCAGATAGCCGTAGGCGGCGTAGTCGAACCACTCCACGAAGTTGCCCATGAAGCTGGCGGTCGCCGCGCGGCGGAGGGTGCTGCGCTCGCTGCTGGCCATCTGGCTGTCGGACTGGCCATAGGCCAGGGTCTGGTTGGATGTACTCATTGGGCACCTCCGTCGATCGGGAGGTGCGCCTGGAAGACTGGAGTATGGACGGGAGCGCCCCGACCGTTGTTGAAGGACACACTGTCGGCCGCTCCCCGGAGGAGCGTTCCTGCAATAAACCTGACCATTGCCTGTACCTCTATTGTTATGTCGTGTTAGTTCGGCAGCGGGTAGTCAAAGGGCGGCGCGTGCGCGGGGCATGGGCCCCGTGAATGCCGCGCGTCGATTCTTGTTGTGGTGAGGCAAAACCACGGCCCGCGCAGGAGGTCGGCTCTGCGCGGGCGTGGGTTGGATCATTTGCGGATGATGTTTTTCTCCGGGCCGTAGGGGAACTTGGTGATGTTTTCGGCACCGTTCTCATTGACGATCAGGATGTCGTGCTCGCGGTAGCCACCGGAGCCCGGCAGGCCCTCCGGCAGCATGATCATCGGTTCCATGGACACCACCATGCCCGGCTCCAGCACCGTGTCGATGTCCTCTCGCAGCTCCAGCCCGGCCTCGCGGCCGTAGTAGTGGCTGAGGGTGCCGAAGGAGTGGCCGTAGCCAAAGGTGCGGTACTGCAGCACGTCGTGCTTGAGGAATATCTCGTTCAGCTCGCGGGCGATATCGCTGCAGCGCGCACCGGGCTTGATCAGTTTGAGGCCGGCTTCGTGGACCTCGACGTTGACCTGCCACAGCCGCAGGTGGTCGTCGGAGCAATGGTCGAGGAACAGGGTGCGCTCCAGCGCGGTGTAGTAGCCGGCGATCATCGGGAAGCAGTTGAGGCTGAGGATGTCGCCCTTGTTCACCTTGCGGGTGGTCACCGGATTGTGCGCACCGTCAGTGTTGATGCCGGACTGGAACCAGGTCCAGGTGTCCATCAGCTCCACTTCTTCGAAGGTGTCGGCAATGGCGCGGACCATGGCCTGGGTGGCGTGCAGCGCCACTTCATACTCCGGCACCTGGTCACGCAGCGCTTCCACCACCGCCGCGCCACCGATGTCGGCGATGCGCGCGCCGTGACGGATCATCACGTGCTCTTCGGCGGACTTGATCATGCGCATGCGCATGCAAGCGGCGGCCACGTCGACCAGTTCGGCCTCTGGATAGCGGGCGGCCAGCTTGTCGCGGTTCTGCAGGTTCAGGTGGTCGTGTTCGATGCCGATGCGGCGGGCCTTGGGCAGGGCCTGCTGGATGGCGACAAAGTAGTTATCGCGCTGCCAATCGGTGTAGACGATGTTGTCGGTGCCGACGGTGCGGCGCCACGGCTGGCCACCGTCGATGTTGGCGCTGATGCTGATGACGTCGTCCTGGGTGACCACCAGGGCATAGGGGCGGCCGAAGGAGCAGTAGAGGAAGTCGGAGTAGTAATTGATGTTGTGGTACGAGGTGAAGATCGCGGCGTCGATGTTCTCCGCTGCCAGATGAGCTCGCAGCTTGGCTTGGCGGTTGGCGTATTCCTGGGCGGAGAAGGTGGAGCGAACCTTGTCGCCGTTACGGATGCGGAGTGTCTTGGGCATTTGCATGGCGGTGAACCCTTGTTGTTTTCCACTGACTCGACACACCGGGCTGGTGGGCCGTTGGAAAGCATTGCAACAGAAGCCCCCCACCATCTTTTGTACGAATCCGACCCGAAATTGGTCAGATCCGCTGAGGTCATTGCCGGGGCTCCGAGCGGGGTCAATTGCCCTCACCCAGAGGAAGAGGGCGCTTTCCGTGCGCAAGGGGGGCCGGGGGTGAGGGCAGTTGGGTTAACTCGGACTAGCCAGCAGGCGCGAATGCTCTTGTGTAGGGGCGAATTCATTCGCCAAGGGCGGCGCAGCTGCCCCCGACAAGGCCAATGGCAGGACTGCTTCCTGCTTGGCGAATGAATTCGCCCCTACAAGGAAAGCCCCGAGCCTTTCTGCCCCAGCAAAAAAACGGGCCCGGACCGTGCTGCCAGGCACGGGCGGGCCCGAAGTGGTGCCAAGGGTGCTCAGTGCATCGCGGCGCGGCAGAGATGCGGCTTGTCCAGCCGTTCGTTGCTGGGCGGGATGCCGAAGTGCTCGCGGTAGCACTTGGAGAAATTCTGCGCGGAGACGAAGCCGCAGCCGAAGGCCACCTGCACCACCGGCAGGGCGGTCTGGCGCAGGAGCTGACGGGCACGCAGCAGGCGCAGCTTGAGGTAGTAGCGTGATGGCGAGCAGCACAGGTACTTCTGGAACAGCCTTTCCAATTGGCGCCGCGACAGCTCGATGAAGCTGGCCAGATCATCCAGTTCGATGGGCTCTTCCAGGTTGGCCTCCATCAACGCGATCACTTCCTGCAGCTTGGGCTGCGCGCTGGCGAGGGCATCGCGCAGGGTCAGCCGGCTGGCCCAGACCGGAATACTTTCGCCGTCCTGAAGCAGACCGGCCTCGGCCAGCACAGCGCGGGCAGACCCCAGGGCACCCAGCTTCACGCCGTGGGCAGACAGGTCGCGGAGTTGCGCGAGCAATCCGGAGTCGGCGAGTGGCGCGCCGTCGCCGCCGCAGAGGATCAGGGCGTCCAGTTCGCGTGCCTCGGCGAGTCTGCCTTCGGGCGTCAGTTGCATGCCGTTGTCGGCGCGCACCGGGGTGCCGTCGCAAGTCAGGGTGCACCAGCGATAGAGGCCCGTTGCGGACAACTGGTTGGCCAGCCGCAACGACTCCAGCGCACCGGCCAGGGCGATCAGGCTGAATTCGTCCAGCAGCAGGAAGCCGATGGATTCGAGGCGCTGCAGGGGCTTGGCAAGAGTCTGGAAGGCGCTCATGGCATCAGCACTCCACGGCACTCACGGCCAGACCACCGCGCGAGGTTTCCTTGTATTTGTCGTGCATGTCGGCGCCGGTGTCGCGCATGGTGCGGATCACCCGGTCCAGCGAGATGAAGTGCTCGCCATCGCCGCGCAGCGCCATCTGCGCCGCGTTGATCGCCTTCACCGCGGCAATCGCGTTGCGCTCGATGCACGGCACCTGCACCAGCCCGCCCACCGGGTCGCAGGTCAGCCCGAGGTTGTGCTCCAGGCCGATCTCGGCGGCATTCTCCAGCTGCGCCGGGGTCGCCCCCAGCACTTCCGCCAGCCCCGCCGCCGCCATCGCGCAGGCCGAGCCGACTTCGCCCTGGCAGCCCACTTCGGCACCCGAGATGGACGCGTTCTTCTTGCACAGGATGCCCACCGCCGCCGCGCCGAGGAAGAAGTTCACCACGTCGTCCTCGGTGGCCTCGGGGTTGAAGCGCATGTAGTAGTGCAGCACCGCCGGGATGATCCCCGCCGCGCCGTTGGTGGGCGCGGTGACCATGCGCCCGCCGGCGGCGTTTTCCTCGTTCACCGCCAGGGCGTAGAGGTTCACCCATTCCATGGCGCTCATGGTGCTGCCGATCACGTTCGGCTTGCCCAGTTCCTGCAGGCTGCGGTGCAGCTTGGCGGCACGCCGGCGCACGTTCAGCCCGCCGGGCAGGATGCCTTCGTGGCCAAGACCATTGCTCACGCATTCCTGCATGGCGTCCCAGAGTTTCAGCAGTCCGGCGCGGATCTCCGCTTCGCTGCGCCAGGCCTTCTCGTTGGCCAGCATCAGCTCGGCGATACGCAGGTTGTGGCGCTGGCAGAGTTCCAGCAGCTCTTCGGCGCTGGAGAAGTCGTAAGGCAGCTCGGTGGTGTCCTGGTCGAGCTGGCCGGAGCGGGCCTGGGCCTCGTCGACCACGAAGCCGCCACCGATGGAGTAGTAGGTGTCGCGGTGCAGCTCACCCGCCTCGCCTTCGACGATCAGCGTCATGGCGTTGGGGTGGTACGGCAAGTTTTCCTCGAGCAGCAGCAGGTCGCGCTGCCAGTCGAAGGCCACCGGGTGGCTGCCGCCCAACAGCAGTTCGCAGGACGCCTGCAGCGCCTCGATGCGCGGGGCGATCTGCTTCGGGTCGACCCGATCCGGCCATTCGCCCATCAGCCCGACCAGGGTCGCGCGGTCGGTGCCGTGGCCGACGCCGGTGGCCGACAGCGAGCCGTACAGGCGCACCTCGACCCGCGTCACCTGCTCCAGCAGGCCGCGCTCGCGCAGCGCCGTGGCAAACAGCGCCGCCGCCCGCATCGGGCCCACGGTGTGCGAGCTGGAAGGGCCGATACCGATCTTGAACAGGTCGAACACGCTGATAGCCA
>NZ_SSOF01000054.1:0-24726 GCF_029873115.1 Pseudomonas sp. BN606 | reverse complement strand
TCCACGAACCGCTGGGCGTGGTCGGCCAGATCATCCCGTGGAACTTCCCGCTGCTGATGGCCGCCTGGAAGCTGGCCCCGGCCCTGGCCGCCGGCAACTGCGTGGTACTGAAACCCGCCGAGCAAACACCGCTGGGCATTACCGTGCTGATGGAGCTCATCGGCGACCTGCTGCCAGCCGGTGTGCTCAACGTGGTGCAAGGCTTCGGCAAGGAAGCGGGCGAGGCCCTGGCCACCAGCAAGCGCATCGCCAAGATCGCCTTCACCGGCTCCACCCCGGTGGGTTCGCACATCCTCAAGTGCGCCGCCGAGAACATCATCCCCTCCACCGTGGAGCTGGGTGGCAAGAGCCCGAACATCTACTTCGAAGACATCATGCAGGCCGAGCCGGCCTTCATCGAAAAGGCCGCCGAAGGCCTGGTCCTGGCCTTCTTCAACCAGGGTGAAGTCTGCACTTGCCCGTCCCGCGCCCTGGTGCAGGAATCCATCTACCCGGCGTTCATGGCCGAGGTGATGAAGAAGGTCAAAGCCATCAAGCGTGGCGACCCGCTGGACACCGACACCATGGTCGGCGCCCAGGCTTCGCAACAGCAGTTCGAGAAGATCCTCTCCTACCTCGACATCGCCCAGCAGGAAGGCGCGGAAGTGCTCACTGGCGGCGCGGTGGAAAAACTGGAAGGCAACCTGTCCACCGGTTACTACATCCAGCCGACGCTGCTGAAAGGCCACAACAAGATGCGTGTGTTCCAGGAGGAAATCTTCGGCCCGGTGGTGGGCGTCACCACCTTCAAGGACGAAGCCGAAGCCCTGGCGATCGCCAACGACACCGAGTTCGGCCTGGGTGCCGGTCTCTGGACCCGCGACATCAACCGCGCCTACCGCATGGGCCGTGGCATCAAGGCTGGCCGCGTGTGGACCAACTGCTACCACCTGTACCCGGCACACGCCGCGTTCGGTGGCTACAAGAAGTCTGGCGTTGGCCGTGAAACCCACAAGATGATGCTCGACCACTACCAGCAGACCAAGAACCTGCTGGTGAGCTACGACATCAATCCGCTGGGCTTCTTCTGATCCTCGGCAAGTAACCAAAAAACGCGGCCCCGGCCGCGTTTTTTTATGGGCGCCTCACAGAGCTTCCCTGTAGGGACGAATTCATTCGCCAAACAGGTCGAAGGTCTGCCGTTCGAACTCCGCGCAAAGATTCGCCCTCACCCCTAGCCCTCGCCCTGAAGAGGAGAGGGGTGACTCATGCCTGCTCCGCCCTGCCCCAATGACCAGCGCCTGTGGGAGCGAATTTATTCGCGAATTAGTTCGCCCCCACACAAGGCAGCCCCAAGCACCGACCTCAGCGCTCATCCCCGCGCCACTGCCTCGGGCTCACGCCGAACCAGCGGCGGAAGGCGCGGGAGAAGGCGCTGGTTTCGGAGTAGCCGAGCAAGGGGGCCAGCTCGGAGATGGGCCGCTGCCGTTGACGCAGGTAATGCAGCGCCAGCTCGCGGCGTGTCTGTTCCACCAGTTGGCTGAAGCTGAGGCCGTCTTCGCGCAGGCGACGCTGCAGACCCGCCGGGGTCAGTTCCAGACATTCGGCGATCTGTTCCAGGCAGGGTTCACCCAACGCCAGGGCCAGGCGAATTTGCGTGCTGGCTTCTTCCAGCAGGTTCGGCCCAGCGCCCTGCTCACCCAACCTGCGAATCACGTCCTGGAACAGGAACAACAGATTGGGATCTCGCTCGGGCATCAGCCTACCCTGCACATCGCCCTTGGGTACCAGCAGGAAATTGCAGGGCCGGCCGAACTGCACGGGCGCACCGAATGCCTCGGCATGTTCCTGCCAGCCCTCGGGACGTTCATGTTCGAAGGCCACCGCGCGCGGCGACCAGTCACGGCCCAGCGCATGCCGGACCAGGTTGAGCGCCATGCCCATGGTCAGTTCGGCGTCCTGGCGGCGGTCGAGAATCGCGCCATGGCGGATCTGGTAATCGAAGCGATAGCACTCACCACAATCCACCAGGCGGATCAGGGTGCTGTGCTGGTGATAGGGGAAGGCCGCGGCGAAGTTCTTCAATGCCTCTTCCAAGGTGTTCGAGAACAGCCCGACATAGCCCAGCAAGCCCAGGTCGCGGGGCTGGAATTGCTGGCCATAGCGCAGGCCGAAGTTGTCGCAACCGGACTGTCGTGCGGCCTCTTCCAGCACCTGGCAGTAGTTGGTAAGGGCCAGGCTCAGTGTCGGGTGCCGCAACTGCTCCGGGTCGATACCGGCGCGGCCGAAGATGCGGTCCAGGTCTCCGCCCTGCCCGGTGATGAAGCGGTCGAGACCGCTGGCGGCAGCCGAGAGCACACCGACATTGCTCGTGGTGGATGCTTGCAGGCTGGCACTGGAAAACAGGGACGGATTCATCACGGTCCACCGAATCTTTTTTGAACGGACATTCAAGCAAAACCCATGCCCTCGCCCCGGCTTCCTGCCAACGCCGCCACAGGCCCTCCAGCTGGGCGTTTGCGGGCCATTTCCGGGCATTTTCCATAGACCCGCCCCGTGCCGGGGCACGACGCGTGGGGCGATGGGTAACAGTGCCACACGACTTGACCGCAGAGGCCGCACACGACCTTCCACGGTCAAGTCCTGGGGAGGGTCGCTGGATAAGATCGAGCCTGGTCATCCACCAACGACGCCCCCACGGGCGAGGAGTCCTGATGAGCACAACACAACTAAAACCAACGCTCGGCACCTTGCATCTCTGGGGTATCGCCGTCGGCCTGGTGATCTCCGGTGAATACTTCGGCTGGAGCTACGGCTGGGGCACTGCCGGCACCCTCGGTTTCCTGGTCACCGCGCTGCTGGTGGCCACCATGTACACCTGCTTCATCTTCAGTTTCACCGAACTGACCACCGCCATTCCCCACGCAGGCGGCCCCTTCGCGTATAGCCGCCGCGCCTTCGGCGAGAAGGGCGGACTGATCGCCGGGATCGCCACCCTGATCGAATTCGTCTTCGCCCCGCCGGCCATCGCCATGGCCATCGGCGCCTACCTCAACGTGCAGTACCCCGAGCTGGACCCGAAGCACGCAGCCGTTGGGGCGTACCTCATCTTCATGACCCTGAACATTCTCGGCGTCAGCATCGCCGCCACCTTCGAGCTGGTGGTCACCGTATTGGCCGTGGCCGAGTTGCTGGTGTTCATGGGCGTCGTCGCACCGGGCTTCAGCTTCAGCAACTTCGTGGTCAACGGCTGGGCAGGCACCAATGAGTTCGGCAGCCACGCCATCTCCGGCATCTTCGCCGCCATTCCCTTCGCCATCTGGTTCTTCCTCGCCATCGAGGGCGCGGCCATGGCGGCGGAGGAAGCCAAGGACCCGAAACGCACCATCCCGCGCGCTTACATTGCCGGCATCCTGACCCTGGTGTTCCTTGCCATCGGCGTGATGATCATGGCCGGCGGCGTGGGTGACTGGCGTGAGCTTTCCAACATCAACGACCCACTACCCCAGGCCATGAAGGCCGTGGTCGGAAACGATTCCACCTGGATGCACATGCTGGTGTGGATCGGCCTGTTCGGCCTGGTGGCCAGCTTCCACGGCATCATCCTCGGCTACTCCCGGCAGTTCTTCGCGCTGGCGCGTGCTGGCTACCTGCCGCGCGGCCTGGCCAAGCTGTCGCGCTTCCAGACCCCGCACCGCGCCATCATCGCCGGTGGCGTGGTGGGTATCGCAGCCATCTACAGCGACGGCCTGGTGAACCTGCAGGGCATGACGCTGACCGCCGCGATGATCACCATGAGCGTGTTCGGCGCCATCGTGATGTACATCATCAGCATGCTCAGCCTGTTCAAGCTGCGCGTCAGTGAGCCCAATCTGGAACGTACCTTCCGTGCGCCGGGCTATCCGGTGGTACCGGCGATCGCCCTGGTGCTGGCCGTGGTCTGCCTGTTGGCGATGGCGTGGTTCAATACCTTGATCGGATTCATCTTCCTTGGCTTCATGGCGGCGGGGTATATCTACTTCCAGTTCACCGCCCACCATCGCGCCAGCGCACCGGTCGATGCCCTGCTGAACCGCGCCTGATCCTCCCGCGCCCCAGTGCAAGAAGACTGGGGCGCCTCACCAAGGAGAGCTTCGAGTGAGTAGTTTTTCCCACAGCGTCGGCGGCGAGACCTGGCGTTTCGAGAGCCTCCGGGAAGTCATGGCCAAGGCCAGCCCGGCCCGCTCCGGTGACTACCTGGCCGGCGTAGCCGCTGCCAGCGACGGCGAGCGCGTCGCTGCGCAGATGGCCCTGGCGGACATCCCCTTGAAGCACTTCCTCGACGAGGCGCTGATTCCCTATGAAGAAGACGAAGTCACCCGGCTGATCATCGACAGCCACGACCGCGTCGCCTTCGAACCGGTCAGCCACCTCACCGTCGGCGGTTTCCGCGACTGGCTGCTCAGCGAGCATGCCGACGAGTCCAGCCTCCGCGTCCTGGCCAAGGGACTGACGCCGGAGATGGCCGCCGCCGTGTCGAAGATCATGCGTGTGCAGGATCTGGTGCTGGTGGCGCAAAAGATTCGTGTCGTGACGCGCTTTCGCAACACCATGGGCCTGCGCGGCCGACTCTCCACCCGCCTGCAACCCAACCACCCGACCGACGAACCCGCGGGGATCGCCGCGAGCATTCTCGACGGCCTGCTCTATGGCAACGGCGATGCCATGCTCGGCATCAATCCGGCCACCGACAGCATCTCCTCCATCTGCGCCATGCTGGAAATGCTCGACGCGATCATCCAACGCTACGAGATTCCCACCCAGGCCTGCGTGCTGACCCACGTCACCACCTCCATTGCCGCCATCGAGCGTGGCGTACCGCTGGACCTGGTGTTCCAGTCCATCGCCGGTACCGAGGCGGCCAACGCCAGCTTCGGCATTAGCCTGAAAATCCTCCAGGAAGGCTACGAGGCGGGCCTTTCGCAGAAGCGCGGCCCCCTGGGCAACAACCTGATGTACTTCGAAACCGGTCAAGGCAGCGCACTGTCGGCCAACGCCCACCACGGCGTCGACCAGCAGACCTGCGAGGCACGGGCCTATGCGGTGGCCCGCCACTTCAATCCATTCCTGGTGAACACGGTGGTCGGCTTCATCGGCCCGGAATACCTCTACAACGGCAAGCAGATCATCCGCGCCGGCCTGGAAGACCATTTCTGCGCCAAGCTGCTCGGCGTGCCCATGGGCTGCGATATCTGCTACACCAACCACGCCGAAGCCGACCAGGACGACATGGACACCCTGCTGACGCTACTTGGTGTCGCCGGCATCAACTTCATCATGGGCATCCCGGGCTCCGATGATGTGATGCTCAACTACCAGACCACGTCCTTCCACGACGCGCTCTACGCCCGCCAGAGCCTGGGCCTGAAGCCGGCCCCTGAGTTCGAGTTGTGGCTAGAGCGCATGGGCATCCTGGTGCAGAGCGACGGTCGGGTGATCCTCGGCGACCAGCTTCCGCCGGCCTTCCGCCAGGCCATTGCGCGACTGGCCTGAACTCAAGGAGCAATGGATGAAGACGCCTCGCCCCCATTCCGGCCACACCGCCAACCCCTGGGAAGAACTGCGCCGCCTGACTCCGGCACGCATCGCGCTGGGTCGCGCCGGCATCAGCCTGCCCACCCATGCGCAACTGAATTTCCAGTACGCCCACGCCCAGGCACGAGACGCGGTACACCTGCCCTTCGACCATGACGGACTTGTCGCCCGGCTGGATGAGCGCGGACGCGCCACGCTGCTGCTGCACAGCGCCGCCAAGGACCGCGACACCTATCTGCAGCGACCGGACCTCGGTCGGCGCCTGGACGCGGCCTCACGCGAGAAACTACAGGAGCATGCACGGACTAATCCCGGTGGCTATGACCTCGCGGTAGTGGTCGCCGACGGCCTCTCCGCCCTCGCCGTGCAACGCCATAGCCTGCCCTTCCTCGAACGCATGGAAGAACAGGCGCTAGCGGAAGGCTGGTCGCTCTCGCCCGTGGTGCTGGTTCAGCAGGGCCGGGTGGCAGTGGCGGACGAGGTGGGCGAACTGCTCAACGCGAAGATGGTGGTGATCCTGATCGGCGAACGCCCTGGTCTCAGCTCGCCCGACAGCCTCGGGCTGTACTTCACCTGGGCACCCAAAGTCGGCCTGACCGATGCCTACCGGAACTGCATTTCCAACGTGCGTCTGGAAGGCCTGTCGTACGGCATGGCCGCCCACCGCCTGCTCTACCTGATGCGCGAGGCCTGCCGTCGCCAATTGTCCGGAGTGAACCTGAAGGACGAGGCCGAGGTGCCCTCGCTGGCTGGCGAACCGGACAGCGCCCTGGCGGGCAATTTCCTCCTGGCCACCGATCACCACTGACGCGCCGCGTCGCAACCGCTCTGCACCACTGGTCGCCGCGCCGCGCGTGGCTCCCGTTCGTCGGCTAGACACAAATCAAGCCGTCCCAGAAGTCGGCAGCCACGAACACCATCAGGAGCAACGCGATGCAAGCGACCCAACTGAGCGCCCTGGCGCTAGCGGTTTCCGCTGTACTCGGCCTTCCTGCCATAGCGAGTGAACAGTCCGAAGCCAAGGGTTTCATCGAAGACGCCGACGCAACCCTGCTGCTGCGCAACGCCTACTTCAACCGCGACTTCAAGGATGGCGCCAGGGATGCCAGAAGTTGGGGCCAGGCCTTCATCGGCACCTTCGAATCGGGCTTCACCCAGGGCACGATCGGCTTCGGTGTCGACGCCTACGGCCTTCTCGGCGTGAAACTGGACAGTGGTCGCGGCCGCAACTATGCCGCCTTCTTCGACACCGACAGCGATGGCCATCCGGTAGACGACCTATCCGAGGCCGGTGGCGTGGTGAAACTGCGTTTCTCCAGCACCGTGCTCAAGTACGGCAACCAGTTCCCCACCCTGCCGGTTCTGGCCCATGACGACAGCCGCCTGCTGCCCCAGGCGTTCACCGGCACCCTGCTCACCAGCAAGGAGATCGAGGGCCTGGAACTGAACGTCGGCCGCTTCACCGGGGACAGCCCCATGGGCGACCCGGCCCGCGACCCCAATCACCTGAAGAGCATCGACGTTATCGGCGGCAGCTACCTCGTGAGCGACAACTTCAGCCTGGCGCTCTACCACTCCGACGTGGAAGACATGTTCAAGAAGTACTACGCCAACCTGAACTACAACATTCCCTTTACCGATGAACAGGCGCTGAACTTCGACTTCAACATCTACCGCACCAAGTACGACGATGGCTCCGTTGCTGCGCTCGCACTCGGCGGCGACGGTGAGGACGACAAGAACACCCTGTGGAGCCTGGCGGCCAAGTACAGCATCGGCGCCCACGCTTTCATCCTCGCCCACCAGCGCAACACCGGCGATACCGGCTACGCCTATGATTTTGGCGACGGCGGCAGCACCATCTACGTGGCCAACTCCTACTACTCGGACTTCAACCTGGAGGACGAGCAGTCTTGGCAGGTCAGCTACGAATTGGACTTCGGTGGCTACGGCGTCCCCGGCCTGACCTACAAGATTGCCTATGTGCGCGGCACCGACATCGTTGCCGGTGGCGAGAACGACGGCACCGAGCGCGAGCTGTTCAACCAGTTCAAGTACGTGGTGCAGGACGGCCCGGCCAAGGACCTGTCGTTCAAGCTGCGCAACTCTATCTACCGTGCCGATAACGACGTGGGCCCGGACCTCAATGAAGTTCGCGCCTTCATCGAATACCCGCTCAATATTCTCTGAAGTCGCTGACAGCCCGGCTCAATCGCCCTGGGCGGTGGCCTTGAGTCCGGCCAGCACCAGCTTCTGATACAGCTGCTCGCGCAGGCCCGCCGGCGCGAGCAATCCCATCCGATCAAGATGCCCGACGTAGCTGGCCGGATCCGGCAGGTCGAACAGCGCGGCCCTGCCCAGGTCGATGATTTCCCCCAGTTTCAGCTTGCGCTTCACCCAACGCAGGGCGCGCAACAGGTCCTGCTCCACCGGGGTGAAGTCGCAGCCCAGCGGATATTCGGAGAACAGCTGGGGAAACGCCACGCGCAGCTTTTCCAGCCGCCCCGGCGTGTTCTGCCGCCAGGCCGGTTCCAGGACGAAATCTTCGGGCAACTTGCCGGCCAGTTGCGCATCGGCGATCAGCCCGTCCTGGAAGCGTGAGTCGGCGATGCGCACCAAGGCGGCGATCACCTCCGAGTCGTTCTTGCCGCGCAGGTCGGCAATGCCGTACTCGGTAACCACCAAGTCCCGAAGGTGACGAGGAATCGTTGCGTGGCCGTACTCCCAGACGATGTTGGAACTGACCTCACCACCCGACTCACGCCAGCTGCGAAGCATCAGGATGGAGCGACCGCCTTCGAGCTCATGGGCCTGGGCGACGAAATCGTATTGGCCGCCGACACCACTGATCACCCGGCCATCCTCCAACTGGTCGGCGGCACTGGCACCGAGCAGCGTGACGGTGAAACAGCTGTTGATGAAGCGCGCATCACGACGCTGCAGGCGCTTGAGGGGCTCGTCGCCAAGGAGCCGGTTGATCTGGCTGATCGGCCCCATGGCAATACGCGCGCGACGTGCCTCACTCAGTTCGCGAAGGCGCTGATAGAAAGCCTGCGGCCCCAGGAAGAAGCCACCGTGCACCAGGATTCCCCGGCCAGCCTTGCCCCAGTAGGGCCTCAGGTCGGGGTTGTGGATATCGCATGCGCTGCTGCGGCAATCCGGAAGGCGCAGCCGTCCTTCCTCGAAACGGATGCCTTCGTCGAGCAGGCCATGAGACTTCAGCCAGGCCAGCCCCTCGGCATCCAGGCCTCGTGGCAATCGTTCGGCCAGGGCGTCGAAGTCGACTATCACACCGTCGCCATCCAGTACTCCGGCGTCAGCCAGGCGCTGTAATTCGATGTCGTCATACACGGGGCGGCGCAGGATGCCTGCTTCCATCAGCACCAGCAGGCCGAACAGGAACATTTCGCTGTTGGCGTAGAGCCCCCGGGTGAATGGCGCAAGCCCCCCTTCGCGCTTGATCAGGTCTGCCCAGCGACCGGGCACATCCATGGCGCCCAGCAGAGCCTGGTAGCGGGTGTTGTCGGCATGGCGCGCGAGCAGCGCAGCTGTCAGCCCATCAGCCATCGCGCCAATTCCCATCTGCAGGGTGCCGCCGTCCCGCACCAGGGTGCTGACATTCAGGCCAATGGCGTGGTCCTGGGTGCTGACCGGCATGTTTGGCGTGGAGAACAGGCGGCTGCGCTCGACCCTTTCCAGCACCAGGTCGAAGCAGGCCGCGTCCACCTCCGCCGGCCCTGTCATGTAGGGCAGCTCGGCATGTTCCTGGGCGACCATGACGATGACCTCGCCTCGGGCGCGGCGCTGGAGCAGGCCAGGGAGCAGGTCGAGCGTAACGTCGGGATTGCAGCTGAGGCTGAAGCGGCCGGGGTTTTGCGTCCTTGAAGCCACCATCTGGGCGATCAGATTGATGCCCTTGCGCTGCAGATCGGCAGCCACTTGGCTGTAGTTGAGGCTGACGTAGTGTTGCTGGGCCTGCGGATTGTCCAGTTGACTGCCAGGTTGCAGGTAGAACTCCTCGATGCGCACATTTGGCGGCAACTCACCGCAACGCAGATCGCTGAGGTAATCGAGTTCCACATAGTCGGCGAAAACCCGGCGCAGGAAGGGCCCGCTGAAGCGCTGCTCCAGTTCGCTGCCGGGCTGCGGCTTGGCCAGGGACAAGGCGGTATGGATGATCAGTTGCCGCTCCGGCAGGGCCTTGATCCGCTGGTAGAGCGCATTGACAAAGCGGTTCGGCTTGCCGAGCCCAAGCGGCAGGCCCAATCGAACGGGGCCATCGATGCGTTCAAGCACCTCGTCGACGGCCTGATCCAGAGCGCAACGGAGCATGGCGTCCTCCTTGGCATACAGCGATTAAGGTTGGACTCCGCCAGCGTCAGGATTGCTCACGCTTTCCCAACCATTCAAACGCTTGCTTGGATTGCGTTTTCCACAATTTCTGGTGCAGCATCGACGACGTTGGCTGGCACAGCATCTGCATCGCCAATCACGCCCATCCACAGATACCGAGGCCCATCATGCGCATCGTCCAAGCCACCCTGGAGCACCTGGACCTGCTTACGCCGCTGTTCGTGAAGTACCGTGAGTTCTACGGTGAACTGCCATTCCCGGAGTCCTCGAGAAAGTTCCTGGAGAAACGCCTGAGCCGCAAGGAATCGGTGATCTACCTGGCCTTTCCGGATGACGATGACACTCGTCTGATGGGCTTCTGTCAGCTCTATCCGAGCTTCTCCTCCCTGTCCCTGAAGCGCGTCTGGATCCTCAACGACATCTATGTCGCCGAGGATGCCCGCCGCCAACTGGTAGCCGACCGCCTGCTGCAGACTGCGAAGAAGATGGCGCGGGAAACCAACGCCGTGCGGATGCGCGTCTCCAGCAGCGTCGACAACGAAGTCGCACACAAGGTGTACGAGTCCATCGGCTTCCGCGAAGACACCGAGTTCAAGAACTACATCCTGCCAATCAACAGCGACTGAACCCGCTGCATGGGCCCGGTCAGCAAGCCGGGCCCCTCCCCACTAACCAAGCCCCAGCCAGAGCCCCAGTAGCAGCGGGAGCCCGAGTAGCAGCGCCAGCGCCACTTGCCGTGACCTGCCCAGCCTGGGAGAGGACCGTTGCCTGAGCGCCTGCGCCAACAGGCGCTCCAGGGCCAACTGGAACTCCGACAGGGCTTCGTAACGCACGCGAGGCTGTGGCGCCAACGCCTTGGCCAGCACCCCGTCCCAGCCTTCAGGTAGCCCGGGTACCCGACCCGCCAGCGGCATGTAGCGGCTGGCCTGACCACCTTCGGGGCGCGCCGTTTCAGGCCATTGTCCACTGAGCAGCCAATAGGCCAGCGCCGCCAGGGCGAACTGGTCGGCACTGCCATCCAGGGCGCGGCCATGGCGTAGCTCCGGGGCCAAGGGGACGGCCTGGGGCGGCGCCGTCTGCTGTGGCACGCCTGGCAGGATGGCGGCGAACTCGGGCAAGAGCAGCAAGCGGCCGCGCTCGTCGAGCAGTATCTGCCTGGGATTCAGCCAGAGCCCCTGCATGCCGCGCCGCTGCAGCGAGCGAACCGCCTCGATCAACTGCACCAGAATGGCCAGGGTCGCGGCGGCATCCAGAGGTGGTCGCCCTTCCCGACGTCGCGCGAGGCTCTGCGCACCTGCCGGCGGCAAGGCGAAAAGCAGAAAGGCGTGCTGACGGTCCTGCCGCGGCGAAAGTACCTGCGGCAAGGTCTCCACAGGGCTACGGCGCAACACCCATTCCCGCTGCCAGAAGGCCTCATCGGCATCCACTTCAGACAGCCAGAACAACGCCTCGCGGCTTTCCTCCCGCGCCCGGAACAACCTCCCTGGCGGCCCATAGTCGCAGGGGGCGAGCAAGGTCCAGCCATCCATCACGGTTCCCGGCACCACGCCTTGCACCTTCGGCCAGCGGACTCCAGGCGCCGATGGCGGCAGGCAATGAGGCTCGCCGGGCAATACCAGCGCAGCGGCTCCGGGGGCGCTTAATAGGGGTTCCAGCAGCCCGCCCAGTTGACCGGACTGCAAGTTGTCACTGGATTCACGCAGGGGGCTCAGATCAGCCACTTCCAGTAGCGGCTGGGGCGCCATCAGCAGAGGCTGGCCAGGTGTCAGTGGCAGGCTGTGCTGGATCACCGCGAGCTCAGCCTGCGCTCCCAAGGGGTTGTCCCGCCCAGTCAGTTCCTGGGCCAGTTGTCCCTGAAAACGCACCAGTCCGACCGCCCCGGCCTGCAGGAAGTGCGCCTCGCCGTCCTGCACCAGCAGTAGACCAACGCTCAGTTCCGGGACCCGTTCACCGGCCTGGCACCGACGAAAAAGCTGGAGATTGAGTGCCGCCAGCACCTGGCGCGCCGCCTGGGTCTCGCTCCATCCATCCGGCGTGCAGGCGTAGTCGACGAACAGGGCGTCCAAGTACTGCCCGAGCATTCGCACCACGTTGGTGCACGAACATCCCCAGAGCAGGGCCACCAGCATCAGCGGCGGACGCCCCTTCCGCCCGGCTACCCAGGTTGCACGGGCGCGGGCCGCCTGGGTGGGCAGGTCCCGGCCGTGTCCCTGGGCCAGGCTGACGGCGGGGTGTTCCAGCAACTGCAAGGGCATGGGCGCGCATCCTGGTCCGGGAAAACAATGGAAACAGTTGCAGCCTTCATGCCGTTCACCATTCGGATAACAGCTCGCCGTGGCCGGGAAACTTCCCCTTATAATGCGGCGACTACCTCGCTTTCTCGCCGCAGTCACTCACAAGGCGCCTCATGGATTTCAACCCGATCGACCTCATCCTCCATCTGGACCAATACCTGAATCTGCTGGTCAGCAACTACGGCACCTGGATCTACGCCATCCTCTTTCTGGTCATCTTCTGCGAGACGGGTCTGGTGGTAACGCCCTTCCTGCCCGGCGACTCCCTGCTGTTCATCGCCGGCGCGGTCAGTGCTGGCGGCGCCATGGACCCGTGGCTACTGGGCGGCCTGCTGATGATCGCGGCCATAAGCGGCGACAGCCTCAACTACCTGGTCGGGCGCACGGCCGGCGAACGCCTTTTCAGTAATCCGAATTCGAAGATTTTCCGCCGCGACTACCTGCAGCGCACCCATGATTTCTACGACCGTCATGGCGGCAAGACCGTGACCCTGGCGCGCTTCCTGCCCATCGTGCGCACCTTCGCCCCCTTCGTTGCCGGCGTAGGCCGCATGCCCTACCCGCGCTTTCTTGGCTTCAGCGTGCTGGGCACCATCCTCTGGGTGGGCGGCCTGGTGACCCTCGGCTATTTCTTCGGCAACGTACCTTTCATCAAGCAGAATCTCTCGCTGATGATCATCGTCATCATCGGCATTTCACTGCTGCCAATGATGATCGGCTTTGCCCGCAGCCACTTTCGCGCCGCCAGCAAGGGCGCCGAGCACTCGAGCTGACCGACGCACCATGTGGTCCTATCGCGGCTGGCGCCGCCAGCGCATCCTCGCCCGCAATCCGGTCACGCCGCAGCAGTGGGAGATCGTGCGCCAGCGCCTGCCGATACTCGATGGCCTGGACGAAACGGAAGACCAGCGTCTGCGCGAACGCAGCGTGATCTTCCTGCATGAAAAGCGCATCACCGCCCTGCCCGGCGTCGAACTGTCCCCCGAGGACCGCCTGACACTCGCCACCCTGGCGCAACTCCCTCTGCTGCATCTGCCAGACCTCGATTGGTACCGGGGCTTTCACGAGCTGGTGCTCTATCCCGACGACTTCGTCAGCCCCCAGCGCCATCGCGACGCAGCTGGCGTGGAGCACGAATACGATGACGAGCGCAGCGGCGAATCCTGGCAGTACGGGCCGGTCATCCTCGCCTGGCCTGGTGTGCAATCGAGCGGCGGCTGGGATGGCTACAACCTGGTGATCCACGAACTGGCACACAAGCTCGACATGCTCAACGGCGCGCCGAACGGCCTGCCCCCACTGCACCGCGACATGCGCCAATCCGACTGGGCACTGGCCATGCAGTCCGCCTATGACGCGCTGAATGCCCAACTCGACCGCGATCCCGAATCCGAAACGCCCATCGACCCATACGCCGCCGAAGACCCGGCAGAGTTCTTCGCAGTCGCCAGCGAGTATTTTTTCACCGCACCGGACCTTCTGGACCAGGCCTTCCCCGCCGTCTACCGCCAGCTCCAGGCGTTCTACCGCCAGGACCCGCTGCGGCGCCTGAAGCACCTCCAGGACATCCACCCGGACTATCGCGACGCGACCAATGGATGAGTACAACGGCGTGGCATCGGCCCTGGAATATGCCTATAATCGCGCCCACTTTTTTGGCCCACCCCCAGGGAGTTGACCATGAGCTACAGCAAGATCCCGGCAGGCAAAGACCTGCCGAACGACATCTACGTCGCCATCGAAATCCCGGCCAACCACGCGCCGATCAAGTACGAGATCGACAAGGACAGCGACTGCCTGTTCGTCGACCGTTTCATGGCCACCCCGATGTTCTACCCGGCCAACTACGGCTACATCCCGAACACCCTGGCTGACGACGGCGATCCCCTGGACGTGCTGGTCGTCACCCCCTACCCGGTCGCTCCGGGTTCCGTCATCCGCGCCCGTCCGGTCGGCGTTCTGCACATGACCGACGAAGCCGGTGGCGATGCCAAACTGCTGGCCGTTCCCCACGACAAACTGAGCGTTCTCTACAAGGACGTGAAGGAATACACCGACCTGCCGGCCCTGCTGCTGGAGCAGATCAAGCACTTCTTCGAGAACTACAAGGACCTCGAAAAAGGCAAGTGGGTGAAAGTAGAAGGCTGGGGCAACGCTGACGCTGCCCGTGCTGAAATCACTAAAGCGGTTGCGGCCTACCAAAAGTAAGCCCCGACCACTCATGAAAAGCCGGCCACAAGCCGGCTTTTTTATTGCCTGGGAAAAAGGCCGTTCAACTCCCTCACGCAGTTTCTTCTCTAGGGAACTCAACCCCGACGTCGAAACGACAGTTTCAAGGGTGGCAGCGCCATCTTCAGGATGTAGCCCCAGAGGCCGAACACCAACGGCCCACCGGCCAGCGAAAGCGCACGCGTGGCGAGCGTTGCGCCCTCCTCCATTGCGCCGCTGATAAGGACCAGTCCCAACCCCAGCAGCGCCATCATGAACAGGAGTCTGGCGAGGTAGACCTTGACGGTCAGCAGCATCCAGACCCACTTCATGCGCCGCCGTCGGACTGGGGCCTTGCTTGCTTCCGGTACGTCCATCACCGCCTCACATCCCTGCCGAACGCGACATACCGGCGAAGTGCCGCCCGCCTGGCCACGCAAACCTGACGGAATGCTCGGGTTAGAATGCCGCCCCCGCTCATTCCAGAACCGCCCCGCCATGAACCTCGACGCTATCGCCACCCTCGAACAGCAACTGACCGCCGCCCTGGAGAATCCGCCGGACGAGATCCGCCGCGTCTTCCACGGCCGTGGACGGCGCTGGGTGGGGTTGGAGCATGTCACGATCGACTGGCTACAGGGGATCGTGCTGGTGTCGTTGTTTCGCGAGGTGGGCGAAGACGAACTCGCTGCGCTGCGGGCCATGTTGCTCGGTCTCACCCGGTCGCCAGCCTGGCAACGCAGCGGCGCCCGATCGCTGCTGATGCAGCATCGCTACCTGCTGGAAAGCACCGTGGAGCTGCTGTGGGGCGAGGCGGTGGATGAGTGCGTGGTCAGCGAAGCGGGTCTGCGCTTCAAGCTGGACCTGGGCAAGAAGCAGAACAACGGCCTGTTCCTCGACATGCGCTACGGCCGTGACTGGGTCCGTGCCAACGCTCGGGGCAAGCGGGTGCTGAACCTCTTCGCTTACACCTGCGGCTTCTCGGTGGCGGCCATCGAGGGTGGTGCCGAGCATGTGGTCAATCTCGATATGGCCAGCTCGGCCCTCAGCCGCGGGCGGGATAATCACCGGCTCAATGGACATGACCTCGGTCGCGTGAGCTTCCTCGGTCATGAGCTGTTCAAGTCCTGGGGCAAGGTGAAGAAAACCGGGCCTTACGACCTGGTGATCATCGACCCGCCGTCCTTCCAGAAAGGCAGCTTCGCCCTGACCCGCGACTACCAGAAGATCCTGCGCCGCCTGCCAGAACTGCTGACCGAGAACGGGGTAGTGCTGGCCTGCGTGAATGATCCGGCCATCGGGCCGGACTTCCTCATCCAGGGGATGGCGGCGGAAGCGCCGGAACTGCGGTTTGTGGAGCGGCTGCAGAATCCACCGGAGTTCGAGGATATCGATGCGGATGCGGGGTTGAAGGCGTTGGTGTTTCAGCGGGGGTAATTGCTGGGGCCAAACGGGGCTCCGCCTCCCTCTCCCCCGGACCCCGCTCTGCGCCCCGGCCTGATCGCTTCGCGCTCCGGCGTTCATCGGCACCGGAAGCAATGCTTCCGAGAGCGTGCCTCTTCACCCCTGAAGAGGAGAGGGGTGACTCGCGCCGGCGTGACCCTCCCTGTAGGGGTGAATTCATTCGCGAAGCAGGACGCAGTCCTGCCATGACACGTGGCCCAATACCGAATGGGGGCTTCGCAGCCCTCACCCTAACCCTCTCCCGGAGGGAGAGGGGGCTGTCCGTGCCACGGAACGTGCAACCTGTAGGGGCGGCAGGACGCAGGCCTGCCCACGTGAACAGGCGCTAGAACGGCACTGTCAGCTTCAGCCAGTAGGCATCGCCTTCCGCGCGGTTGCGCACCTGCATCTCCTGTTCCCACTTGGCGGTGAGGAACCAGCCATCCTTGTTGCTGTACATGATCGATGGGCCGATTGAGAAGGCACGGCCCTTGTTGTCGTCGATGCGCTCGCCATCCTGGCGGTCGTCAGTGGTCTGGCGATAGTAGTAGCCGCCCACGCCCAGTACCCAGCCATTGCCCAGGCCCCAGCCAACGGAATAGTCGAAGTGGAATTCCTGGCCGGAGCGGTAGTCGGTGGCAGGGTTTTCCCGATTGAAGTCGTACATCAGTTTCACACTGGCGTTGAGCCCGGCGGGGTCGACATATGAAATCGCCCATACCGGCTCGACGGTCCAGTAGTTACGTCCGATGTTGGCCAGGTCCCCGCGGTCGTACTCACCTGTGGGTGCGATGAAGTCGAGGGCGAAGATGCTGTGCAATTTGTCGCTGTGGTGAAAGCCGAGGGCGGGGCCGAAGATGATGTCGCCAAGGCCCTTCTTGTGCTGGGACTGGCCATTCACATCCACCTTGAGGTCGACGAAGGGCACCAGCGCGGCGAAGGCCAGGTTGCCGCCGAACAGCTGCTGCTCGCTCACCCAGATCAGGCGCGGCGCGACGACGTTGGCGCGCACGCGGAAATCCACCGGCAGGCTGCGGCCATCGTTACCGCGCAGGGTGTCGGCTTCGTAATGAGTGGAGAACACCTGGCCGTAAAAGCCCGGTGGCGGCATGGCGCCGGACATGTAGTTTTCGGCGCCCATAGGATAGGTGGAGCCTCCACCTTCGGTGGCATGGGCGACGTGGCCGAAAGTGGCGAGGATGCAGCAGGAAAGGACACGCAGTTTGGCGCTCATCAGCAATACCTTCTTGTTTTTATGGGCGTGAGCCGCCGTCCGCGCACAAGGCGCGGAGCGACGGATAAAGCGGAGTCAGATGCGCTTGAACAGGGCTGAGCGGGTGCTCTCGCCGGCGCCATCGGCGGCAGTCAGGAAGCGCTCCATGAATATGTCGCGCTCGAACAACCGTCCCTGCATCAGCGCGGTGATGGCTGCGTCGATCATCGGCGGCGGCCCACAGAGGTAAGCCTTGTTGCCGGTGAAGCGGCCGTCGAAATGCTTCTTCGCCGCGTCATGCACGTAACCGCGGAAGCCGGTCCAATCAGTGTCTTCCGCCGCCTGACTGAGGGACGGTACGTAAGTGAAGTTCTCGTGCTCTTCGGCAAGGCGCTCGAAGAGTTCACGGTTGTAGAGTTCGGCACGGGTACGGGCGCCCTGGAACAGCGTCATGCGCCGTGTGTCCCCCTGCTCCAGCAAATCGAGAATCATCGATTGCGGGCTGGACAGCCCCGAGCCACCGGCGATGAAGATCAGGTCGCCGGCCTGGGACCCGCGCACGAAGAACTGGCCATAGGGGCCGGAGAGTTCGAGCGCATCGCCCACCTTCAGGCCGTCATGGATAAAGCCGGTTGCCTGGCCACCCTCCACCAGGCGGACGTGCAGTTCCACCTCGTCGGCACGGCTCGGCGGGTTGGCCAGCGAGAAGGCGCGGGTGCCGTCGATACCCGGAATCTGCAGGTTGATGTACTGCCCGGCCTGGAACGCCATGGGACGGTCCAGCTTCAGGCGCAAGCCCTTGATGGTGGGCGAGAGGTCGTCCAGCGCGATCACCGTCGCGCGGTAATCCTGCACGGCGTGGCCGGCGAAATCCGGGTCGACGTCGATGTCAGCCTCGATCACCAGGTCACTTTGCGGAATCGCGCAGCAGGCCAACACCTTGCCCTCGTCGCGTTCCATGTCCATCAGGGCGAAGGGCGACGCGGCGCCAACATCCACTTCGCCTTCCAGCACCTGCAGCTTGCAGGTGGCGCAGGTGCCATGGCCACAGGCGAAAGGCAGCCAGACGCCCTGGCGCAGGGCGGCCTGGAGGATCGTCTGGCCTTCCTCGACTTCGATTTGCTCGCCGGTGGGTTCGATAGTGACCTGATAACTCATGGCGACCTCCTCAGTTGAAGCTGCCGTTGAGGCCATCCAGGCCAGGGGTGAAAAGACGCAGCAAGCTCTTGTGGCCAATGCCATTGGCGGCCAGCCCAGTCGTCAGGTCGGGTTGGAACTCCGTGTCATCGAGACGCCAGCTGGCCTTGGCGAAGTCCACCTTCGCCGCATCCGGGTGCGCAGCGATGGCCGGCTTGACCACCTGCTCGATGAAGTCGGCGAAAGGCATGTCCGGCGGCAGCGGCAAGGTGAAAGGGGCGCAGAACATCAAGTGGCGTTCCCAGCAGAGATACACCAGTTGCAGGCCGTTGAAGTTTTCCTGGCGGTCCAGGGATTGCGCCGCATAGGCGCCGATGGCAGTCACGGGCATGACGCTGTCCTTCTTGTAATGGGGTGGAAGGCGGGCGCGCAGCACCCGCCACGGGACTCAACCGGCCTTGGGGAGGTCGGCGGGCTTGTCGCCCTGCCACTCTCGCCAGCGCTGGTGTTCCGGCGAGTCCTGGTAGTCGAAGTTGTCCTGGCCGAAGGCGATGTTGTAGTAGTCGCGCACCACCGCCTCGACATCTGCGCCGCCGCAGTTGCCCTGGAGAATCTGGTGCACCGGAAGCCAGGCCTGGACGTACTTCTCCGGCTCGTACTGGAAGATGTCGCAGCAGCCGTCGGAGCAGAAATGGAAGCGCTCGCCGCCATGCACGACACTGCGATGGCTCAGCGTCGTATCCGCATCCGGCTCGGTGAAGGCCAGCGGGATCTGGCAGATCTGGCAGAGCATCGGCAGCGTGTTGTTGTAGAAGCGTTCTCCGCGCGCCTGCATCTCGCGCCATTGCTCATAGCGCGGACGGTAGATGCGGTCGAAGGTGTCCGGGTACTTGGCCGAGAGCCAGTCCAGTTCCTCGTCCGTGGGAATCCAGGTGTGGAAGTTGGTGGCCTGGCTGTACTGGTAGAAGATCGACCAGGCCTGGTGGCTGATGTGTTCCTTGCCGATGGTGGTCTGCTCGACGTACTTCGGCGGGCGGATGCCGTAGCGTTCCAGATCCTTGAACAGCGCGCCGCCGGCCTGCTCGTAGTACACCTCCCAGGCCTCGGCCCAGGACATGACTTTGTTCGGCAGCATGTAGTCCATCATCATCCCCACCAGCGTCAGCAGGCGGTAACCGCGCCAGAACCACTTGTCGATCCAGCGCTGGATGATCGGCACGTTATCCTCGTGCTGCTCCAGCAGGAACTTGATCACTTCCAGGCCGAGGGTCATGTGCCGGGCCTCATCGGATTGCGCCGAGAAGCCGAAGGTGACGGTGGCCATGTCGCCGTTGTAGGCGGCACCGGACATGAAGGGCACGAACAGCAGGTTGGTCAGTACGTACTCGAACGAGAACGAGATGGCCGTGAGGAACTCGAACGGGCCAGCCGTGCGGGCGTCCTCGAAGAAGGACTTGGGCACCGAGAGGAACCACACCCGATCGTGCATGTGGGCGAAGTCATGCAGGCCGTTGAAGTGTTTGTTGTAGTGACTCATGGCGTGAATCTGGGTCTGCACGTGGCGCAGTTCGTCGATCGCCTGCATCTGGCAGGCAACCCGCGCCCCGGCCCCGCCGAAATGCCGGCCGACTCGGGCGAAGCCCTGGTAGGCCTGGTACTCCAGCGGAGTCACGCCGCAGAGGAACAGCTTCAGCGCATTGACGTAGCGCGCGTCGGACAGGTTGGTATGGCCATTGTTCTGGGAGAAGGCATCGAAGATCGCGTAGAGCTTCTTCTCCTTCTCGGCCTGGTACTTCCAGTAGGCGTCCATGGTCAGGCGGAAGGGGTCCTCCCACTTGTCCCAATCTGTGATCTTGATGCCCTCGAAGCGCTCATAGGGGTAGATATCGTCCTTGCTCTGGTAGCTCGGCTCCCAGGCCAGGTCGCGGGTCAGGCAGCGGTACTTGTCTTTCTGGTTCAGGCGTTTGGCGGCCATGGTGGCTCTCCCGATTCTTGTCGTTGTGCGCGGGTCAGTTCCAGTGCAGGGCGAAGCGGTCTTCGTCTTCCTCGACGTTGCCGCCGAGGGTGATGACGTCGATGAGCATTTCCTGCACGTCCCACTCGCGGCCGAGCTTTTCCTCCACCGTGGCGCGATTGATCTCTAGGCGCTGTTCGGCCTGGACACGGATCATGGCCGGCTGGTGCTGGATCTCGGCGTGGGGGTTGTCCTGGACGATGGCCTCGACGATGTAGCGGGCGTTGTCGTTGTCCTGGAAGGCGATGTACACGAGGGAAGTCATTGCGCGGCTCCTACAAGGCCGATTTTCTTCAGGCGGGCGGCGAACTCGCCGGCCACGGTGTCGAGGGCGACGCTACCGGGGCCGATGTCTGCCAGCGGCTCCAGGGCTTCCAGGGCGCGGGCCTGCCACTGACCGATCCAGCCTTCGACGAGCTGGCGGTTATCAACGCTTTCGCTGGCGACTGTTTTCACCAAGGCATCGACCCAGCGCTGGGTCTCGGCGAACCAGAGGCGCATGAACTCGGTGAGCATCCCTACCTGGCCGGCACCCTGGGCGCAGAGCTGTTCATCGAACTTGTGGAACAGGAGCGGGTAAAGCAGGCCATCACTGACCAGGTTCTGCGCCAGGGTCAGCTCGAACCAGTCACGCACTACCAGCGTGTCTTCAACGTAGCGACGCAGGCCCTGCCAGGCGGGATCCTGCATCCACTGCTGCTTGGCCTCGGCGAGCAGGTCGGTGCCACCGTCATCGAGCATCAGGCCGATGCGCGACAGGTACTGGGCTATACCGAGACGGTCCATGGCCTGGAACATGTGCAGCTGGGTCAGGCTGGTGCCGAAACCGTCGGCGGCGACGCCGCTGTTGTTCATGTTGGCGCCGAGCTCCGCATGGCGCAGGGGCAGCAGCAGGCGGGCGATCTGGTCGCGGCTGGCGGCATCCAGACCAGCCAGCAGGTTGCGCTTCTCGCAGAAGGCGTAATCGTGCTCGGCGTTCTCCTGCATCCTGGCGCGAGTCTGCACGTAGGCGCCGTAGTAGAACTGGCGTGGGTCGCTGACGGCGTACCAGTCAGCCATGCGAATGGCGGTGCGGGTGGCGTCGTTGAGCAGCTTGTCCGGCTGCCACAGTGGGCGGTAATGGAAGTTGGTGGCGGCCTCGATGTCGAAGCTGGCCTCCTGGTAGCGGCTGGCAGGCTTGTCGCCGAAACGCCGGCGGGTGTGGCTGAAGGTCTGGCGGATCGGCTCGGCCGTTGCCGTCTTGATCTCGATGTTCATGCAGGGCGTCCTGTACTTGTTGTTGTGGGGAGTCGGCGCGTCGTGGTCAGGCCATCAGTCGGCCTGATCGCGGCTCTCGCCGTAGCGCCACTTCTCCATGTCGGCGTCGATGGCTTCGGCCATCTCCGCATCCATGTGCTGAACCCGGTTCTGCTCGCAGAAGCTGGTGAAGGCGGCGCGTGGCAGAACCAGTTCGACGAAGAGGTCGGGATAGCCGATGGCGAAGTCGAACTCGACGAAGACGGCGTCGGGTTCGCTGCGCACCCGGACGTAACGCGGCAGTTGATCGAAGCGGGTCTGTTGCTGGCTCATGCAAGGCAACTCCATGGGCGGGTTGCCAGGGGCAGAGCAACGGCTGTGCCAGGGCCTTGAAAAACCCACAGAAATAAACACAAGGCATTGTTATTAATGGATTTTTTACGAGTTCTTCGAGAACAGGACGAATCGGGAACCACGGCTCTCGGCCGATGGCTTTTCACCATTTGCTCAATCGCCGGAGTGCCCTTGAGCAAATCACCAATCGACCTTCCCCCACGCGCACAGGCGATTGACTTTTCACCGGCTTTCAGGCCGCTTAGAAAAAGAGCACGGCCACACCTTGCGTCCTCCGGCCGTCCGGTCGAACCCTTTTAACCGCCTGCCTGAGCGGTGGTTCGCCGGCTTCCCCGTACAAGAACAATCTGGGGTGCAACACGATGAAAGTTGATTACAAGGCGTCGGAGCACAGCCCGACGCTGAAGGACCTGACCGACCGCATCCGCTTCCTCGACAACGAGGGCAAGATCTGGCTCGACGAGCAGCGCATGCTCCTGCTCCAGGCCGCCGCCATGGGCTCCTTCCGCCGCGAGCTGGTGGACATGCTCGGCGTCGAGCGCGCCAAGGGATTTTTCCTGCGCCTGGGTTATCAGTCCGGCCTGAAGGACGCCGAACTGGCGCGCAAGCTGCGCCCCGATGCCGACGCGGTGGAGATGTTCCTCACCGGCCCGCAGCTGCACTCGCTCAAGGGCATGGTCAAGGTCAACCCGCTGGAGATGAACATCGATATCGAGAACGGCCAGTTCTACGCCGACCTCGAATGGCAGAACTCCTACGAGGTGGAGAACTGCCGCGCCGAAGGCATGTCATCCGACCAGCCGGTGTGCTGGACCTTGCTCGGCTACGCCATCAGTTACTCGTCGTTCTTTCTCGGTCGCCAGGTGCTCTACAAGGAAGTCAGCTGCCGTGGCTGCGGCGACTCGCGCTGCCGCATCATCGGCAAGCCGGTGGAGGAATGGGAAGACGCCGAGGAGTTCATGCGCTACTTCCAGTGCGACCCCATCATCGAAGAACTCCAGGCCCTGCAAGTACAGGTGGCCAACATGCGCCAGCGCCTGCAGCAGGACGCCGGGCAGTTCTACGGCATCGGCAAGGCTCCGCTCTACCGCAGGGCTTGCACGCTGATCGACAAGGCTGCGCCAGGCAAGGCTTCGGTCCTGCTGCTGGGCGATACGGGAGTCGGCAAGGAGGTCATGGCGCGCAGCCTGCACTTGCGCAGCGAACGCGCCAGCGGCCCCTTCGTGGCCCTGAACTGCGCCGCGATCCCGCCGGACCTGATCGAGGCCGAGCTGTTCGGTGTCGAGCGTGGCGCCTATACCGGTGCCCAGCACTCGCGCATGGGCCGCTTCGAACGCGCCAATGGCGGCACCCTGTTCCTCGACGAAGTGGTGGAACTCACGCCGCGCGCCCAGGCCAGCCTGCTACGCGTGTTGCAGGAGGAGGAACTGGAACGGGTCGGCGACTCGCAAACTCGCAAGGTTGATGTGCGCGTGGTCGCCGCCACCCACGAGGACCTGGCCAAAGCAGTCAAGGATGGACGCTTCCGCGCCGACCTCTACTATCGGTTGAACGTCTATCCGGTGTTCATTCCGTCGCTGCGCGAGCGCAAGGAAGACATTCCGCTGCTGGTGGATCACTTTCTATCGCGGCTGCATACCGCCTACGGCAAGACCACCCTGGGACTTTCCGACCGGGCCCTGGAGGCCTGTATGCGCTATGACTGGCCAGGCAACATCCGCGAGCTGGAAAACCTGGTCGAGCGTGGCGTGATCACCACCGACGCCAATCAGAGCATCAGCGCGGATGCGCTCTTCCCGCACCTTTCTCACGAGGCCCATAGCATCGGCCTTTCCAGCGATGGTGAGCTGGTGGAAGCGACGCCGAGCGTCGAGCCGGATTGGGTTGAGCGCCTGATCGACAGCGGCGTCACCCTGGACACGGTCGAAGAGGCGCTGATGCAGGGGGCGATGAAGCGCGCCCAGAACAATGTCTCGGAAGCCGCACGCCTGCTCGGCATGACCCGCCCGGCCCTGGCCTACCGCTTGAAGAAGCTGCCGGCGGAAGACGCGATTGAGCAAATGAGCAAACGCCCGCGCCCGGGTTGACGACCTGATCAAGCCGGGTGCCTTGCGCACGGCATCCGGCTCTTTTTAATTTATTTGCAATCAAATACTTATCGACCATCACCAAACTGGCACCGCCCTTGCTCAAGGGTTCTGGCCCACAACAAAAACATGAGGCCCAACCGTGAGCAACAAACTGTCCAGCACCGAAAGCGTCCAGAAGTTCTTCCAGGAAGTGAGCGGCTTCAACAACGATCGGGGCAGCCCGCGCATGAAGCAACTGGTGAACCGCATCCTGGTCGACTCCATCAAGATCATCGAAGACCTGGAAGTCACCACCGAAGAGTTCTGGAAAGCGGTGGACTACTTCAACCGCATGGGCGCCCGCGGCGAAGCCGGCCTGCTGGTAGCCGGCCTTGGCCTGGAGCACTACCTGGACCTGCTGCTGGATGCCCAGGACGAGCAGGCCGGCCTGTCCGGCGGCACCCCGCGCACCATCGAAGGTCCGCTGTACGTAGCTGGCGCGCCGCTGTCCGAAGGCGAAACGCGCATGGACGACGGCACCGATGCCGGCACCGTGATGTTCCTCCAGGGCCAGGTCAAAGACGCCGAGGGCAAACCGATCGCCGGTGCCGTGGTCGACCTGTGGCACGCCAACACCAAGGGCACCTATTCCTACTTCGACACCACCCAGTCGGACTACAACCTGCGTCGCCGCATCGTCACCGATGCCGATGGCCGCTACCGCGCCCGCAGCATCGTGCCGTCCGGCTACGGCTGCCCGCCGGATGGCACCACCCAGGAAGTGCTGAACCACCTGGGCCGCCACGGCAATCGTCCGGCACACATCCACTTCTTCATCTCCGCACCGGGCTA
>NZ_SSOF01000053.1:0-128150 GCF_029873115.1 Pseudomonas sp. BN606 | reverse complement strand
CAAATCCAGCTCCCGCAACCAACATTAGGAAAAGGCCACTCTTCGGAGTGGCCTTTTTCGTTTGGGCTCGAATTAAGTATTTGATTTAAAAAGCAGAAATCATTTGACAGCCCCCCGCCGATCTGTAGAATTGCCGTCGCGGGATGGAGCAGTCTGGTAGCTCGTCGGGCTCATAACCCGAAGGTCGTTGGTTCAAATCCAGCTCCCGCAACCAACATTAGGAAAAGGCCACTCTTCGGAGTGGCCTTTTTCGTTTCCACCGTCCCTCCGTCTGTCCAGGCTGTTCGTCAGTCACCCGACCGGACAAGTCCCGACCTCTATACTTCAAGCGCACCCGTCTACCAGATGGAGGTTGGCCATGGCCGCCTACTGCGCCTCCAGCGAGGAAGTCGAATACCTCAACCGCGCCCTGCGTACGCTGAGCGGCTGCAATCGCGCCCTTCTACGCGCCGAAGACCCGTGTTTCCTGTTCAAGGAAATCTGCCGCGTAGTCGTAGAAGAAGGTGGCTACCGCATGGCCTGGGTCGGTCGCGCCGAGCATGACGAAGCGCAGTCGGTGACTCCCCTGGCGCATGTGGGACTGGATAAAGAATATGTCGACTCGCTAAACATCACCTGGGCCGACCGCAAGCGGGGACAGGGCACCACGGGTACGGCCATCCGCACCGGCACCCCAACTATTACGCGCAATATCCTCACCGACCCCAGGCTCAGCCCTTGGCGGGAAAGCGCGGTAACCCACGGTATCGCCTCGGTCCTGTCTCTACCCCTGCGGGTGGAAGGCCAAATCTTTGGCGCCCTCGCCATCTGTGCCAAAGAACCCGACGCCTTTGGCGAACGCGAACTGGAACTGCTCAGCGAAGCCGCCGATGACTTGGCCTTCGGCCTCCAGGCACTGCGCAGCAAGGCCCACCGCCGACAGGCCGAACTCCAGGTGGAAGCCCTCAATCGCGCCCTGACGACTCGCGTGGCGGTCAACCATGCGGTGATCCACGCTGCTAGCGAAACCCCGCTGCTGGCAGATATCTGCCGGGTCCTGGTGGATGAATGCGGTTATTGCCAGGCCTGGGTCGACTATCGCCAAGACGATCCGGCGCATCCATATAAGGTGATGGCATGCCACGCCGCTAATGGCATCTGCCAGGGATGGGGCGCCGGCAGCCATGACCGAAACTTCCATGGCGAACTGGAGCAGGCGCTGCTCGCCGGCAGTCCGTTGGTAATGCGTGACCTGCTCAATGATTCCGCCGCGGCACTGCATGAGGAAGCCCTGGAGCTTGGTTTCTCCGGCGCACTGGCACTCCCCCTTCACGTGGAAGAAAAACCCATCGGCATGCTGGTGATCATGGCCGCCAGCGCCGATGCCTTCGATGAAAAGGAAGTGGAACTGCTCCTGGCCATGGCCAACGATCTGGGTTTCGGCATCGCCACGCTGCGCACCCGATCCCGCGCCCTGGAAGCCGAAGCGACCATCCGCAGGATGGCCTATGAAGACGCGCTGACCGGCCTGCCCAACAGGGTACGCCTGCACGAGCTGCTGGACACCGCCATCGCCACTGCCCGCCAGGAACGCCGCCCCTTTGGCCTGCTGCACCTGGAAATCGCGCGCAACCAGGAGATCAACGAGACCCTCGGCTATCGCGAAGGCGACCGCCTGCAGATCGAGATCGCGTCCCGCCTGAAGCAGGTGGTGGGGCCGGAACGAACCGTGGCAAGAATGGGTGAGTGTGAATTCGCTGTGCTAATGCCTAATAGCGGTGCCGAGCACGCCTCGCAATTGGCCAAGCAGATTCTCACCGCGCTGTACGACCCGGTGGAGCTTTCCGGCCTCTATCTGGAAGCCCGCGCCAGCATCGGCATTGCTCTCTACCCCGGCCACGGCACGGCGCCAGAAGCGCTGATCCGCCGCTCTGGCAGTGCCATGGAACAGGCCAAGCGCTCCAATGCGGGCTTCGCGGTGTTCCAGGGCGGACTCGATCAGGAATGCGCCCAGCACCTGACGCTGATGGGCGACCTGCGCCGCGCCATCGATCGCAACGAACTGCTGCTCTACTACCAACCCAAAGTGGATATCGCCAGCAATCGCGTTTGTGGCACTGAGGCCCTGGTGCGCTGGCGCCATCCGCAACACGGCATGCTGCCTCCGGACGAATTCGTCCGCCTTGCGGAGAACACCGGCCTGATCACCCCGCTGACCCTCTGGGTGCTGGATACCGCCCTGGGCCAACGATATGCCTGGCATGAGGAGGGCGATGAACGACCGATATCGGTCAATCTCTCCGCCCACGACCTGCGAGACCCTCGCCTGCTGGAGCGCATCAAGGGCTCCTTCGCCACCTGGGGCGCCAAGCCCCACTGGATCGAGTTCGAGCTGACCGAAAGCGCACTGATGGAAGACCCGGTTGCCTCGATGCAAACCCTCAGCGCACTCAAGGAACTGGACGCCCACCTGACCATTGACGACTTCGGCACCGGTTACTCGTCCCTTGCCTATCTGCAGAGACTGCCGGTGGATTCGCTGAAGATCGACCAGTCCTTCGTGACCGCCATGACCAGCAACGACGGTTCGGCGAAGATCGTTCGCTCCATCATCGAGCTAGCGCATAACCTGGATTTGACGGTCGTCGCCGAAGGGGTCGAAGACCAGCTGACCTTCAACCAGCTCGGCCAGTACGGCTGCGATATCGCCCAGGGCTACAAGATCAGCCAGCCGATCCCTGCCGATCAGTTCCGCGATTGGGAGACCCGCTCGGTCTGGCATTGACCGGCGGGGCCTCCGGCCGCGACAAATTGCCGCTCGCCTCCTGTCCTCCCCGAATCCCCGCTACAGCCGCCCTCCCGCGCTCGCCTAGACTTGGCGCTACACCCGGCTGTCCCACGTGTTTCCGTGCGGCCCTGCCGGCCATGAAAAAAGTTCTGCCAGACACTTGGAACTTGCTGTCGGCGCCCACACACAGTGGCGCACATTGCCTAGAGGTGCTTGATGCGCGCCAACACTCCGCCAGCGGAAAACCCGGCCAACGGCCCACTCAACGAAGAACCCGCCCCGCTACGCTGGCTGGATGGCCTCACGGCTTATCGGCAGTGGATCGTCGTCGCGTTCACCCTGCTGGTCTTCGTCCTCGGCCTGCTGGCGTGCTGGCACCTGCTGCGAGAACTGGACCCCGATGCATTGCGTGGTGCCATCCATGACGTCCCTGGCACCAGCCTGCTGTTGGCCCTGGGTGCCACCGCAGTCAGTTTCATCGCCTACATCGGCTACGAGTGGTCCGGCTGCCGCTTCGCCGGAGTGCACCTGCCCTTGCAGCGCATGGCACTCGGCAGCTTCTGTGCGTCAGGGGTCGGCAATGCCGTTGGCTTGTCCATGCTCACCGGCGGCTCGGTGCGCTTTCGCCTCTACGGGCGCAACGATCTCGGCGCAGGCGACATCGCCCGCATCACCCTGTTCGCCAGCCTGGCCCTGGGTTCTGCACTCCCCCCCCTGGCCGCCCTTGCCGCACTGAGCGCCCCGGCTGCCGCCTCCCTTGCCCTGGGCCTGCCGAAAAACCTGGTGATCATCCTTGCGATGGGTGTATTGCTGGCCAGTGGCGGACTCATCCTCTGGATTTCGCGACACCGTGCAGCAGAGCCGCCAGTGCCCGGCTGTATCGACCTGCCTCTGGGCAATCGCAGCGTGCGCCTGCCGGGTCTGCGTCTATCGGCACTGCAGTTGCTGATCACGGTGGTGGACGTCTGTGCCGCAGCCTGCGTGCTCTATGTCCTGCTGCCGGAAGCGCCGCCCCTCGGTGCATTCCTGCTGGTGTACATGCTCGCCCTGGCCGCTGGCGTGCTCAGCCATGTACCCGGCGGAGTCGGTGTATTCGAGGCTGTGCTGCTGGCAGCCTTCGCTGGCCAGTTGGGCGCCGCACCACTGGCAGCCGCACTGCTCCTCTACCGTTTGATCTATGTCGGCCTGCCACTGGTGCTGGCTTGCCTGTTGTTGCTCGCCAATGAGGCCCAACGCCTGTTCCCCGCTAGTCGCCAGGCCCTTCGCGCCGCTTCAGGCCTTGCAGCGCCGGTACTTTCGCTACTGGTGTTTCTGAGCGGCGTGGTGCTGCTGTTCTCCGGCGTCACCCCGGCAGCCGACGTCCGCCTGGAGCACCTTAGCTTCCTCATTCCCCATCGCTTGATCGATGCCTCGCACCTGGTCGCCAGCCTTGTCGGCGTGCTCTGCCTGTTGCTGGCCCACGGCCTGAGGCACCGCCTGTCGGCGGCCTGGGCGTTGACCGTGGTGCTGCTGCTGACGGGTGCCGGGATGTCACTGCTCAAGGGCTTCGACTGGGAAGAAGCCAGCCTGCTGACCATGACGGCCGTGCTGCTGGCCATCTTCCGTACCGCCTTCTACCGCCCCAGCCGCCTGCTGGAGATGCCCTTCTCGCCGCTCAACCTGGCAGCCAGTGCCTGCGTACTTCTGGCGGCGATCTGGGTGATGTTCTTCGCCTTCCAGGACGTGCCCTACAGCCATGAACTCTGGTGGCAGTTCGAAGTGGATGGCGATGCGCCCCGCGCACTTCGCGCCTCCCTGGCCAGTGGCGTGCTGCTGGCCGGTATCGCCCTGGCCTGGCTGTTGCGCCCAGTGCCGCCGACCATCCACGAGCCCACTGACGACGAACTGCGGCGCGCCGCAGACGTGATCCGTGCCTCCGACCAGCCCGACGGCGGTCTGGTGCTGACCGGCGACAAGGCCCTGCTGTTCCATCCGCAAGGCGACGCGTTCCTCATGTACGCCCGCCGTGGCCGTAGCCTGGTCGCCCTGTTCGACCCCATCGGCCCGGCGCACCGGCGCGCCGAGTTGATCTGGCAGTTCCGCGACCTGTGCGACCACCATCATGCGAGGCCGGTGTTCTACCAGGTTCGCGCAGAAAACCTGCCCTACTACATGGACATTGGCCTGTCGGCGCTGAAGCTGGGCGAGGAAGCGCGCGTCGACTTGCCCCGCTTCGACCTGGAAGCCAAGAACAAGGCCATGAAGGACCTGCGCTACACCCTGAGCCGTGGCCAGCGCGACGGCCTCAGCCTGCAGATCTACGAAGTCGGAACCGCGCCGCTCGACCAGCTCCAGTCCATTTCCGAAGCCTGGATGCAAGGCAAACAGGCACGAGAGAAAGGCTTCTCGCTCGGTCGCTTCGACCCGGACTACCTGAACCACTTCCGCATCGCTACCATTCAGTTCGAGGGCAAGCCGGTGGCCTTCGCCAACCTGCTGGAGACCGAAGGCAACATTCTCTCCAGCATCGACCTGATGCGCGTTCACCCTCACGCACCCAAGCTGACCATGGAGTTCCTCATGCTCAGCCTGTTGTTGCACTACAAGGAGCGCGGCCATGCCCGATTCAGCCTGGGCATGGTCCCGCTGGCCGGCCTGCAACCGCGCCGCGGTGCACCTCTGACCCAGCGCCTCGGCGCCCTCATTTTCCGCCGTGGCGAGCAGTTCTATAACTTCCAGGGCCTGCGTCGCTTCAAGGAAAAATTCCAGCCCGACTGGGAGCCGCGCTACATGGCGGTGCCCGCTGGCCTCGACCCGCTGGTGGCACTGGCCGATACCGCAGCCCTGATCGCGGGCGGTTTCACAGGTTTGGTAAAACGCTGAGGTGCTCATGCTCAAGCGCAATTGGCGGCGCCTGCTGCTGATCCTGGTTCTCGCCCTGGTCGGTACCGCCCTGTTGATCTGGAGCCGCCCAGCGCCCCAGGCCCGGCTGGATCACCTGAAATCGCCGGACGGCAGTGCCATGACCCTGGCCAGCCCGGCTGGCGCCCTACAGCACCGCGTCCTGTTGCTGGCCAGCGGCGACCAGCGCCTGGCCGACACCGACCTGCTGGCCCTGGCCCGCGGCGGTAATGCCCGCCTGCTGCAAGTGGACTTGCCGGAGAAAAATTGCGCGGCGCAGCAGCAGCGTCTGCAGCAGGCCCGTGACACCCTCGGCGGCGAACCTGATCTGGTGGCAGGGATCGGCCCGGGGGCCTCCTTCGCCTGGCGTTGGCTGGCCGGCCAGGGCGATGACGACGCCCAGGCCGTGTCCATCGACTTCAGCCTGGACACCCCGGACTGCCCCGCCGCCCTGCCCAACCAGGCTCCCCACGGCCACTGGCTGGCTGCATGGAACGACAACCCGGACGACCCCAGCGCCGCATTCGCACGCAAACAGGCCAACGCCGAAACCCTGATCAGCGACTACGACACCAGCCTCGTGCAATTGCTCCAGCAGCGCCTCGCCAGCCTGCTGCAAGGCCAGGGCGAGCCGTTGCCGGTCGTGGAAGTGCCAGCGGCCAAACCCGTCGAAACCGTCACCCTGTTCTATTCCGGTGACGGCGGCTGGCGCGACCTGGATCGCGCCGTGGCGGACGAAATGGCCAAGCGTGGCCACTCAGTGGTCGGCATCGATTCACTGCGCTACTTCTGGCAGCACAAGAGCCCGGAACAGGGCGCCGCCGATCTCAGCCGACTGATGAAGCAATACCGCGAAAAGTGGGGCGCCAAGCGCTTCGTGTTGGCGGGCTACTCGTTTGGCGCCGACGTGCTACCGGCCTTCTACAACCGTCTGCCCAAGGCCGACCAGGACCAGGTGGACGCCATCCTGCTGCTGGCCCTGGCGCGCAGCGGCAGCTTCGAAATCGAAGTACAAGGCTGGCTCGGCAAAGCCGGCCAGGAAGCCGCCACCGCTCCGGAACTGGCCAGGTTGCCTGCAGCCAAGGTGCTGTGCGTGTTCGGCAAGGACGAAGCCAATGAAAGCGGATGCACCCAACCGGGCGCCGTCGGGGAAAATCTGGAGCTTCCGGGTGGCCACCATTACGACGAGAAATATCCGGCATTGGCGGAGAAACTGCTGGCAGCAGTAGAGAAACGGCAGGATTCCCTGGCCAGGGATTGATCTGGGTTCAGATTCGCTTAAGGCAAGGCGACTATTCTCTTCGGCTGTTTCGCATAACGAGAAAGAGGAACCGTGATGAGTCTCAAGAACACACCCGCCCGCTATGGGAGCCTGTCCATCGCCCTGCACTGGCTGATGCTGGTACTGATCGCCGCCGTGTATGCCTGCATCGAGCTGAAGGGCAACTTTCCCAAAGGCAGCGAAGCCCGCGAACTTCTCAAGCACTGGCACTTCATGCTCGGCCTGGCAGTGCTCTTCCTGGTCGGGCTGCGCCTGATCGGACGAATGACTTCCCCAACCCCGGCCATCGAACCCGCACCGGCAAGCTGGCAGAACGCCCTCTCCAAGCTGATGCACCTGGCGCTCTACGCCCTGATGATCGGTGCCCCCCTGGCCGGTTGGCTGATCCTCAGCGCCGCAGGCAAGCCCATCCCCTTCTTCGGCCTGGAACTGCCGGCACTGATTGGCCCGAACAAGGAACTGGCCGGCCAGATCAAGGAGCTCCACGAGTTGGCGGGCACCGCCGGCTACTGGCTGATCGGCCTACACGCCGTGGCCGCGCTGTTCCACCACTATGTGAGCCGGGACAACACCCTGGCGCGTATGTTGCCAGGCAAGAGCTGATACCAGGCTCCCAGCAGGGTGCGCCGCGCGCACCGGAAGCATCGCGCGATGTTCCGGTGCGCATGACGCACCCTACTTGCAAGGTTTCAAATTTCCACCTGCGTCCCCAGCTCGATCACCCGGTTCAGCGGCAGGTTGAAGTACTTCAGGTTGCTGTTGGCGTTCTTCAGCAGGAAGGCGAAAAGTGCCTCCCGCCAACGCGCCATGCCAATGCGCTTGGTGGGAATCACCGTCTCGCGACTGAGGAAGTAGGTGGTGCTCATCGGGCTGAAATCCAGCTCATTGAGGTGACAGAGCTTCAGCGCCGCCGGCACGTCCGGTTCTTCGATGAAACCGAAGTGCAGGATCACCCGGAAGAAACCATCGCCGTAGGCGTCCACCTCGAAACGCCGATCTGGCGCCACCCGCGGCGTGTCCTCGCTGATAACCGTCAGTAGCACTACCTGCCCATGCAGCACCTGGTTGTGCAGCAGGTTGTGCAACAGCGCGTGGGGCACGGCGTCCGTCCGCGCGGTGAGGAACACGGCAGTACCCTGCACCCGATGGGGCGGCTGCGAACGGATGCTGGCGATGAACAGCGGCAATGGCAACGCGGTTTCGTCCAGGCGCTCGACCACGATCTGCTTGCCACGCTTCCAGGTGGTCATCAGGATGAACAAGGCAGTACCGGCAACAACCGGGAAGGCACCACCCTGGAGGATCTTCGGCACGTTGGCGGCGAAGAACAGGCTATCGACGAAGAGAAAGCCGAGCAGCACCGGAACCGCCAGCCACCAGGGCGTTTTCCACAGCAGCAGCATCACCACGGACACCAACAGGGTGGTGATCAGCATGGTCCCCGTCACCGCCACGCCGTACGCCGAGGCCAGCGCCCCAGACGACTCGAAGCCCAGCACCAGCAGCACAACGCCCACCATCAACGCCCAGTTCACGGCGCCGATATAGATCTGTCCCTGCTCCTGCTGCGACGTGTGCTGCACGAACATGCGTGGTATGTACCCCAGCTGCATGGCCTGATGAGTCAGGGAGAATGCTCCGGATATCACCGCCTGGGACGCGATCACGGTGGCCAGGGTAGACAGCAGTACCATGGGCAGCAGCGCCCAGCCCGGTGCCAATAAGTAGAAAGGGTTTCGCGCCGCGTTGGCATCACCAAGGATCGCCGCACCCTGGCCGAAGTAATTCAGCACCAGCCCCGGTAGCACCAGGAAGAACCAGGCGCGGGCGATAGGTTTGCGGCCAAAGTGCCCCATATCGGCGTAGAGCGCCTCGGCCCCGGTCAGGGCCAACACCACCGCCCCGAGAATGGCCACGCCGACGGCCGGATGGGTAATAAAGAAATGTAAGCACCAGTATGGGTTTATCGCCTTGAGCACTTCGGGCTGCTGGAGTATCCCGTAGAGCCCGAGGGCACCCAGCACGCTGAACCAGAGCACCATGATCGGCCCGAAGAAAATCCCGATCCGCGCGGTGCCGTGTTTCTGGATCAGAAACAGCCCTACCAGCACGATCAACGATAGCGGCACCACCCAGTGGCTGATGCCATCGAACGCCAGATCGAGGCCCTCGATAGCCGAGAGAACCGAGATTGCCGGGGTGATCATGCTGTCGCCATAGAACAGCGCCGTGCCAAACAGGCCGAGCAGCAACACCGCCAGTTTCAGCCTGGGGTATGACCTGGCGGCACGCTGGGCCAGGGCGGTCAACGCCATGGCGCCGCCTTCCCCGTCGTTATCGGCGCGCAGCACGAACAGCATGTACTTGATCGAGACCACCCAGATCAGCGACCAGAAGATCAGTGAAAGTACCCCCAGAACCCCGTCATGGTTGACCTGGACTCCATACTGTTCGGAAAACACTTCCTTGAGGGTGTACAGCGGGCTGGTGCCGATATCGCCGTAGACCACTCCCGCTGCGGCGACCAGCATGCCGAGGCCGGAAGCCGTATGTCCGGCGTGCTGCTCGGCAGGTTGCGTGATGCTCTCGCTCATCTGAACCTTCCTGTTGATGACTGTTGCCGCGCATCATTTGAGAAGCCTTCCCGGCAATGAGAAGCATCCCACTCATCCCTCACCAGTTTCCTAAAGGCTAGCCGCGAAATGACAACAGATGAGGGTGGAAATGGTCCGCGCCTGCCGCTAGAATTGCGCACTTTTTGATCAGAGGCGCCCTCCCGAGCGCCCATCGAGGTTAGCCGCAATGTCCACCGCTACTCCAAAAGTCGGATTCGTCAGCCTGGGTTGCCCAAAGGCCACTGTCGACTCCGAACGCATCCTCACCCAGCTGCGCATGGAAGGCTACGAGATCGTGCCGACCTACCAGGATGCCGACGTAGTAGTGGTAAACACCTGCGGTTTCATCGACAGCGCCAAGGCCGAATCCCTGGACGCCATCGGTGAAGCCATCGCAGAGAACGGCAAGGTGATCGTCACCGGTTGCATGGGTGTTTCCGAAGACTCCATTCGTGACGTGCACCCGAGCGTACTGGCCGTGACCGGTCCTCAGCAGTACGAGCAAGTGGTCAGTGCCGTGCACGAGGTGATTCCGCCAAAGGCCGACCACGACCCCTTCGTCGACCTGGTACCGCCCCAGGGCATCAAGCTGACCCCGCGTCACTACGCCTACCTGAAGATTTCCGAAGGCTGCAACCACAGCTGCAGCTTCTGCATCATCCCCTCCATGCGCGGCCGCTTGGTCAGCCGCCCTGTAGGCGATGTGCTCTCCGAGGCCGAGCGCCTGGTCAAGGCCGGCGTGAAGGAACTGCTGGTGATCTCCCAGGACACCAGCGCCTACGGCGTCGACCTCAAGTACAAACTGGACTTCTGGAACGGTCAGCCGGTGAAGACCCGCATGCTGGAGCTGTGCGAAGCCCTGTCCGCAATGGGCGTCTGGGTCCGCCTGCACTACGTCTATCCGTACCCCAACGTGGATGACGTGATCCCGCTGATGGCCGAGGGAAAACTGCTGCCCTACCTGGACATTCCCTTCCAGCACGCCAGCCCGAAAGTGCTCAAGTCGATGAAGCGTCCGGCCTTCGAAGACAAGACCCTGGCCCGCATCAAGAAGTGGCGCGAGATCTGCCCGGACCTGACCATCCGCTCCACCTTCATCGTCGGCTTCCCCGGCGAAACCGAGGAAGACTTCCAGTACCTTCTGGACTGGCTGACCGAAGCCCAGCTGGATCGCGTCGGCTGCTTCCAGTACTCCCCCGTGGACGGCGCACCGGCCAACGACCTCGGCCTGGAGCCGGTACCGGACGACGTGAAGCAGGACCGCTGGGAGCGTTTCATGGCGCACCAGCAGGCTATTTCCACCGCTCGCCTGCAGCTGAAGATTGGCCGGGAAATGGACGTGCTGATCGACGAGGTGGACGACGAAGGCGCCGTGGCCCGTTCCTGGGCGGACGCGCCGGAAATCGATGGCAGCGTGTTCATCGAATCCACCAGCGTGAAGCCGGGCGACAAGGTCCGCGTACGCATCGTCGACGCCGACGAGTACGACATGTGGGCCGAGCTGGTCTGAGTCGATAGATGAATGAAAGGGCCCCGCTGATGCGGGGCTTTTTCTTTTGGGCAAACTCACGCGCCCTATTAGTCGTAGGATGTGGTTGAGCGCAGCGACACCCATCACCGGAGCCTGACCATGCTCAAGGTCTTCTACGACGGCGCCTGTCCTCGCTGTAATGCCGATCGCCACTGGTACGAATCCCTTCCAAGGGCCGCCGAAGGTGTGGAATGGATCGACATCACCGGCCGCGACGCAGAACTGCGCACCCTTGGTATCGACCCCTACCTCGCGCTCACCGAACTCCATGTCCAGGATGAAGCCGGCCGAGTTCACCGCGAACTGGACGCCTACATCCTCCTGCTCGCCCGTGTTCCCAGACTGGCGCCGCTGGCCTGGCTGATCGGCCTGCCGCTCATCAAACCACTTCTGTCACTGGCTTACCGCCACTGGGTACTGCGCCGTCTGCGCCGGGACGGCAGGCTCTAGGGGCACCGTCTAGACTCGCTTCATCCATGGACCACGCGGAACCAGAACAATGACTACCGAGAACCGCCAGGTAACCCTCTACCACTGCCCCTACACCCGATCCACGGGTGCGCTGACCCTGCTGGAAGAACTGGGCGTGGAGTACAACCTCCATGTGATGAACATGAAGACAGGCGAACAGCGCAAGCCCGAGTTTCTCGCCATCAACCCCATGGGCAAGGTGCCCACCATCACCCATGGCGATGCGGTAGTCACCGAGCAGGTTTCGGTCTACCTCTATCTCGCCGATATATATCCAGAAGCCAAGTTGGCGCCAACGCTGGGCGATCCATTGCGCGGGCCTTATCTGCGCTGGATGGTGTTCTACGGCTCGTGCTTCGAACCGGCTGTGGTGGATCGTGTGCAGAAGCGCGAGCCGATTCCAGAATCGCGCTCGCCATACGGCGATTTCGACAGCGTCATGAAGACCTTGCTCGGCCAGTTGAAGGACGGCCCCTGGCTACTGGGTGAACAGTTCACCGCCGCCGATGTGCTCTGGGGCAGCGCGTTGAACTGGACGACCCAGTTCGGCCTGATCCCGGAAGTGCCGGCGATCAAGGACTACATCGCACGCTTCATCGAACGTCCGGCCTACAAGCGAGCCTTGGCCAAGGATGCCGAATTGGCTGCTTCCCAGGCGGCTCCGGCGTGACAATGCCGCTTCATTCCGCACCTCGATAATGCCCCCGCCCCGGCCATGCCGGGGCTAGGGTATGGGCCTTTCCCGGCTCACTCGCGAGGTTCGCTATGCCCCCCTATTTCAGTCTTCAGGGCCGCACCGCCCTGGTCACCGGTGGTACCCGTGGCATCGGGCGGATGATCGCCCAGGGCTTTCTCGAGGCAGGTGCCCGCGTCTTCATTTGCGCCCGTGATGCCGAAGCCTGTCGTGAAACTGCAGCCGAACTCTCCGTCTACGGCGAATGCCAAGGCCTTGCCGCGGACCTCTCTAGCGAGGAAGGGGCCAGGGACCTGGCTG
This sequence comes from Pseudomonas sp. BN606, assembly GCF_029873115.1. Classification (NCBI taxonomy): domain Bacteria; kingdom Pseudomonadati; phylum Pseudomonadota; class Gammaproteobacteria; order Pseudomonadales; family Pseudomonadaceae; genus Pseudomonas; species Pseudomonas sp. BN606. The sequence continues at coordinate 115,610 of NZ_SSOF01000053.1, read as the reverse complement.
CTGCGCTGGCGCAACGCACGGAACAACTGGACATCCTGGTGAACAACGCCGGCACAACCTGGGGCGCGCCCTTGGAAAGTTATCCGGCAAAAGGCTGGGAGAAGGTCATGCAGCTCAACGTCACCTCCGTGTTCAGTTGTATCCAGCAGCTACTGCCCTTGCTGCGCAAGGCTGGCAGCGAAGCGAGCCCGGCCCGGGTGATCAATATCGGGTCGGTCGCGGGCATCACCTCCCATGGCGAGGAAGCCTACGCCTATGGTCCGAGCAAGGCTGCTCTGCATCAGCTGTCGCGAATGCTGGCGCGGGAACTGGTGGCGGAACACATCAACGTCAATGTGATCGCCCCTGGTCGCTTCCCCAGCAAGATGACCCGTTTCATCGCCAACGACCCGGAAGCCATGGCGCGCGATACCGCGCTGATTCCGATGAAGCGCTGGGGCCGGGGTGAAGAGATGGCGGCATTGGCTATCAGCCTGGCCAGCACCGCCGGGGCCTACATGACCGGTGCCATCATCCCCATCGACGGCGGTTTCCACCTGTAACCGGTCTATTGCGCGGCGCCCGGAGCGGCGCTAGGGTAGCCGCGCACGTCACCGGAATTACCCCATGCGCCTCACGCTCCTCACCTTGCTGCTCACTCTGGCCACCCCGAGTTTCGCCGCGCCGTCTCCCTTCTTCATCTGGCAAAGCAAGCTCGATGGTGCCCTGACCTGCGCCCAGACCAGTCCGGGCGAAGGCTGGCAGCGCCTCGGCGGAGCCTTCCGCGACGCCGGCTGCCGCGTTCCTTACTGATATGCAGCACAACATTTCGCCGGTCGGCTACGTCCGTTCCTGCTTCAAGGAAAAATTCGCCATCCCCCGCCAGCCGCATCTGGCCCCTGCGGCCCGGGGCGTGCTGGAGCTTACGCCGCCTTTCGACACTGGCGATGCCGTGGCCGGCCTGGAGCAGGTCAGCCATGTCTGGCTGCTGTTCCTCTTCCACCAGGCACTGGAAGACAAGCCGCGCCTGAAGGTGCGTCCGCCACGGCTTGGCGGCAACCAGTCCATCGGCGTCTTTGCCAGTCGCTCCACCTACCGGCCCAACGGCATTGGTCAGTCGGTGGTGAAGCTGGAAAAGGTGGAGGCCGGCCGACTCTGGCTATCCGGGATCGACCTGCTGGACGGCACTCCGGTAATCGACATCAAACCCTATGTGCCCTACGCCGATTGCCAGGATGGCGCGCTGAATGCCATCGCCGACGCTGCACCTGAACTCATTCCAGTGGAATGGGAGCCAACCGCCCTGCTCCAGGCCCATGAGCACGGCCAGCGCCTGGGTGAGCCCCTGACCGAATTGATCGAACAGTGCCTCGCCCAGGACCCACGCCCGGCCTATCAGAAGCCTGAGCCCGAACGCCGCTACGGCACCCGGCTGTGGGACGTGGATGTGCGCTGGCACTACCCGGAACCCGGACGGATTCGCGTGCTGGAAATCGCGCAAGGTTGAAACTGTGGGAGCGATTTGGATCGCGAATGAACTCGCTCCCACAGTTTCGTGAATCACTTCTTCGATCCACCAATGACGCTCGACAGCAGCGGTGGTGGGAATGAAGGGCGATTGCCACCCTTCAGACGCAGGAATCAGCGAACGGCGTTGAGCGCCAGGGAATCCGCTTCGATGCAATCCTGTTCGAGTATCAGAGGCTCCACCAGTGGCCGGCTGGCGAGGAAGTGCGGGGTCAGCATATGCGCCTCGAAGGCGGCTTCGTCGGTATAGACCTCGTAGAGCCAGATCAGGTCGGGGTCGCTGCGATCCTGCAGCACATCGAACACCAGACAACCGGGCTCGTCTCGTACCGACGCAGCGGCGTTGATGCGCATGGCATCCATAAAGGCGTCCAGGCTACCGGGACGCAGGCGGGTCTTGAGAAGAAGGCAGTACACGTTGAACTCCGTTTTGTCTTATATTTACAAAAAATTGTATACAAAAACGGAGTCAAAGAAATGCCCAGCCGTCCAAGTCGCCTCAATGGCCTGCGCCATATCGCCATCGTCGTGCCCAATCTGGAAGAGTGCGAACGCTTCTACGTGGACGTACTGGGCATGGAAGTCCTCAACCGCGCCAACGAGGACCTGGTTTACCTAACCTGCGGTAACGACAATCTCTCCCTCGGCCGAGCCTTTGCTCCCAGTAGCGGCATGCAGGCGGTGGATCACTACGGCTTCGTGGTGGACAGCCTTGACGAGCTGGAGGCCTGGTTCCAGTACCTCAAGGCTCATGGCGTGACCATGCTTGACCGTCCCTTCGCCCATGGCGACGGCGCCTACAGCTTCCATGTGCTGGACCCGGCGGGGAACAAGATCCAGCCGATCTACCACCCGGCTATCTCCGGGCAGCGCTTCAGTTCCCCGGTCTGATTCTCCGGGAACGACAAAGCCCGCCAATTGGCGGGCTTTGTTTTGGAGCTGTCGAGGCTTACTTCTCTACGAAGGCGCGCTCGATCAGGTAGTCACCCGGCTCACGCATGCGTGCGGAGATCTTCAGGCCGAAGCTGTCGAGCACTTCGCTGGTCTCGTCGAGCATGCTCGGGCTGCCGCAGATCATCGCGCGGTCGTCCTGCGGGTTGATCGGCGGCAGGCCGATGTCCTCGAACAGCTTGCCGCTGCGCATCAGGTCGGTCAGGCGGCCCTGGTTCTCGAACGGCTCGCGGGTCACGGTGGGGTAGTAGATCAGCTTGTCTTTCACCGCCTCACCGAAGAACTCGTTCTTCGGCAGGTGCTCGGTGATGAACTCGCGGTAGGCAACTTCGTTCACGTAGCGCACGCCGTGCACAAGGATGACCTTCTCGAAACGCTCGTAGGTTTCCGGGTCCTGGATCACGCTCATGAAGGGGGCGAGGCCGGTGCCAGTGCTCAGCAGGTAGAGGTGCTTACCGGGGTTCAGGTCATCGAGGACCAGGGTGCCGGTGGGCTTCTTGCTGATAATGATCTCGTCGCCTTCCTTGAGGTGCTGCAGCTGGGAGGTCAGCGGACCATCCGGCACCTTGATGCTGAAGAACTCGAGGTGCTCTTCCCAGTTCGGGCTGGCGATGGAATAGGCGCGCATCAGCGGACGGCCGCTGGGCTGTTGCAGGCCGATCATGACGAACTGCCCGTTCTCGAAGCGCAGGCCCGGGTCGCGGGTGCACTTGAAGCTGAACAGCGTGTCGTTCCAGTGATGAACGCTGAGGATGCGTTCGGAGTTCATGTTGCTCATTTACGGGGCTCCGAAAGTTTGGGAAGTCGCCAGCGCCGCACTGGTCAGGGGGCGCAATTGCGCGACATTGTAATGACCGCCACAATATCTGTTAACTGAATTATCAAGATATAGGTTATCGGTTATATAGATATGCGATTTACTCTCAGACAGATCCAGGTCTATGTCGCCGTCGCCCAACAGGAAAGCGTCTCCCGTGCTGCGGAGCAGTTGTCGCTCTCCCAGTCGGCGACCAGTACCTCACTAACTGAACTGGAGCGCCAATCCGGATGCCAGCTGTTCGATCGGGCCGGCAAGCGCCTCAGCCTCAGTGCCCTCGGTCGCCAGTTGTTGCCCCAGGCCGTCGCCCTGCTGGACCAGGCACGAGAGATCGAGGATCTACTCAATGGCAAGACTGGCTTCGGCTCCCTTGATGTCGGCGCCACACTCACCGTGGGTAACTATCTCGCCACACTGTTGATAGGCGCCTTCATGCAACGCCACCCGGAATGTCGCGTGAGCCTGCACGTGCAGAACACGGCGAATATCGTCCAGCAGATTGCCTTGTACGAACTTGATCTGGGTCTAATCGAAGGTGACTGTCAGCACCCGGATATCGAAGTCGTACCCTGGGTGGAGGATGAGTTGGTGGTGTTCTGCGCACCGCGGCATCCACTGGCAGCCAAGGGCCAGGCGAGCATGGAAGAACTCAGCCGCGAGGCCTGGATCCTTCGAGAACGGGGCTCAGGCACACGGCTGACCTTCGACCAGGCCATGCGCCATCACCCTACCCCGCTGAACATACGGCTTGAGCTTGAGCACACCGAGGCGATCAAGCGCGCGGTGGAGTCTGGGCTGGGCATAAGCTGCATCTCGCGGCTGGCCCTGCGCGATGCCTTCCGCCGTGGCAGCCTGGTGCCGCTGGAAACCCCGGGCATCGATTTGCGCCGGCAGTTCTACTTCATCTGGCACCGGCAGAAGTACCAGACAGCGGCCATGCGCGAGTTTCTCGACCAGTGCAGGGCATTGACCGCTGGCGTGAACCGAAGCGACGAGATCGTGCTACCACCGATAGCCTGAGGATTACCCGAGGAGGATCGTGGCCCAGACGGCGGTGATCAGGGTCAACGCCGTGAACTGAGCCGCACTGCCCATATCCTTGGCGTTCTTCGACAGCGGATGGCGCTCGAGCGAGATGCGGTCGATGGCCGCTTCCACCGCCGAGTTCAACAGTTCGACAATCAGCGCCAACAGGCACGCGCCAATCATCAGGGCGCGTTCGCCACGACTGACATCGAGAAAGAAGGACAGCGGGATCAGTACCACATTGAGCAGTACCAGCTGGCGGAAGGCAGCTTCGCCAGTGAAGGCGGCACGCAGGCCGTCGAAGGAATAGCCGGCGGCATTGAGGATGCGTTTGAGGCCAGTCTGGCCTTTGAATGGCGACATAGTAGAAGGGGCTTTAGAAAGGAGCGCGCAGCCTAACGCAACGCGCTTCAAATTTGCGTGAAATGCCGAACTCAGGCCGAAGGAATCGATTCCATCTGTTGCAGCAGCAGTGCAGCCTGGGTTCGCGTACGTACATTGAGCTTGCGGAAGATGGCCGTTACGTGGGCCTTCACCGTAGCTTCGGAGACATGCAGCTCGAATGCGATCTGCTTGTTCAACAGCCCTTCGCAGACCATGGTCAGTACGCGGAACTGCTGAGGCGTCAGGCTGGCGAGGCCTTCACTGGCCGCCTTGGCCTCATCGGACAGGGCCTGGGCCTCCTGAAGCTGAGGCGGCCACCAGGCGTCGCCATCGAGCACCGCGCGCACCGCGCTCTGGATCACTTCCAGTGGACTGGACTTGGGAATGAAGCCGCTCGCACCGAACTCACGCGAACGTGCGACTACCGCGGCCTCTTCCTGTGCAGAGATCATTACGACGGGAATCTGTGGGTACTGGCCACGCAATAACACCAGTCCGGAAAAGCCATAGGCGCCTGGCATGTTCAGATCGAGCAGGACCAGGTCCCAGTCGGCGCGCTCGCCCAGACGGGTCTCGAGTTCGGCAATGCTCGCCGCTTCCACCAGCCGTACATCAGGCCCGAGGCCCAGGGTCAGGGCTTGCTGCAAGGCGCTGCGAAACAGCGGGTGGTCATCGGCGATGAGAATTTCGTATGAGGCCATGGGCATGTCCTTTTTGTAATGGGCCCAGACACGCCTCTCTGGGGTGTGGAGAGGCATTTCGGCACGACGGGATACGCTAGCCAGGACCCGGAGCTTGATACGGGCAGGCCGTAAAGCGGCGCTCAGCATGCCGAGCCGGGACGGGGTGGTCAAGTCGAACGCTTTACGGCAAAGTTTCCGGCTTTTCCCGTCGAGAAACACCATGCGAAGCCAAGCACTGCGCGCCGATATCCTGATGCTGATCACTGCCGCCATCTGGGGCGCAGCTTTCGTCGCCCAGCGCCTGGGCATGGATGCGGTCGGCCCCTTCCTTTATACCGGCCTGCGCTTCGCCCTTGGCGCCCTGATCCTATTGCCCCTGCTGCTGGTGCTGCCCAAGCCAGCGGTCAAGCAACCACTCAATCGCGGCATGCTGCTCGGCGGCTTGCTGATGGGCCTGGCCCTGTCGCTGGGAATCAATCTGCAGCAGGTGGGCCTGCTGTTTACCAGCGTCACCAATTCCGGCTTCATCACCGGTCTCTACGTCATCATCGTGCCGCTGCTGGGACTCTTCCTCGGCCATCGCACTGGCATGGGGACCTGGCTGGGGGCCAGCCTGGCGGTCATCGGTATGTCCCTGCTCAGCGTCGGTGAAGGTTTCCAGGTTGCATCCGGTGACTGGCTGCAGCTGGCTGGCGCCTGCGTCTGGGGCGTGCATGTGCTGCTGGTGGGTTTCTTTGCCAGCCGCTATGACCCGATCCGCCTTGCGATCCTGCAATTCGCGGTATGCGCGTTGGTGAGCCTGGCGCTGGCCGTCGTGTTCGAAGAGATCCGGATAGACGCCATCCTCCAGGCCGGCCCGGCCATTCTCTATGGCGGCGTTATCGCCGTCGCCATCGGTTACACCCTGCAGGTGGTAGCGCAGCGCCACGCCATCGCCTCCCACGCCGCCATCATCCTCTCCCTGGAAGCGGTGTTCGCCGCTATCGCAGGTGCCCTGCTGCTGGATGAGTCCCTGCACACACGCGGCTACTTCGGCTGTGCCCTGATGTTCGCCGGCATGCTGGTGGCCCAGCTCTGGCCGCAGAAGCGTGAAGTGCAGGCGAGCCCGACCAGCGCCGAAGCCTGATCAGAGGAAAACACTGAGCGCCTGATGCGCCGGACTTGCCTCGTCCAGGGGCAACTTCCGCTTGGCGCCCAGGTAGCGTTCAGTGAACACATCCAGATAGGCGTTCAGCGCGCCACCGGCCTGTTCGTCACCGGCCAGCTCCAGGCAAAGCGCACCGACTTCGGCGGTGCATAGGTGCTCCTCGCGAGTGGAGCGGCGCAAGCGATAGCGGGAAATCTGCTCCGGGGTCAGGCTCAGCACTGGGAAGCGATCCAGATAGGGGCTCTTGCGGAACATCTTGCGCGCCTCGGTCCAGGTGGCATCGAGCAGGATAAACAGTGGCCGCTTGCCCGCCCCCGTCTCGACGTGATCCACCACACGCTCCGGCTCCGCATACTCGCCTGGAAACACCAGGTACGGCTGCCACTGCGAGTCTTCCAGCAGCGCCAGCAGTGCCTCATCCACCTCGGTGCGCGACCAGCCAAAAGCCCAGGTATCGGGCACCAGATCCGCAATCAGCCAACCGGTGTTGCTCGGTTTCATTGGCTCGGAGTGATACATCATCAGGCACACGCCGGAGCGCACAGGGACCTTGGGGCGCCAGGCGCAGAAGCAATACTCGAAAGCGACCCGGCACCCCGGGCAGCGGGGCGAACGCGATCCACGGGCCACGAAGGGACGGGTGCTGCGCGCAAGACACTCGGCGCGCAGGCGGAAAACAGCGTGACTCATCGAAGCGGATTCCAGTACGGCAGCTGATCAGCCCGCATACCGAATGGTGGCAGGTGAAATCAGATTGATCGGAAAGAATCGAGCGATTCTACCAGAGGCGTCGTAACGCACCGTCGACCGGACGACGCAGATTTTTCACGCGACAAGCCCCGCCTGCGAACGCACAATTGCCGCGCTGGTCAAACAGCTACTTTTCGTTAGGAGATTTCCATGCTGCGCCTCACTGCCCTCGCCCTTTGCGCGACCCTGCCATTGTTCGCCCAGGCCGCCTCACTGAAGGACTACGAGCTCAGCAAGATGCTCGATAAAGTGGCCAAGGAGAGCAGCGCCGGTACGCCGCGCGCGATCAACGAGGACATCCTCGACCAGGGCTACACGGTGGATGGCAACGAACTGGTGAATCACCTCAGCGTGCGTGAGGCCCATGCCGCCCAGATGCGCGCAAATCCCGATGCCGTGCGCGCACAACTAGGTGCGAGCGTTTGCCGCAACACCGGCTACCGTCAATTGCTGGCACGTGGCGCAGGCCTGCGCTATGAGTTCAGCGAGTACAAGACCAATCGCCCGGTGACTTCCGAGCGCTTCACCGCCAAGGACTGCGGCCTCAAGGCCAAGACCAACTAATCGTTTCTGCGGCGCTCCCCAGTTCGGAGCGCCTTCTCCTTCCCCTATGTGCAGCCGACGCGCTGCGCCATGCTCCAGAGCTTGGCCTCCCTACATTCAGGCGGAGGTCGGCTGGAAAAGATTCGTTCCCTGCCGCAAGCTGTAGTTGAGCGGCTCGACTGGGTCGCCCGGATTACGGACACAGCCAGCAGAGCGGCTCAGAGAAGTCGATGAGCAAGGAGAATGCTATGCCCTATGATCCGGACGATTATCTCTCCCGGCACTTCCAGACCAGTGGAATCGACCTGACCCAGAAAGTCGATGAGCTGATCAACCTTACCGTTCCCAGCGGCAGCCCCAACCTCGCGCTCTACCGCGAAATGCTGATTACCGTGGTGCGCATGGCGCAGGCCGACCGCAACCGTTGGGACGCCAAGATCATGCTGCAGACTCTGCGCGAAATGGAGCACGCCTTCAGCGTACTAGAGCAGTTCAAGCGGCGTCGCAAAGTCACCGTGTTTGGCTCGGCGCGAACCCCTGAGGGGCACCCCGTCTACACTCTGGCCCGCCAGTTGGGCGCTGAACTGGCCAAGCGCGACCTGATGGTTATCACCGGTGCAGGCGGCGGCATCATGGCCGCAGCCCATGAAGGTGCTGGGCTGGAAAACAGCCTTGGACTGAATATCACCCTCCCTTTCGAACAACATGCCAACACTACGGTCGATGGCACCGAACATTTGCTGTCGTTCCACTTCTTCTTTGTACGCAAGCTGTTCTTCGTCAAGGAAGCCGATGCGCTGGTGCTATGCCCAGGTGGTTTCGGCACGCTGGATGAAGCGCTGGAAGTGCTTACCCTGATCCAGACTGGCAAGAGCCCGGTCGTGCCAGTGGTGTTGCTGGACGAGCCGGATGGTAGCTATTGGGAAGACGCCATCGGATTCCTCCACGAGCAACTGGAACGCAACCGCTACATCCTGCCCAGCGACATGAACCTGATGCGTCTAGTGCGCAATGCCGACGAAGCCGCAGCAGAAATCGCGCAGTTCTACCGCAACTACCACTCCAGCCGCTGGCTGAAGAACAGCTTTGTGATTCGCATGAATCATACGCTCAGCGGACGGGCCCTCGACCAGATTCGGGAGCAGTTCGCAGACCTATGCCTGGAGGGCGATTTCAGTCAGCAAGCGTATCTAGAGCCGGAGAAGGATGAGCCGGAGTTCAGTGAGCTCATTCGCCTGGCATTTCGCTTCAATGGCCGTGACCACGGTCGCCTGCGCGAGCTGATCGACTTCATCAACCTGCCGCAACACTGGGCCAGCAAAGTCTGATCCGCCAAGCACAACCAATCCCATCCAGCGACCAGCCATGCGCGACCGCGCATGGCTCAAGGCTGCCCTTATGGAACGTCAGTCGTCGGAACTACCGCGCAGGAGACGGCTGATCATCTCCATGGAATAGCCACGGTAGGTGAGAAAGCGGCCCTGCTGAGCACGCTCGCGGGCGTCCTGGGGCTGCCGATTGAACTTACGACGCCAGACCTCGCGCAGCTGTTCGTTCCAGTCGATATCAGCCTCGCGCAGGGCCAGGTCGATATCGCTTCGTGGAAGACCGCGCTGGGCCAGCTCTTCGCGAATGCGTTGCGGCCCATAGCCGCCGCGGGCGCGGCTGGCGATGAAGCTTTCGAGATAGCGGGATTCGGAGAGCAGGCCCTCTTCCGTCAAACGGTCGAGGGCACTGTCGATCAACTCAGGAGGGGCGCCGCGCTGACGCAGCTTACGCGTCAGCTCGAATCGCCCATGCTCGCGCTGCGCCAGTAGGTCCATGGCGGCCCGCCGCACTGCGGCGGAGTTGTCGAGCACTACAGGCATAGGAGGATCAGAGGTCTACGTCGGCCAGATCGTCAACTGTGGCAGCCGACTTGGTGTTGGCGGACGAGTCGACCAGCAGCTTCTCGCGGATGATCTTCTCGATGGCGCTAGCAACTTCCGGGTTGTCTTCCAGGTACTTGGCGGCATTCGCCTTGCCTTGGCCGATCTTGTTGCCCTGGTAGCTGTACCAGGCACCGGACTTCTCCACCAGGCCCTGCTGCACACCCAGGTCGATGATCTCGCCGGTGCGGTAGATGCCTTTGCCGTACATGATCTGGAATTCGGCCTGGCGGAAGGGCGGAGCCACCTTGTTCTTCACAACCTTGACGCGGGTTTCACTGCCCACGACTTCCTCACCCTCTTTCACCGCGCCGGTGCGGCGAATGTCGAGGCGCACGGAGGCGTAGAACTTCAGGGCGTTACCGCCAGTGGTGGTTTCCGGGTTGCCGAACATCACACCAATCTTCATACGAATCTGGTTGATGAAGATGACCAGGCAGTTGGCGTTCTTGATGTTGCCGGTAATCTTGCGCAGTGCCTGGGACATCAGGCGCGCTTGCAGACCAACGTGGGAGTCACCCATTTCGCCTTCGATTTCGGCCTTGGGTACCAGAGCGGCCACGGAGTCGACGATGATCACGTCAACGGCGTTGGAGCGCACCAGCATGTCGGTGATTTCCAGGGCTTGTTCGCCAGTATCCGGTTGGGAAACCAGCAGATCGTCGACATTCACGCCGAGCTTGCCGGCGTAGTCCGGATCCAGGGCATGTTCGGCGTCGACGAAGGCGCAGGTAGCGCCCATTTTCTGGGCTTCGGCGATGACGGAGAGGGTCAGGGTGGTCTTACCGGAAGATTCGGGACCGTAGATTTCTACGATACGCCCCTTCGGCAGGCCGCCAATACCAAGCGCGATGTCCAGGCCCAGGGAACCGGTAGAAATAGCCGGGATAGCCTGGCGGTCATGGTCGCCCATGCGCATGACCGCGCCCTTGCCGAACTGTTTCTCGATCTGGCCCAGGGCAGCAGCCAAGGCGCGCTTCTTGTTCTCGTCCATTGAAGTCCTCACTAAAATCAAGAGGGCCTGGCGGCCACCAACAACTGTATAAGTAGACAGTATTATTCCATAGGGCAAGTCGCTCGCCTACCCCTGAACGGCTTTTTCTCCTGCAGCTAGTCGGATCAGTCCCTTGAGCGCTTCCGCAACAGTTTGTCGGCGCACGGCCAGGCGATCGCCCGGAAAGTGGCGGCGTACAGCCTCGACATCCCTTCCATTCCCCCACGCCAACCAGACCGTACCGACCGGTTTATCCGGCGAGCCACCATCCGGTCCGGCCACACCGCTGACCGCTATGGCGAAACGTGCGCCGCTACGCTGCTGGGCGCCATGCACCATTGCCTCGACCACCTCTCGGCTGACCGCTCCCACCTGCGGAAACAACTCCATCGGCACCGCGAGCTGCTCGGTTTTCTGCGTATTCGAGTAGGTGACATAGCCCGCCTCGAACCAGGCGGAGCTACCCGGAATACGGGTGATCGCTTCGGCGATGCCACCGCCGGTACAGGACTCTGCGGTGGTTACCGACTCACCACGCGCCTTTAGCTCCTCTCCCAGCCTGGCGGCCAGGGAAGTCAGCTCTTCATCGGTAACGGACATGTGCACTCCGGGGTTAAAGCGGGCCAGCGGGATACCGTACACTAGCGCCTTTTGCACGCAAGGCCAGCCAATGAGTCAGAGCGATCTCAGCGAACACACCCCGATGATGCAGCAGTACTGGAAGCTGAAAAATCAGCACCCGGACCAGCTGATGTTCTATCGCATGGGCGACTTCTACGAGATCTTCTATGAGGACGCCAAGAAAGCCGCCAAGCTGCTCGACATCACCCTGACCGCACGCGGCCAATCGGCAGGCAAGTCGATTCCCATGGCCGGCATCCCTTTCCACTCGGTGGAAGGTTACCTGGCCAAACTGGTGAAGCTTGGTGAGTCCGTAGTCATTTGCGAACAGATTGGCGACCCCGCCACCAGCAAAGGCCCGGTGGAACGCCAGGTGGTTCGTATCATTACGCCAGGCACCATCAGTGACGAAGCGCTATTGGATGAACGCCGCGACAACCTGCTCGCTGCCGTGCTCGGCGATGAGCGTCTGTTCGGCCTCGCAGTTCTGGACATCACCAGCGGGCGCTTCACCGTGCAGGAAATCAAAGGCTGGGAGAACCTGCTGGCTGAACTGGAGCGTCTCAACCCTGCCGAGCTGCTGATACCGGACGACTGGCCCCAGGGCCTGCCGGCCGAAAAGCGCCGCGGCGTACGCCGTCGTGCCCCCTGGGACTTCGACCGCGATTCGGCAAAGAAGAGCCTCTACCAGCAGTTCGGAGTTCAGGATCTCAAGGGCTTCGGTTGCGAAACGCTGACCCTTGCAATTGGCTCGGCCGGCTGCCTCCTGGGCTATGCGAAGGAGACGCAGCGCACCGCCCTGCCCCACCTACGCAGCCTGCGCCACGAGCGCATCGACGACACCGTCATCCTCGATGCTGCCAGTCGCCGCAATCTGGAGCTGGACGTGAACCTGGCCGGGGGCCGAGACAACACCCTGCAATCAGTGATCGACCGCTGCCAGACCGCAATGGGCAGCCGCCTCCTGAGTCGCTGGCTGAACCGCCCACTGCGCGACCGTGCCGTGTTGGTTGCCCGGCAGGACGCCATCGACTGTCTGTTGGATCGCTATCGTTTCGAAAGCCTGCAGCCGCAGCTGAAGGAGATCGGCGACGTCGAACGTATCCTCGCCCGAATCGGCCTGCGCAATGCGCGCCCCCGTGACCTGGCCCGCCTACGCGACGCCCTCGCCGCCCTGCCGCAACTGCAAGGCGCGATGACTGAACTGGAAGCTCCGCACCTGCAGGAGCTGGCAGGCAGTATCCGCACCTATCCGGAACTGGCCGACCTGCTGGCTCGCGCCATCATAGAAAACCCGCCAGCTGTCATTCGTGACGGTGGCGTGATCAAGACCGGCTACGACGCTGAACTGGACGAACTGCAGGCACTTAGCGAGAACGCCGGCCAGTACTTGATGGATCTGGAAGCGCGGGAAAAGGCCCGTACCGGCCTACCCAACCTCAAAGTCGGCTACAACCGCATCCACGGTTACTTCATCGAGCTGCCGCGCGTGCAAGCCGAACAGGCACCTGCGGACTACATTCGCCGCCAGACCCTGAAGGGCGCCGAGCGTTTCATCACGCCAGAACTGAAAGCCTTCGAAGACAAGGCGCTATCGGCCAAGAGCCGCGCCCTGGCACGGGAGAAGATGCTCTACGACGAGCTTCTGGAACTGCTGATCGAACAGCTGGCACCGCTGCAGGATACTGCCGCCGCCCTGGCTGAGCTGGATGTGCTGAGCAACTTCTCCGAGCGCGCGCTGAACCTCGACCTGAACCGACCACGCTTCGTCGACGAACCCTGCATGCGCATCAACCAAGGCCGTCACCCGGTGGTGGAACAGGTACTGGACACCCCCTTCGTGGCCAACGACCTGGCCCTGGATGACGCCACCCGCATGCTGATCATCACCGGCCCGAACATGGGCGGTAAATCGACCTACATGCGCCAGACCGCACTGATCGTGCTGCTCGCCCACATCGGTTGCTTCGTGCCGGCGGCCAGTTGCGAGCTGTCGCTGGTGGACCGCATCTTCACCCGCATCGGTTCCAGCGACGACCTGGCTGGCGGCCGTTCCACCTTCATGGTGGAGATGAGCGAAACCGCCAACATCCTGCACAACGCCAGCGCAAGCAGCCTGGTGCTGATGGACGAAGTGGGTCGCGGCACCAGTACGTTCGATGGTCTCTCGCTGGCATGGGCGGCAGCCGAGCATCTGGCCCAACTGCGTGCCTTCACCCTGTTCGCCACCCACTACTTCGAGCTGACCGTTCTGCCTGAAGCTGAACCGGTGGTAGCGAACGTCCATCTGAATGCCACCGAGCACAAAGAGCGCATCGTATTCCTGCACCATGTGCTGCCGGGCCCGGCAAGCCAGAGCTATGGCCTGGCGGTAGCGCAATTGGCAGGCGTCCCCGGCGGAGTGATCCAGCGCGCCCGCGAGCATCTGGCGCGGCTGGAAACCACCAGCCTGCCTCATGAAGCTCCGCGGCAGGCCCCCGGCCAGCCAAGCGCGCCAATGCAGAGCGACCTGTTCGCAAGCCTGCCGCACCCGGTGCTGGACGAATTGGCGAAGATCAAGCCGGATGATCTGACGCCTCGGCAGGCGCTGGAGCTGTTATATACACTGAAGTCACGCATCTAACCCCTTAACCGCACAAGCTGCTAGAATCCCGCGCGCTCTGGAGTGCACCCGGGAATCAGCCTACCCGGTACCGTGAGTTCCCGAGCCGAGAAGCCGGATATAGAAGGCTTCCGAGCCGCCGCTTGAGGAGAAGAATAGAAATGACCTTCGTCGTCACCGACAACTGCATCAAATGCAAATACACCGACTGTGTGGAAGTCTGTCCGGTGGACTGCTTCTACGAAGGCCCGAACTTCCTGGTCATTCACCCGGACGAGTGCATCGACTGCGCACTGTGCGAGCCCGAATGCCCGGCGCAAGCCATCTTCTCCGAGGATGAAGTGCCTGAGGACATGCAGGAGTTCATCGAACTGAACCGTGATCTGGCCGAAGTGTGGCCAAACATCACCGAGAAGAAAGAAGCCTTGGCCGACGCCGAAGAGTGGGATGGTGTCAAAGGCAAGCTGGAGCATCTGGAGCGCTGATTCGTCTGCGCATCCAAACGCAAAAAGGCCCGCATCTGCGGGCCTTTTGCTTTCCTGCGGGCGAAAAAAGGGGCGGGGGATACCCGCCCACTCTTTTGTCCCTATTCCCTGTATTCCTTGCTCATCATCCTGATGAATCGCATCCCGCGATGTCCTTGGTCGACGTCCTTATCAACCCGCGTACATCCTGTACGCAAGAGTGATATTAGTGATCCGGGAGCACAGAGCAAGTTGGCAGGTTGCCGCACAGACGACCAAGCCAGTTCAATGTAAAAAAATAAATTTCTTATTAATCAATAAGTTAAAAATTCTCCTATCAGATTTTCACCAATCACGAGCAGCAACCTCCTCTAATCACGCACATAGCGTGTAAGCAATGACTTACACCGCAACGCATAAAAGAGGACTTCGTTGATCCGTGAAACACGCCTTCAAGCCCGACTCCAGTCACAGCATCAGGCCGTTCTATTCCTCCACTCCGACCATGAAAAAGCCCGGCCTAAGCCGGGCTCTTTCGCTTTGCTCCAGGTTTACTGGAACAGGGCATCGCTAGACAAACCGTTCTTCTCCAGGATCTCCCGAAGCCGTTTCAGCGCTTCGACCTGGATTTGCCGCACCCGCTCACGGGTCAGGCCGATCTCCTGGCCCACTTCCTCGAGCGTGCAGCTTTCATGACCGCGCAATCCGAAGCGGCGAACAACCACTTCTCGTTGCTTGTCGGTAAGTTCGGACAGCCACTGGTCGATGCTCTGCGAGAGATCATCGTCCTGCAACAGCTCGCAGGGGTCGGTGGGTCGATCATCGGTCAGTGTGTCCAACAGAGTCTTGTCGGAATCCGGACCGAGGGAAACGTCCACGGAAGTCACCCGCTCGTTGAGACCGAGCATGCGCTTGACCTCGTCAACAGGCTTTTCCAGCAGATTGGCGATTTCTTCAGGCGAAGGCTCGTGATCCAGTTTGTGGGTCAACTCACGTGCGGCTCGCAGATAGACATTGAGCTCCTTGACCACATGGATCGGCAGGCGGATGGTCCGGGTCTGGTTCATGATGGCCCGTTCAATGGTCTGACGGATCCACCAGGTCGCATAGGTAGAGAAGCGGAAGCCTCTCTCCGGATCAAACTTCTCCACAGCCCGGATCAAACCGAGGTTGCCCTCTTCGATCAAGTCGAGCAGCGACAAACCGCGGTTGACGTAACGTCGTGCGATCTTCACTACAAGGCGGAGGTTACTTTCGATCATGCGCTTGCGCCCGGCAGGATCACCACGCTGCGCAAGGCGCGCGAAGTGCACTTCTTCTTCCGGGGTTAGCAGGGGGGAAAAACCGATTTCGTTGAGGTACAGCTGAGTCGCGTCTAGCGCGCGGGTGTAGTCGATATACTTGTGTTGCTTTGGTGAGGTTGAATGCCGGGATTTTGCGGTAGGCAGAGGCGCGTCGTTCTCCTCGCTCAACGCATCATCCAATATGACGCCCGGCTCCAGAAGGAGCAGTTCGTCATCGACGTCAAACTCCGGCGCTTCTTTATTGAGTGCCATTGTTGTTGTCCCTTGCTGAGTTCGACAACAAGCCCTGGCGAAGCCTTATATCCCTGGCGCCGCCCGAGCCCGTCCTTACCACGTGGTGGAACGGGCTGAATAACGGGTCAACGACGTGGCAGGTATTGCAGCGGATCTACAGGCTTACCCTGACGGCGAATTTCAAAATGAAGCTTCACCCGGTCAGTTCCCGTTGAGCCCATCTCGGCAATTGTCTGCCCGACCTTGACCTGCTGTCCCTCCCGCACCAGCAGCCTGCGGTTATGACCGTAGGCGCTTACGTAGGTATCGCTGTGCTTGATGATGACCAATTCGCCGTAGCCCCGTAATCCACTTCCGGCATAAACAACTGATCCATCTGACGCAGCCAAGACAGGCTGGCCTAATTCCCCAGCGATATCAATCCCTTTATTCAAACTGCCGTTTGACGAAAAACGGCCGATCAAAGGCCCACTCGCGGGCCATACCCAACCGGCTGCAGAGCGCGTAATAGACGCGTTCTGGGTAGATACAGGTGCAGTCGCGACCGGTTGCGGTGCTTGCGATTGGGGGCGGACAGCCGGTTGCTGGGGCTGCACGGGCGGGCGGGTCGAAGTAGCGCTACTACCCGTTCTTGAATTGGTCACCACGGGCGCGGTAGCGACCGTTGTCGGACGAGCCTGGCTAGGTTGGCCATCGAAACGGATGATCTGGCCGGGACGAATCACGTAGGGTGCAGGAATGCTGTTGCGCGCTGCCAGGGCTTTCCAGTCCCAGCCAAAGCGAAACGCTATGGAATAGAGGGTGTCGCCGCGCTGGACGCGGTACTGGCCGCTGGTGACGGGTTGTCGCTGTGGCGCGGAAGTCGCCCCCGAATGATTGCGATCGACGATGCTGACACCATCTTTCTGGGTACTGGAGCAGCCGGCAAGCAGAATGCCGACGGCCAAAACGGGCAACCAGGTGAGCCCATTCCCCACGCGAATCCACTGCCGAATGGCCTTCAGGCTCACTCTTGTCCCCTTTCCCAACATTCGAAGGTCTTGATCATTGTGCCGGAAATATCCGGACGAGCCAGTCGCCTGCCGCACAAAGTACTGCAGGAAGACCGCTTGGCGGTGCATCAGAAAGTTGCCCTAGACGCAGGTTCCCTGAAATCGGCCTCAGGCGAGCGGGCCACTGAGCAGCGGCACGAAGCGTACGGCGTCGAGCACATGGCGAGTGAATCCCTGCTCCTCGCGAACGATCAGCATCAATTGCTGGACATCGCCCGCACCCACCGGAATCACCAGACGCCCACCGGGAGCCAGTTGATCCAGCAGCGCCTGGGGAACATCCGCCGCCGCCGCCGTCACGATGATACCGTTGTAAGGCGCCAGCGCTGGCCAGCCTTCCCATCCATCGCCCCAGCGGAACACCACATTGCGCAGGTTGAGAACCGCCAGACGTTCCTTGGCCTTGTCCTGCAGGACCTGAATGCGTTCAACGGAAAACACGCGCTCGACCAGCTGCGCGAGGATTGCGGTCTGATAGCCCGAGCCGGTACCAATCTCCAGCACCTTGTCCAGCGGTCCCGCAGCCAGCAGGAGCTCGGTCATCCGAGCGACCATATAGGGTTGCGAGATGGTCTGGTTGTGGCCGATCGGCAGCGCAGTGTCCTCGTAGGCGCGATGGGCCAGGGCCTCATCGACGAACAGGTGACGCGGTGTCCGGCGAATGGTTTCGAGCACACGGGCGTTGGACAGCCCTTCCTCGTACAGACGCTGGATAAGGCGTTCGCGAGTGCGCTGGGAGGTCATGCCAATCCCACGGCGCATCAGGTCATCCTGTTCCCGGGACATCAGAGCAGGCCCTCCAACCAGCTATCGAGGCCCTGGAAGGCCTCATTGAAAGTCCGATCGAGCTGCAGGGGTGTGATGGACACATAGCCCTGCATCACTGCATGGAAATCCGTACCGGGCCCGCCGTCTTCAGCGTCACCGGCCGCCGAGATCCAATATCCCTCCTTGCCCCTGGGGTTGACCACCTTTACCGGTGCGGCAGCACGTGCGCGATGGCCCAGGCGGGTCAGTTGGATACCCCGGATGCGCTCGAGCGGCAGGTTGGGAATGTTCACATTGAGCACGGTGCGCGGCGGCAGGTCGAGCTGATCATGCGCAGCCACAAGCCGGCGCGCGATGTGCGCGGCGGTGGGCAGGTTGTCGGCCTGGCGCGACAGCAGCGAGAAGGCGAACGCGGGCAAGGCGAGGAAGCGCCCTTCCAGAGCCGCGGCCACGGTCCCCGAATAGAGCACGTCATCGCCCAGGTTGGCGCCGAGGTTGATCCCCGAAACCACCATGTCAGGCAATTGCTCGAGCATGCCGTTGAGCCCGAGGTGGACGCAGTCGGTCGGCGTGCCGTTGAGGCAGATGAAACCGTTGTCCAGCGTACTGGGGTGAAGCGGGCGGTCCAGGGTCAGGGAACTGCTGGCGCCGCTCTTGTCCTGGTCCGGTGCGATGACCACGCAGTCGGCGTAATCCTTGAGCGCACCATGCAAAGCGGCCAGACCGGGTGCATTCACCCCGTCGTCGTTGGAAATCAGAATGCGCATGGGTTTTCCGTCTGCCCTGTCGGCAGCAGATCGACGAGCTCACGCACCACTGCGGTGGCGAAGCATCCAGCCGGCAGGACGAATTCCAGTTGCAGAACGTCAGGCTCGGGATAATGCCACGTCAGGCCGCCGATGGGGAGGCGGAGGATGCGCCGTTCGTGCGCCATTCCCGCTTCGGCCAACCAGTGGCAAAGTGCCGGCTCCGCCGCGGCAATCGCCGCTTCCAGCATCTGAGGCTGACCTTGAGCAGGCGATGCGCCCTCTCCCCACAGCGGCCCGGTCGGATGCAGATCCAGCTCGGCCAGACGGGGGTCGCTGCACTCGGCCTCGCCTGCAGGGAAGAAGCTGCGACTGGTGGTGAAAGCGAGCAGATCACCAACTTGAGCCCGGTTCCAGGTACCGGCAGCAATACGCTCGGCCAACACCCGATTGAAGAGAAAGCTGCGACCTGCCGAGAGCAGCCGCGAACGAAGATTGCGCTGCACCGGCAGTTCCTTGCGCTCAGCAAAGGCGCGGGCGTCAACCACGTTTCCACCGCCATGACCAAAGCGCTGCAGGCCGAAATAGTTGGGCACCCCGGCCTCGGCCAGTTGCTTGAGTCGCGCGTCCAGTGCTTCTCGATCAGCAACCAGGTGGGTCAGGCGCAGGGTGAAGCCATTGGCCGAATGGGCCCCGCGTTGCAGCTTGCGCTTGTGACGGACGATCTTGAGTATCCGCAGATTGGCGTTCTCAGCGGCAGACAGGTCCGGATCAGCCTTGCCCGGCAAGTGCAGGCTGAACCATTGGCGGGTCAACGCCTGACGGTCCTTCAGCCCGGCATAGCTCACCACTTTCAACGGCACGCCGGCAGCCCGGGCAATGCGCCGCGCGGCTTCCTCGGTGTTCAGCTCACGCTTCTCCACCCAGAGCCAGAGGTGCTCGCCCTCACCTTCCAGCGGAATGTCCAGCACTTCGTCGACCTGGAAATCCTCTGCCACGGCCTTCAGTTGTGCCTGCCCGAGGGGCTCACCATGGGCGCGCGGGCCCAGCAGTTCGAGCTCGTTCATACCGGTAGCAGCAGGGCAACCGCGTGTACGGCGATGCCCTCCTCACGTCCCGTGAAACCGAGCTTCTCGGTAGTGGTGGCCTTGACGTTGACGTGGTCCAGGTCGACCTCCAGATCGGCTGCAATATTGGCGCGCATGGCCTCGATATGTGGTGCCATCTTCGGCGCCTGTGCAACGATGGTTCCGTCGACATTGCCGACTTTCCAGCCCTTGGCTTTCACCAGGGAGAGCACATGACGCAGCAGCGCACGGCTGTCAGCACCCTTGAACTGTGGGTCGGTATCAGGGAAGTGCTTGCCGATGTCGCCCAGCGCGGCTGCGCCAAGAAGGGCATCGGCCAATGCATGCAGCAGCACGTCGCCGTCGGAATGGGCAATGAGCCCGAACTTGTGGGGTATGCGCACGCCGCCGAGGGTGATGAAGTCGCCTTCACCGAAGCGGTGTACATCGTAGCCGTGGCCAATTCGCATAGAGAAGAACGCCCTGAAAAGTCAGGGCGTGATTCTACCCATTTTGCAGACGCTTAGCCCTTGAGGGCCTCGGCGTGATGCTTCAGGTGGTCGCCAATGAAACTGGCAATGAAGTAGTAGCTGTGGTCGTAGCCAGGTTGCAGGCGCAGAGTCAGCGGGTGCCCGGCTGCATTGGCTGCTGCCTGCAGGGCTTCGGGCTTGAGCTGATTGGCAAGGAAGTCATCACGGTCGCCCTGGTCCACCAGGATCGGTAAACGCTCGTTAGCCTCGGCCAGCAACACGCTGGCATCCCACTCGCGCCAGCGGGCTCGGTCGTCACCCAGATAGCGACTGAATGCCTTTTCGCCCCAAGGGCAGGCCATAGGATTGCTGATAGGGGCGAACGCCGACAGCGACTGATAGCGCCCCGGATTGCGCAACGCGCAAACCAATGCACCGTGGCCTCCCATCGAGTGCCCGCTGATACCGCGCTTCCCAGACACAGGGAAGTTGGCCTCGATAAGCGCGGGCAACTCGTGCACCACGTAGTCATGCATGCGGTAGTGACGTGCATAGGGCTCCTGGCTGGCATTCAGGTAGAAGCCGGCGCCAAGACCGAAATCCCAGGCATTGTCTGGATCAGCAGGTACATCTGCGCCACGTGGGCTGGTGTCCGGCGCAACGATGATCAGCCCCAGCTCCGAGGCCAGGCGTTGCGCGCCGGCCTTCTGCATGAAGTTCTCATCGGTGCAGGTCAGCCCCGACAGCCAGTAGAGCACTGGCAACTTTCCACCTTGCTCCGCCTGGGGCGGCAGGTAGACCGCGAACACCATCTCGCAGTTGAGACTGGTCGAGCGGTGACGGTAGCGCTTGTGCCAGCCGCCGAAGCTCTTGTTGCTGGAAACGATCTCAAGAGTCATGGAGCGATCTCCGTCAAAGCCGGGCGCCCGAAGCTGAAGGCCTTGCCTGCCTCGGGCTGCCCGCCTGATTAGTAGTGGACGACCGAGCGGATGCTCTTGCCTTCGTGCATCAGGTCGAAGGCCTTGTTGATGTCGTCCAGCCCCATGGTGTGGGTGATGAAGGTATCCAGCGGGATTTCACCCTTCTGTGCCTTGTCCACATAACTCGGCAACTCGGTACGCCCCTTCACGCCGCCAAAGGCCGAACCGCGCCACACACGACCGGTCACCAACTGGAACGGACGGGTGCTGATCTCCGCACCAGCCGGCGCTACGCCGATGATGACGGACTCGCCCCAACCCTTGTGGCAACACTCGAGCGCCGCGCGCATCAGGTTGACGTTACCGACGCACTCGAAGCTGTAGTCGACGCCGCCATCAGTCATTTCGACGATGACGTCCTGGATCGGCTTGGCATGGTCCTTCGGATTGACGAAATCGGTGGCACCCAGTTCTCGGGCCACATCGAACTTCTCCGGGTTGATGTCGATGGCGATGATGCGCGATGCCTTCGCCATCTTGGCGCCAATGATCGCCGCCAGACCGATGCCGCCCAGACCGAAGATGGCCACTGTGGCGCCCTCTTCTACCTTGGCGGTGTTGAGCACAGCGCCGATGCCGGTGGTCACGCCGCAACCCAGCAGGCAGGCCTTCTCCAGCGGAGCTTCCTTCGGGATCTTCGCCAGGGAGATTTCCGGCAGCACAGTGTACTCGGAGAAGGTGGAGCAGCCCATGTAGTGGTAGATCGGCTGACCGTTGTAGCTGAAACGGGAAGTGCCG
Source organism: Pseudomonas sp. BN606 (assembly GCF_029873115.1). Taxonomy (NCBI): domain Bacteria; kingdom Pseudomonadati; phylum Pseudomonadota; class Gammaproteobacteria; order Pseudomonadales; family Pseudomonadaceae; genus Pseudomonas; species Pseudomonas sp. BN606. The sequence goes on along the minus strand of NZ_SSOF01000053.1, from coordinate 93,835 downwards.
TCCGGCATCAGACCCTTTCCCTGAGTGGCGCGTACTTTCTGGCACAGGTTGGTCTTGCCGGATTTGCAGAACTTGCACTCGCGGCATTCGGCTGTGTAGAGCGGGATGACGTGATCACCCACCGCCAGCGAGGTAACGCCCTCGCCCACCGCTTCGACGATGCCGCCACCTTCATGGCCAAGGATGCAGGGGAACACGCCTTCGGAGTCGGCGCCGGACAGGGTATAGGCATCGGTATGGCAAACGCCCGTTGCCACGATCCGAACCAGGACTTCGCCGGCCTTGGGCGGCGCGACGTCGACTTCGACGATCTGCAGCGGCTGGTTGGGCGCAAAGGCCACAGCGGCACGGGACTTGATCATGGTCATTCTCCTGCTGATTGAAATGGCCAAGGAGTGTAGTTGAGGCACCAATGGTAAATAATCGACCACAAAGCAAAACTTTATTGCTGTGGAGGGATAATGATGAGTCGTTGGGAAGGCCTGGACGAATTCGTCGCCGTTGCCGAAACCGGCCAGTTCACCGCTGCGGCGGATCGCCTGGGTATTTCGTCATCCCATGTCAGCAGGCAGATCGCCCGACTCGAAGAACGCCTGCAGACACGCCTGTTCTATCGAAGTACCCGGAAGGTAGCCCTTACCGAGGCCGGACAGACCTTCCTGCAGCACTGCCAACGCCTGATGGATGCACGCGAGGAAGCGCTTCGAGCAGTGAGCGACCTCGCCAGCGAACCCAAGGGTTTGCTGCGCATGACCTGCGCGGTGGCCTATGGCGAACGGTTCATCGTGCCACTGGTCAACGAGTTCATGGCACGCCATCCACAGTTGCGCGTGGACATCGAATTGAGCAATCGCACCCTGGACCTGGTGCATGAAGGACTCGACCTGGCGATACGCCTGGGCCGTTTGCAGGATTCGCGGCTGGTGGCGACGCGCCTTGCGCCGAGGGTCATGTACCTCTGCGCAGCGCCTTCCTATCTGGAGCGTTATGGTCGCCCGCACAGCCTCTCGGAGTTGGCGCGGCACAACTGCCTGATTGGCAGCGCGGACCATTGGGATTTCCTCCAGCAAGGGCGCGAGCATGCGATCAGGGTCCAGGGCAACTGGCGCTGCAACAGTGGCCAGGCCGTGCTAAATGCGGCGCTGCGGGGGTTCGGCCTATGCCAGTTGCCCGACTACTACGTGCTGGAGCATCTGCGTAGCGGTGCGTTGGTGTCGCTGTTGGAACAACACCGCCCGCCGAACACGGCGGTCTGGGCACTTTATCCACAGCAGCGGCACCTCTCGCCAAAGGTGCGGCAACTAGTGGACCTACTGAAGGCTGGGCTGGCCGAACGGCCGGAATATGCGACGGATCAGACGCGTGTCGACCAACGCTGACGCAGCCAGTCGAGATCTTCGGGACGGGTGATCTTGAGGTTGTCGGCGCGACCCTCTACCAGCCTGGGCGCGTTGCCGGCCCACTCCATGGCAGAGGCTTCGTCGGTGATGGCAACACCTGCTACCAAGGCATCAGCCAGCGCCCGGTGCAGGGCACCGAAGCGAAACATCTGTGGCGTGTATGCCTGCCAGATCAGGCTGCGGTCTACGGTTTCCGCTACCCGGCCATCGGCGCTTGCACGCTTCAAGGTGTCCCGGGCCGGCACGGCCAGCAGGCCACCCACCGGGTCATCAGCCAACTCTGCCAGCAGCAGGTCAAGATCGTAGCGCGACAGGTTCGGTCGCGCCGCATCATGCACCAGCACCCAGTCGTTGGCTCGGGCGCCGTGCTCGGCCAGCCGCAACAAAGCGCTGAGCACCGAATCCGAGCGCTCCTTGCCGCCATCGGCACGGATGATGCGCTCGTCGGTGGCGCAGGGCAGCGTTGGCCAGTAGGGATCGTCGACCGAAAGGCTGACTACCAGTCCCTTGAGCTGTGGATGATCCAGGAAGCAGTCGAGGCTGTGCTCGAGAATGGTTCGCCCGGCGAGTTCGAGATACTGCTTGGGACGGTCGGCGCGCATGCGGGCACCGACACCGGCGGCAGGAATCACCGCCCAGAAAAAGGGGATATCGGCCTGGTTCATTCGGAAATCTGGTAGAGGGTTTCGCCTTCCTTGACCATACCCAGCTCGTGCCGGGCACGCTCTTCGACGGTCTCCATACCCTTTTTCAGCTCCATCACTTCCGCTTCCAGAATGCGGTTTCGCTCCAGCAGGCGTTCGTTCTCGCCTTTCTGTTCGGCAATCTGGTGTTGTAGATCCTGGACCTGCGCCAGGCTACCGTCGCCCACCCAGAGGCGATACTGCAGGCCCGCCAGCATCAGGATCAGGACAACGAACAACCAGTAAGTGTTAGGGCGAGTCATTTTGCCAGGGAGTATCCATGCGAAAAGGGCAGCTTGCGCTGCCCTTCTACCAGTCCCTGCCGGCTGGGCAGGTTGAAATCAGGTGATAACGCGCAGTTTACATGAAGTAAAGAGGCATTCAGCGGCTGATTTCAACCCGGCCTGACCGATTGCAGCTGCGGACTTAGCCGCGGAACTCGGCACGGCCACGGTACGGCGCTTTCTCGCCCAGTTGCTCTTCGATACGCAGCAGCTGGTTGTACTTGGAAACGCGGTCGGAACGGCACAGGGAGCCAGTCTTGATCTGACCGGCGGCGGTGCCTACGGCCAGGTCGGCGATGGTGCTGTCCTCGGTCTCACCGGAACGGTGGGAGATCACCGCGGTGTAGCCGGCAGCCTTGGCCATCTGGATGGCTTCCAGGGTTTCGGTCAGGGAGCCGATCTGGTTGAACTTGATCAGGATCGAGTTGGCAATGTTCTTTTCGATGCCTTCCTTGAGGATCTTGGTGTTGGTCACGAACAGGTCATCACCTACCAGCTGAACCTTGGTGCCGATCTTGTCGGTCAGGTCTTTCCAGCCGGCCCAGTCGGACTCGTCCATGCCGTCTTCGATGGAGATGATCGGATAACGCTGGGTCAGGCCAGCCAGGTAGTCGGCGAAGCCTGCAGCGTCGAACACTTTGCCTTCACCGGCGAGGTCGTACTTGCCTTCCTTGAAGAATTCGCTGGAGGCGCAGTCCAGAGCCAGGGTCACGTCAGTGCCCAGCTTGTAGCCGGCATTGGCGACAGCTTCGGCGATCGCGGCCAGGGCGTCTTCGTTGGAGGCCAGGTTCGGAGCGAAACCGCCTTCGTCACCGACGGCGGTGTTCAGGCCACGGGCCTTCAGCACGGCTTTCAGGTGGTGGAAGATCTCGGCGCCCATGCGCAGGGCGTCGGCGAAGTTCTTGGCGCCAACCGGCTGCACCATGAATTCCTGGATGTCGACGTTGTTATCGGCATGCTCGCCACCGTTGATGATGTTCATCATCGGTACCGGCATGGAGTACTGACCGGGAGTGCCGTTCAGGTCGGCAATGTGGGCGTAGAGCGGTACACCCTTGGCCTGGGCAGCGGCCTTGGCGGCGGCCAGGGACACGGCGAGGATGGCGTTGGCGCCCAGCTTGGCCTTGTTCTCGGTACCGTCCAGCTCGATCATGGCGCGGTCGAGGGCTTTCTGGTCAGCAGCGTCCTTGCCCAGCAGCAGGTCGCGGATCGGGCCATTGATGTTGCCCACAGCTTTCAGTACGCCCTTGCCCAGGTAACGGCTCTTGTCGCCATCACGCAGTTCCAGTGCCTCGCGGGAACCGGTGGAAGCACCGGACGGCGCGCAAGCGCTGCCGATGATGCCGTTCTCGAGGATCACATCGGCTTCCACGGTGGGGTTGCCACGGGAGTCCAGAACCTCGCGGCCCTTGATGTCGACGATCTTTGCCATTGTTGTTAGCACTCCAAAAGTTGACGAAAACGCTCAGCAGAAAGTGAGGCAATTCGCCGGGCCTCGGGGTCGGCTGACCCGGCGAACGTCCTGACCGATCGGTCAGATTGTGCCCACGCGGCACTTTACCGGAGATCGGCCCGTTCAGGCAGTCTCGATCGGCGGAAAACTCTTGACCAGGTCGTCCAGCTGCTTGAGCTGGGACAGGAAGGGTTCGAGTTTGTTCAGGCGCAAAGCGCAGGGACCATCGCACTTGGCGTTGTCCGGATCCGGATGGGCTTCAAGGAAGAGGCCCGCCAGCCCCTGGCTCATGCCGGCCTTGGCCAGGTCGGTGACCTGGGCACGGCGGCCGCCAGCGGAGTCGGCACGGCCACCCGGCATTTGCAGGGCGTGAGTGACGTCGAAGAAAACCGGGTACTCGAACTGCTTCATGATGCCGAAGCCGAGCATGTCCACGACCAGGTTGTTGTAGCCGAAGGAGGAACCACGCTCGCAGAGGATCAGACGATCATTACCGGCTTCCTCGCACTTGGTGAGGATGTGCTTCATCTCGTGGGGTGCAAGGAACTGGGCCTTCTTGATGTTGATCACCGCACCGGTCTTCGCCATCGCGACCACAAGGTCGGTTTGGCGAGACAGGAAGGCCGGCAGTTGGATGATGTCGCAAACTTCAGCCACCGGAGCTGCCTGATAGGGCTCATGGACGTCGGTGATCACCGGCACGCCGAAGGTCTTCTTCACTTCCTCGAAGATCTTCATGCCCTCTTCCAGGCCCGGGCCGCGGAAGGAGTTGATCGAGGAGCGGTTGGCCTTGTCGAAACTGGCCTTGAACACGTAAGGGATACCGAGCTTCTCGGTCACCTTGACGTACTCCTCGCAGACCTTCAGGGCGAGGTCGCGGGACTCCAGCACGTTCATACCGCCGAACAGCACGAAGGGCTTGTCGTTGGCAATCTCGATGTTACCGACGCGGACGATCTTCTGCGCCATGGCTCAGGCCTTCTTCGCTTTCTGCGCCAAGGCGGCGTTGACGAAGCCGCTGAACAGCGGGTGGCCATAACGCGGCGTGGAGGTGAACTCCGGGTGGAACTGGCAAGCCACGAACCACGGATGATCCGGAGCTTCGACCACTTCTACCAAGGCACCGTCGCCAGAGCGGCCAGTGACCTTCAGGCCGGCTTCCTGCAATTGTGGCAGCAGATTGTTGTTCACTTCGTAGCGGTGGCGATGGCGCTCGACGATCTCGTCCTTGCCATAGCAATCGTGTACCAGGGAGCCGTTCTCCAGCTGGCACGCCTGGGCGCCAAGGCGCATGGTGCCACCGAGGTCAGAGGCTTCAGTACGGATTTCGGTGGCGCCAGTGGCGTCTTCCCACTCGGTGATCAGGCCCACGACCGGGTGGCCGCTGGACTTGTCGAATTCGGTGGAGTTGGCATCGGTCCAGCCCAGCACGTTACGGGCGTACTCGATTACCGCCACCTGCATGCCGAGGCAGATGCCGAGGTAGGGAATCTTGTTCTCGCGGGCAAAGCGCACGGTGGAGATCTTGCCTTCCACGCCGCGCAAGCCGAATCCACCCGGAACCAGGATGGCGTCAACACCTTCCAGCAAGCTGGTGCCCTGGGTTTCGATGTCTTCGGAGTCGATGTAGCGCAGGTTTACCTTGGTGCGACTCTGGATGCCGGCGTGGCTCATCGCTTCGATCAGCGACTTGTACGCATCCAGCAGCTCCATGTACTTGCCGACCATGGCGATGGTGACTTCCTTCTCGGGATTCAGCTTGGCATCCACCACGCGATCCCATTCGGAAAGGTCGGCACTGCCGCATTGCAGGCCAAAACGCTCGACGACGAAATCGTCCAGGCCCTGGGCGTGCAGCACAGACGGGATCTTGTAGATGGTGTCGACGTCCTGCAGGGAGATCACCGCGCGCTCTTCAACGTTGGTGAACAGGGCGATCTTGCGACGGGAGGACAGGTCGACGTCATGGTCGGAACGGCAGACCAGAACATCAGGCTGCAGGCCAATGGAGCGCAGCTCCTTAACCGAGTGCTGGGTCGGCTTGGTCTTGGTCTCGCCAGCGGTGGCGATATACGGAACCAGGGTCAGGTGCATCAGCATGGCGCGCTTGGCGCCCACTTCCACACGCAGCTGACGGATGGCTTCAAGGAACGGCTGGGATTCGATGTCACCAACGGTGCCGCCGATTTCCACAAGGGCCACGTCCGCGCCGGCGGCTCCCTTGATGATGCGGTGCTTGATCTCGTCGGTGATGTGCGGAATCACCTGGATGGTCGCACCCAGGTAGTCACCACGACGCTCCTTGCGCAGCACGTCGGCATAGACGCGGCCGGTGGTGAAGTTGTTGTTCTGGGTCATGGTGGTGCGCACGAAGCGCTCGTAGTGGCCCAGATCGAGGTCGGTCTCGGCGCCGTCCTCGGTCACGAAGACTTCGCCGTGCTGGAAGGGGCTCATGGTACCCGGATCGACGTTGATGTACGGATCGAGCTTGAGCATGGTGACCTTCAGTCCCCGCGCTTCCAGAATGGCGGCCAAGGATGCCGAGGCGATGCCTTTCCCCAAAGAAGAAACAACACCGCCCGTGACGAAGATGTAGCGCGTCATGAAAAACCCTAGAAGTCTGCGTTTAGGCGGAAAGCCGCCGGGGAAAGCGATGAAGGGCTATGGCCTTCAACCATGGAGCGCCGCTGGGGCGCTGCTTCAAAAGCAACAACCGCCGATTCCGAAGGAATCAGCGGAAGCTATGTAAGACGGGAGCGTAGTCTACCGGAAAGACCCTACCAGCTCAAACCTTGGTCATTCGTCGGTGGCATCCAGCGCAGTTGCCCGTCGCCCGCTCCCGGACGGTCCAGCCCCGAAAGGTTGGCGACGGCCAGCAACTCGCCGTCGACAAACAACAGCGGCAATCGGCCGCGGACAAAAGCAGGCAGACGAGCTTCGTTAAGCAGCCGTTTGAGATCGCGACGCCCTCGCCCCGGCAGTTCCAGCACCTCACCTCCCCGGCGATAGCGGACTTCGAGCCTGCCGGCCGGCGGCTCACCCAGCAGGCTCAACCTGCCGTTGCCAGGCAGTTCGAGCGGCAGAGCAGGGTCGGCCCACGAAAAATCGCACTCCGGCGCCGCCAGCCACTCCCCGGACAGCCACCACAACCGTCCGTCGGCACGATGCAGCTCCCCCATCGCAAGGCGCCAGATCGGAGTTGTATCGACGGCGGCATCGCGGAGGTCTTCCCATCCTGCCCAGTGGTTGCTGTCCGGAAGCGTCGTCAACTGTGCGAGCCAGTAACGCAAGGCATTGCGCTGTCGTGGCGGCGATAACGACGCCAGCGCGCCCAGCTCCAGGGACGGCAGTGGCAGCCATGGGAAATCGCTGCCAACTTGGGCACGTTCCAGATCAGCCTCGGCCAACTCACCCAGCAAGCCCTCTGCCTCAGCCATGTGCTCCGCGCTACGGACCAGGCTTTCCGTCACCCTAGGCCAGCGAGACTGCAGCAGCGGGAACACATCGCGACGGAGAAAGTTGCGAGCGAGCGAAGTGTCTGAATTGCTCGGGTCCTCCACCCACTCAAGTCCTTCAGCGCGGGCATAGGCTTCCAGCTCGGCACGGGACGCTTGCAGCAATGGCCTGACCAGGCTACCCAGGCCCAGAGGTCGGCATTGCGGCATACCGGCCAGTCCGCGCACGCCAGCACCTCGCAACAGACGGAAAAGAAGCGTTTCGGCTTGGTCGTCCCGATGCTGTGCGCTGAGCAGCACGTCCCCGGCGCCCATTTGGCCGATGAAAGCGGCGTAGCGTGCGTCCCGCGCAGCGCGCTCCAGGCTCGGCCCGGTATCAACGGTTACCCGCAGCACCGTGAGCGGCACGCCCAATGCGTCGCAGGCCCGTTGGCAGTGGTTTGGCCAGGCATCGGCCGCGGCCTGGAGGCCGTGATGCACATGGATGGCGGATAGCGGCGGCAAGGATTCGCGAATGGCGAGGCGCGCCAACATATGCAGCAGGACAGTGGAATCGAGCCCGCCGGAAAAGGCGACGCGCCAGGCCGGCGCGTGGCGCCAGGACGCCAGGTTCGTCAGAAGGCGGGACTCGGGGGACATGGACGGCTCAAAAAGAAATCGGGCCCCAAGCATAAAGCCGGGGCCCGATCTTTACAGCCTGAAGCGGGATCAGGCTACGCCGTAGCTCATCAGTCGATCATAACGACGAGCCAGCAGATCCTCGTTACTGAGCTTCTGCAGGGTCTTCAGTTGCTCGGAGAGCTCCTTGCGGATCGACTCGGCCGCAGCGGCCGGATCGCGGTGCGCGCCGCCCAGGGGCTCGGCGATCACCTTGTCGACGATACCCAAGCCTTTCAGGCGTTCGGCAGTGATGCCCATGGCTTCAGCTGCGTCCGGCGCTTTCTCGGCCGTTTTCCACAGAATGGATGCGCAACCTTCCGGCGAAATCACCGAGTAGGTGGAGTACTGCAGCATGTTCAAGCGGTCGCAGACACCAATGGCCAGCGCGCCGCCGGAACCACCCTCGCCAATCACGGTGGCGATGATCGGGGTCTTCAGGCGGGCCATGACACGCAGGTTCCAGGCGATGGCTTCGCTCTGGCCGCGCTCCTCGGCATCGATACCCGGGTAGGCACCGGGGGTATCGATGAAGGTGAGGATCGGCATCTTGAAGCGCTCGGCCATTTCCATCAGGCGGCAAGCCTTGCGGTAGCCCTCCGGGCGCGGCATGCCGAAGTTGCGGCGAACCTTCTCGCGCACTTCACGGCCCTTCTGATGGCCGATGACCATGACCGGCTCATCGTTCAGACGGGCGATACCGCCAACGATCGCGGCGTCGTCGGAGAAATGACGATCCCCGTGCAGCTCGTCGAACTCGGCGAAGATGTGCTCGATGTAGTCAAGGGTGTAGGGCCGGCGCGGATGGCGCGCCAGCTGGGCGATCTGCCAGCTGCTGAGATTGCCGAAGATGCTTTCGGTGAGCGCACTGCTCTTCTCCTGCAGGCGCGAAATCTCGTCGGTGATATTCAGGGCGTTGTCGTTACCGACCAGACGCAGCTCCTCGATCTTGGCTTGCAGATCGGCGATGGGCTGTTCGAAATCCAGAAAGTTCGGGTTCATAGGCTTCCGTCGTGCGCTTGGGGCCAGGCGGCTGGTTCCATTTGGCGCCCTACCTTAAGGGATCGGGCGCGTTCGGGTCGAGATCAAATCGAAATCGGGCCGCTGCGAGCGTGCAATCACGTTCGCATCAGCGGTAGTGCAGGAAGACGTTGTCGCGCCCGAACTGGTCACGCAATGCCTGAATCAAAGCGTCGGCCGGTGCGATTCGCCAGTTGTCGCCGAACTGCAGCACAGCCTTCGCGTCATTACCGCTGTAGTCCAGCGTCAGCGGGCAGGAGCCGCGATGGCGGCCGCAAAGTTCAGCCAACCAGCGCAAGCGATCGCCTTGCAGGGCGCTGAAATCCACTTTCATGCGCAGGCTCTCGGCGAGGCCGGTGCGCGCCTCTTCCAGGCTAAGCACGCGCTTGGCGCGCAAGCGCAGGCCGCCGGAGAAATCGTCATGGCTGACCTCCCCTTCGACAACCACCAGGGCGTCGGTCTGCAGCAGCCCCTGGGCAGTGTTGAAGGCCTCGGCGAAGAGCGAGGCTTCGATGCGGCCGGAGCGGTCGTCAAGGGTGATGAAGCCCATCTTGTCGCCTTTCTTGTTCTTCATTACCCGCAAGTTGACGATCAGGCCGGCAATGATCTGGGTGTCGCGCGCTGGCTTGAGCTCGACGATGCGCTGGCGGGCGAAGCGGCGGATCTCGCCTTCGTACTCGTCGATCGGGTGACCGGTGAGGTACAGGCCCAGGGTTTCCTTCTCGCCCTTCAGGCGCTCCTTGAGGGATAGCTCCTTGGCGTTGCGGTGATTGGCGTACATGTCGGCCTCAGGCTCGGCGAACAGGCCGCCGAAGAGGTCCATGTGCCCGCTGTCATGACTGCGAGCGGTCTGCTCCGCCGCCTGGATGGCCTCTTCCATGGCGGCCAGCAGCACCGCTCGGTTGCGGTCAATGCCAGCCTGATAAGCCTTGGGCTCGTTGCTGAAGAACGGTCCTAGGCGATCGAGCGCTCCACCCCGAATCAGGGCCTCCAGGGTGCGCTTGTTGATGCGCTTGAGGTCGACACGGTTGCAGAAGTCAAACAGGTCCTTGAACGGACCACCTTCGGCGCGGCATTCGGTAATGGCCTCCACCGGTCCCTCACCCACGCCCTTGATGGCGCCCAGGCCGTAGACGATCTGGCCGTCATTGTCGACGGTGAAGCGGTATTCGGAATTGTTCACGTCTGGGGCGACGATGCGCAGCTTCATGTGCCGGCATTCTTCGATCAGCGTCACCACCTTGTCGGTGTTGTGCATATCCGCAGTGAGCACCGCGGCCATGAAGGGTGCCGGGAAGTGCGCCTTGAGCCACGCGGTCTGGTACGAGACCCAGCCGTAGGCGGCGGAGTGGGACTTGTTGAAGCCGTAGCCGGCGAACTTTTCCACCAGGTCGAAGATGTTGCCCGAGAGGTTCGGGTCGATGCCGTTGTTGGAGCAGCCTTCAATGAAGCCGCCGCGCTGCTTGGCCATTTCCTCGGGTTTCTTCTTACCCATGGCACGTCGCAGCATATCCGCGCCACCAAGGGTGTAGCCGGCCATCACCTGAGCGATCTGCATCACCTGTTCCTGGTACAGGATGATGCCGTAGGTGGGCTTGAGCACCGGCTCGAGGCCGGCGTACTGGTAGTCGGGGTGCGGGTAGGAAAGCTCGGCACGGCCGTGCTTGCGGTTGATGAAGTCATCCACCATGCCGGACTGAAGCGGACCCGGGCGGAACAGCGCCACCAGGGCGATCATGTCCTCCAGGCAGTCGGGCTTGAGCTTCTTGATCAGTTCCTTCATGCCGCGCGATTCGAGCTGGAAGACCGCGGTGGTCTCCGCCTTCTGCAGCATGTCGTAGGTTTTCTTGTCGTCCAGCGGGATGCGGTCGATGTCGACCAGGGGCTTGCCCAGCTTCTCCTGCTCCCGATTGATCATCTCCATGGCCCACTTGATGATCGTCAGGGTACGCAGGCCGAGGAAGTCGAACTTCACCAGGCCGGCGGCCTCCACATCGTCCTTGTCGAACTGGGTCACCAGGCCGGTGCCCTCTTCGTCACAGGCGATCGGAGAAAAATCGGTAAGTTTGGTCGGCGCGATCACTACACCACCGGCGTGCTTGCCGGTGCCCCGGGTGATGCCTTCCAGCTTCAGGGCCATGTCCCAGATTTCCTGGGCCTCTTCGTCCACCTTGAGGAAGTCCCGCAGCGCTTCTTCCTGGTTGAACGCGGCCTCCAGGGTCATACCCACTTCGAACGGGATCATCTTCGACAGACGATCCGCCAATCCGTAGGACTTGCCCTGCACGCGCGCCACGTCGCGCACCACCGCCTTGGCCGCCATGGAGCCGAAGGTGATGATCTGGCTCACCGCATTGCGTCCGTACTTGTCGGCCACGTAGTCGATCACCCGGTCGCGGCCATCCATGCAAAAGTCGACGTCGAAGTCGGGCATGGATACCCGCTCAGGGTTGAGGAAGCGCTCGAACAGCAGGTCGTAGGCCAATGGGTCGAGGTCGGTGATCTTCAGTACGTAGGCAACCAGGCTGCCGGCACCCGAGCCCCGGCCCGGCCCTACCGGCACGCCATTGTTCTTGGCCCACTGGATGAAGTCCGCAACGATCAGGAAGTAGCCGGGGAAGCCCATCTGGATGATCGTGCCGAGTTCGAACTCCAGGCGATCGATGTAGAGCTGGCGTTTCTCTTCGTAATCGGGCGTGGTTTCCTTCGGCAAGAGCACGGCCAGGCGCTCTTCCAGGCCCTCGAAGGAGGCATGACGGAGGTAGTCATCGATGCTCATGCCGTTGGGTGTGGGGAAATCGGGCAGGAAGTGCTTGCCCAGTTGCACCTCGATGTTGCAACGCTTGGCAATCTCGACGGTGTTCTCCAGCGCTTCCGGAATATCGGCGAACAGCTCGGCCATTTCCTCAGGAGACTTGAGGTACTGCTGATCGGAGTAGTTGCGAGGACGGCGCGGGTCATCGAGGACACGGCCCTCGCCGATGCAAACGCGGGTCTCGTGGGCCTCGAAGTCGCCGGGCTTGATGAAACGCACGTCGTTAGTGGCCACGAGCGGCGCACCACAGCGGCTGGCCAGGGCGACGGCAGCGTGGACGTGCTCCTCGTCGTTGATGCGAGAGGTACGCTGCAGCTCCAGATAGAAGCGGTCGGGGAACACACTCTGCCACTCAGCCAGCATGGCCTCGGCGCTCGCCGGGTCATTGTTGAGGAGGGCCATGCCGATCTCGCCCTCCTTGGCACCGGACAGGGCGATCAGGCCTTCGGCCGCCTCCTTCACCCATTCGCGCTGGATAATCACCAGGCCATTGCTCTGACCGTCGGACCAGCCGCGGGAAACTAGCTCGGTCAGGTTGCGGTAACCCTTGGCGTTCATCGCCAGGAGCGTCATGCGGCTGAGCGGGCCGTCCTCGAAGGGACTGGCCAGCCAGATGTCCGCGCCGCAGATGGGCTTGATGCCGCCGCCCATGGCGGTCTTGTAGAACTTCACCAGCGAGCACATGTTGCTCTGGTCGGTGATCGCCACCGCCGGCATGCCCGCTCCCGCCACGGCCTTGACCAGTGGCTTGACCCGTACCAGGCCGTCTACCAGGGAGTATTCGGAATGCAGACGCAGATGGACGAAAGAAGCGGTCATGGAAGTCCTATGCAAAACGCGAAAACGACAGGGCCCGGATTGTACCGGGCCCTCGGACAAAGCTACAGGCTTGGGGCAAGGTCGCGGATAGGCGCGACATTGCGCCTCAATAACCGCCTTCGATGAGATCCCGGACCGGGCCGAAAGAACGGCGATGGATTGAGGTGGGGCCCAGTCGGCGCAAGGCTTCCAGATGGACGGCCGTGGGGTAACCCTTGTGTCCGGCGATGCCGTAACCCGGGTAAAGCGCGTCCAGTTCGGCCATTTCACGGTCACGGCTGACCTTGGCCAGGATGGACGCGGCGGCGATCGCGGGAACCTGGCTGTCGCCTTTGACCACAGGAGCGCTGGGCACCTTGAGCTTGGGACAACGGTTGCCGTCGATAAGGGCCAGCTTCGGCGTCACACTGAGGCCCTCCACTGCGCGCTGCATGGCCAGCATGGTCGCGTGAAGGATGTTCAGCTGATCGATCTCTTCCACTTCGGCGCGCGCGATACACCAGGCCAGAGCCTTTTCGCGTATTTCGTCGAACAGCGCATCACGACGGGCTTCGGAGAGCTTCTTCGAATCGTTAAGGCCGAGGATCGGCCGTGCCGGGTCGAGGATCACCGCGGCCGTCACCACCGGACCACAGAGGGGGCCACGGCCAACTTCGTCGACACCAGCCACCAACTCTTCTACCAGACTGAAATCCAGACCGAGTTGCATCAGGACACTCCAATCAATTTCAGGATGGCATCGGCCGCCTCGCGCGAGGCGTCTCGGCGCAGAGCGCGATGAATGACGTCGAAACCGTGCGTCTGCACCTCGCCGTCGTCGAGCAGGGGCGAAACGGCCTGGGCAAGCGCCTCCGGCGTAGCGGCATCCTGCAGCAGCTCGGGCACCAGCAAGCGCTGGGCCAGCAGGTTGGGCAAGGACACGTACGGGCTTTTCACCAGGCGCTTGAGAATCCGATAAGTCAGCGGTGCCACCTTGTAGGCCACCACCATCGGGCGCTTGTACAACAGTGCCTCCAGGGTGGCTGTCCCAGAGGCGATCAGTACCGCGTCGCAAGCGGCCAGAGCGTCATGGGAGCGGCCGTCGAGCAACTTCAACGGCAAGTTTCGACTGGCTAGCATCGCCTCGATCTGCACCCTCCGCTCCGGGCTCGCACACGGCAGAACGAAACGGATACCGGGGCGAATCGAACGCAGACGCTCGGCAGCATCGAGGAACAACTCCCCCAGCCTGCCCACTTCACCACCGCGGCTACCGGGTAGTAGCGCTACAACGGCAGAGTCTTCCGGCAAGTCCAGCGCCCTGCGAGCGGCTGAGCGATCGGCCTCCAGCGGGATGGCATCGGCCAGCGGATGCCCGACAAATCGGACCGGAACGCCTTTCTCTTCGTAGAAACGTGCTTCGAAGGGGAAGAGCGTGAGCATCAGATCGCAGCCTTCGCGGATCTTCAGTACACGTTTCTGCCGCCAAGCCCAGACCGAAGGGCTGACGTAATGCACTGTCTTGATACCGGCACGACGAAGCTTGAGTTCGACGCCGAGGGTGAAGTCAGGTGCATCGATTCCAATAAAAACGTCAGGGCGCTCGTCGATCAGGGTCCGGATGAGCTGTTTGCGGCGTGCCAGCAGCTCCGGGAGGCGCCCAAGGACTTCCACCAGTCCCATGACTGCCAGGCGTTCCATGGGGAAATAGGATTCCAACCCTTCTGCCTGCATAAGCGGGCCGCCAACGCCAATGAACTGGGCGTCAGGATGGCGCGCCTTTAGCGCGTGCATCAGGGTGGAGCCGAGAATATCGCCGGACGCCTCGCCGGCAACCAGCGCGATGCGCAATGGACGGTTCATGTGCTCAGCGGGTAATGCCGCGGGTCGAGGACTGGATGGAGTCGCGGAAAACTGCCACTTCCGGGAACTGCGCAGCGGACTCGGCCAGTTCGGCCAGCGCCTGCTCCACGGTCAACCCCTGGCGATAGACCACCTTGTAGGCACGACGCAGAGCGGCGATGGCCTCGGCACTGAAGCCACGACGTCGCATGCCTTCGAAGTTCATGCTGCGGGCCTCGGCTGGGTTGCCGAAAACCGTGACGTATGCCGGAACATCCTTGCCGATTGCCGTGCCCATACCGGAGAAGCTGTGGGCGCCGATGCGGCAGAACTGGTGGACCAGGGTATAGCCGGACAGGATCGCCCAGTCATCCACATGTACGTGGCCGGCCAGTGCGGTGTTGTTGACCAGGATGCAATTGTTGGCGATCACGCTGTCGTGACCGATATGCACGTAGGCCATCAGCAGATTGTGGTCGCCGATAGTGGTCTCGGAGCGGTCCTGCACGGTGCCACGATGGATGGTCACGCCTTCGCGGATCACATTGTGGTCACCGATCACCAGGCGCGTGGGTTCACCCTTGTACTTGAGGTCAGGCGTGTCTTCACCCACCGAAGAGAACTGGTAGATGCGATTGTGCTTGCCAATACGGGTCGGTCCCTTGATGACCACATGCGGTCCGACCACGGTCCCCTCGCCGACTTCCACATCGGGTCCAATGATCGACCAGGGGCCGACCTGAACTCCATCCGCCAGCTTGGCTGCCGGATCGATAATGGCGCGAGGGTCAATCAAACTCATAGTTTGCGTTCCGCACAGATAATCTCGGCCGAGCATACTTCCTTGCCATCGACGCTGGCATGGCAGTCGAACTTCCAGATGCCGCGTTTGACGCTGAGGAACTGCGCACTGAGGATCAACTGATCGCCCGGTAGCACCGGCTGGCGGAAGCGCAGCTTATCGGAACCCACGAAGTAATAAAGGGTGCCGTCCGCAGGCTTGACGTCGAGCATCTTGAAGCCAAGGATGCCCGCCGCCTGGGCCATGGCCTCGATGATCAGTACGCCCGGCATGATGGGATGCTGCGGGAAGTGGCCATTGAAGAAGGGCTCGTTGATGCTGACATTCTTGTAGGCGCGAATGCGCTTGCCTTCAACATCCAGCTCCACCACCCGATCTACCAGGAGGAAAGGGTAGCGGTGCGGCAGATATTCGCGAATCTCGTTGATGTCCATCATGTTCCTGGAGCCTTTTCAGAGGATTGGGGATGCACGGCGCGGCGTGAATCACGCTTCTGATGAAGCATCCCCGCCCGGGGTCACTGCCGCCAGGCGTTTTTCCAGTTGCTGCAGACGACGCGCCATGTCGTCCAACTGGCGGATCCGGGCAGCGCTCTTCTTCCAATCCGCGGCAGTCTGCATCGCGGTACCGGAGGAATAAGCACCCGGCTCGGTGATATTGCGAGTCACCATGGTCATGCCGGTGACAAACACGTTGTCGCAGACCTCGATATGGCCAACCATGCCCACGCCACCGGCGATCATGCAGTTGCGGCCAATCTTGGTGCTGCCGGAAATGCCCACACAGCCAGCCATGGCGGTGTTGTCACCGACCTGCACGTTGTGGGCGATCATGATCTGGTTATCCAGCTTCACGCCATTGCCGATCAGCGTATCGGAGAGGGCACCACGGTCGATGGTGGTATTGGCCCCCACTTCCACGTCGTCGCCCAGGGTAACGCCGCCGATCTGTGCGATTTTCTGCCAAACGCCCTTTTCGTTGGCGAAGCCGAAGCCCTCACCGCCTATCACGGCACCGGACTGGATCACGACACGCTTGCCGATCTTCACGTCGTGATAAAGGGTCACGCGTGGCGCGAGCCAGCCGCCCTCACCAATCACGGTACGGGCACCTACGACGCAGTGGGCGCCCAAGGTCACTCCGGCCCCGATCTGCGCACCGGACTCGATCACCGCATAAGCTCCAACGCTGGCACTCGGGTCAACCTTGGCATCAACCGCCACCACAGCGGTCGGATGAATGCCGGGCTGAGCCTTCGGCTTCGGGTCGAACAAGTGGGATAGCTCGGCGTAGGCCAGATAGGGATTGGGTACCACCAGCGCGTCGCCGGCAAAGCCCTCGGCATCAGCCTGAGTCAGCAACACCGCTCCCGCCTTGCAGTCGGCAAGGAACTTGCGGTACTGCGGATTAGCCAGGAAGCTGAGGTGGCCAGGGCCGGCCTCCTGCAGGGTGGCCAGGCCGGTGATCGCTTTTTCCTCGGAACCACGCACGGTGGCTCCGAGACGCTCAGCCAGTTGGCCCAGAGTGAAGACCGGAGTTGCCATCATCAGCGCTGCTGGTTCATGCGCTCAATGACTTGGCGGGTGATGTCGTACTGCGGCTTGACATCAACCACAGCACCACGCTCCAGCACCAGGTCATAGCTGCCTTGCTTCAGGACTTCTTCAACAGCCTTGTCCAGCTTCGGCTTGAGCTGCTTGAGCATGTCGCGGTCAGCAACGGCCTTGGCTTCGTTCAGTTCCTTGGACTGGAACTGGAAATCGCGGGCCTTCTGCTTGAATTCAAGCTCCAAGCGCTCACGTTCGGCTTGTTGCATCTTCTCGCCGTCTTTCACCAGACGGTCCTGGATACGTTTGGCGTCGCTCTCCAGGGTCTTCAGTTTGTTCAGCTGGGGACCGAATTTCTTCTCGGCATCGACCGCGTACTTCTTGGCGGCGTCGGACTCGAGCAGGGCCATTTGATAGTTCAGTACCGCAATCTTCATTTCCGCGAAGGCCGGAGTCGCCATCATGGCAGCGGCAACCAGAACGAATTGAGTCAACTTACGCACGATGCAACTCCTGCAACACTTACTGTTGTCTTGAAATAACACTTAGAAGGTCTGGCCCAGAGAGAACTGGAACACCTGGGTATCGGCATTGTCCGGTTTCTTGACAGGCATGCCCAGACTGAAGCTCAGCGGACCCAATGCAGTGATCCAGGTCAGGCCGACACCCACGGAACTGGCCAGGTCACCGGCGTTGATGCTGCTGCAGTTGGTCGCAGTAGACGAGCAACTGGTATCGAATACGTTACCCACATCCCAGAACAGCACAGTACGCAACTGGCGCTGGTCCTTGACGAATGGCATCGGGAACAGCAACTCGACACCACCCTGGATCAGAACGTTGCCACCGAAAGGCAGCGGATCCTGGTCCGGGTCGAAAGCAGTGCCCGGCTTGGTACCTTTGCTCGGTGTGCTGCGTGGGCCCAGGCTGCTGTCTTCGAAGCCACGCACGGAGTTGAAGCCACCCGCGAAGTAATGCTCGTAGAACGGCAGCTCGGAAGTGGAGCCGTAGCTGTCGCCGTAGCCCAACTCGGTGTGCCAGCGCAGGGCAGTGTTCTGGCTCAGCGGAGTGAACAACTGACCGCGGTAGTCGAGCTTGTAGAACGACAGGTCGCTACCCGGAATGGTGCTTTCCAGCACCAGGCTCTGGGAATGACCACGAGTGGCCAGCACGCCTTTGTTCAGGGTCGATTCGGACCAGCCGATGGAGCCCTTGAAGTTCAGGTAGCTGTCGCCTTCCTGATCGATGAAGTCAAAGATCTCGTCGACGGTATAGATGCCGGTGTTGATCTTGTCCTGCTGCACGGTCAGGCCGTAGGTAAGGCGCCCGGTCTCACTGATCGGGTAGCCGATGCTGACGCCCGCGCCGTAGCTGTCCACCGCATAGCTGGATACGTCCACGTCGAGGTCGTCGTAGTCGGTGCTGCGATAGAAGGCGTTGTAGCCCAGGCTCACGCCGTCCGGTGTCCAGTAGGGGTCAACGAAACCGAAGTTGTAGCGGGTCTGGTACTCGGAACGCGTCAGGCCAATGCTGACCTTGTTACCGGTGCCCAGGAAGTTGTTCTGGCTGATGGAGCCGCCCAGGATCAGGCCCGCACTCTGGGCGAAGCCCACGCTGGCGGTGATGGAGCCGGACGGCTGCTCTTCCACGGTGTAGTTCACGTCGACCTGGTCGTCGGTGCCAGGCACCTGCGGGGTCTCGACGTTGACTTCCTTGAAGAAGCCGAGACGCTCAAGACGAGTCTTGGACTGGTCGATGAGGTAGGTCGAGGCCCAGCCACCTTCCATCTGACGCATTTCGCGGCGCAGTACTTCGTCTTCGGTCTTGGTGTTGCCGCGGAAGTTGATACGGTTGACGTAGGCACGTTTACCCGGATCGACCACGAAGGTGATGGAAACGGTGTTGTCCTCGTCATGGGCCTCCGGGACGCCGTTCACGTTGGCGAAGGTATAGCCCTCGTTACCCAGGCGACGGGTTATCAGCTCGGAAGTGGTAGTCATTACCTTGCGCGAGAAGACCTGCCCCTTCTGCACCAGCAGCAGCTTCTTCACTTCGTCTTCGGGAACCTTCAGGTCACCGGAGAGCTTGACGTCGCTGACGGTGTACTTCTCGCCCTCGTCCACGTTCACGGTGACGTAGACGTGCTTCTTGTCCGGAGTGATGGATACCTGGGTGGAGGAGATATCCATGTTGATGTAGCCGCGGTCCAGGTAGTAGGAGCGCAGACGCTCCAAGTCACCGGAGAGTTTCTCGCGGGCGTACTTGTCGTCGTTCTTGAAGAAGGACAGCCAGTTGGTGGTCTTCAGTTCGAACAGGTCGATCAGGTCTTCATCAGAGAAGACAGTATTGCCGACGATGTTGATGTGCTGGATGGCCGCAACGGAGCCTTCGTTGATCTTGATCTTCAGCGCTACGCGGTTACGCGGCTGCGGATTCACATCAGCCTCGATCTCGGCGGAGTATCGGCCTTGGGCCACGTACTGGCGCTGCAGTTCGTTACGCACACCTTCAAGGGTCGCGCGCTGGAAGATTTCACCTTCGGCAAGGCCCGACTGTTTTAGCCCTTTGAGCAGGTCTTCGGTGCTGATGGCCTTGTTGCCTTCGATCTCGATGCTGGAAATCGACGGGCGCTCGACTACGGTAATGACCAGCACATCGCCATCGCGACCCAGTTGGATATCCTGGAAGAAGCCGGTCTTGAACAGTGCGCGGGTAGCTTCGACCAGACGACGGTCGTCCGCGGTGTCACCGACGTTGAGCGGAAGTGCGCCGAACACGCTGCCAGCGGAAACCCGCTGCAGGCCGTTGACGCGAATGTCGGAGATGTTGAAGGACTCGGCGTGAACCTCGGCGATCATGAGTGCGGCAAGCACCGCAGGTAGCAGCAGGCGTTTCATGAAGTCCTTTTTTATTCCAACCGGTAATAAAGAATCTGCCGCACAAGGCGGCAGACTCGAAATTCAGTGACTCGTTACAGACGGCTCAGATCGTTAACCAGGGCGAGCAACATCACCCCCACGACCAGACTGATACCGATCTGCACCCCCCAAGCCTGCACCCGCTCCGATACTGGGCGACGCCGCACCAGTTCGATCAAGTAGAACAGCAGGTGCCCCCCGTCCAGGACAGGAATTGGCAACAGATTGAGAACCCCCAGGCTTATGCTCAGATAGGCGAGGAAGTTCAGAAAATCCCCCACCCCGGACTGGGCCGAAGCGCCCGCCACTTTAGCAATGGTTATCGGCCCGCTCAAGTTTTTTACCGAGAGCTCGCCAAGCAACATTTTCTTTAAGGAATCCAGAGTTAGCAGGCTCATGGACCAGGTTCTGGCCATCGCTTCGGTAACAGCATCCAGCGGTCCGAAACTGACCTCCCGTAGCATTTCAGCGGGCCAATCCACACCTTTCACCCCAGCGCCCAGGTAGCCACTGCGAGCTTCGCCTTCGCCCCGAGCAGCCAGGCTCAATTGAACATCGCGCACATGCCCATCGCTCTCGACACGCAAGGTAACGCGCTCAGCAGGACGTTTGCGGACCCGCTCCACCACCTGCTGCCAATCGTCCAGAGGCTGCCCATCAAGTGCCAACAGGCGGTCGCCAAGCTTGAGACCGGCAGCCTGGGCAGGGCCTTTCGGATCGAGTTCAGCGAGAATCGGCGGAATCGCCGGGCGCCAGGGCGTGATACCAAGGGCGCCGATCGGATCGGGCTCGTCGACGCCTTTGAGCCAGTTGCTCAACTGCAGCTCATGGCTTTGCTCGGTCGAAGCACCGGACTCGCGCACACTCACCCGCAGCGTGCCGCTTTCACCCAGACGGCGCACCAGCTGAAGGTTGACCTGCGACCAGCCAGTGACGACCTCACCATCTACAGAAATGATTTCTTCGCCAGCTTCAAGACCGGCACGGGCAGCAATGCTGTCCGGCGCAATGCTGCCTATCACCGGCTTCACCTGCTGACTGCCGAGCATGGCCAGTACCCAGAAGAACAGCAGTGCGAGTAGGAAGTTGGCGATGGGACCGGCAGCCACAATGGCGATGCGCTGCCCAACAGGTTTGCGATTGAAGGACTGACCAAGCAGCTCTTCGGGCACTTCAGCCTCGCGCTCGTCCAACATCTTCACGTACCCACCGAGGGGGATGGCAGCGACTACGAACTCGGTGCCGTGGCGATCATGCCAGCGGAACAGGGCCTTGCCGAAGCCCACGGAAAAGCGCAGGACCTTGACCCCGCAGCGCCGTGCAACCCAGAAGTGACCAAACTCGTGGAAGGTCACCAGCACCCCGAGGGCGATCAGGGTGCCAACAATCATGTATAGAGCGCTCATCGGTTTCCTCCGGAACAGGCGGGCTGTCTAGGCCACCTGTTACCGCCCTTGACGGACTAACCACTGCTGCGCCGCCGCCCGAGCACGGGCATCCGCCAGCAGTACGGAATCCAGCGTTTCGACCGCATTCGCCGCTTCGCGGTTCAGCACTTCGTCGATGATACTCGCGATCTCTGTGAAGCGGATGCGCCTATCCAGGAATGCCGCCACAGCCACCTCGTTGGCGGCATTGAGCATCGCCGGGGCGCTGCCCCCCTCCTCTGCCGCCTGCCGCGCAAGACGCAGGCATGGGAAGCGCTCTTCGTCCGGCGCCTGGAAGTCCAGACGAGCCACCGCGAACAAGTCCAGCGGCGACACACCGGAATCGATGCGCTCCGGCCAAGCCATTGCGTGGGCGATGGGGGTGCGCATGTCCGGATTGCCGAGCTGCGCCAGTACCGAACCATCCACGTAGTCCACCAGGGAGTGGATAACACTCTGCGGATGTATCACCACTTCAACCTGGGCCGGCCGCGCATCGAAAAGCCAGCAGGCTTCGATCAGCTCGAGACCCTTGTTCATCATGCTGGCCGAATCAACGGAGATCTTTCGCCCCATGGACCAATTCGGGTGGGCGCAGGCTTGCTCGGGCGAAACATCCGGCAGTTGCGCCAGCGGCATCTCACGGAACGGACCGCCTGAGGCGGTCAGCAGGATGCGCCGAACGCCTACGGGAGCCAAACCCTGAGCGTAATCCCGAGGCAGGCACTGAAAGATCGCGTTGTGCTCGCTGTCGATGGGCAGCAGCACGGATCCGCTCTTGCGTACGGCCTGCATGAATAGGGCGCCGGACATGACCAGCGCTTCCTTGTTGGCCAGCAGCACGCGTTTGCCAGCCTCCACGGCTGCCAGGGTAGGCTTGAGGCCGGCGGCACCGACAATAGCGGCCATTACTGCGTCGACCTGCGGATGCGCAGCGACTTCGCAAAGACCCTGCTCGCCAACCAGGACGCGAGTGTGCAATCCGGCCGCCAGCAGGCCGCCTTGCAAGTGACGGGCGGAATCGGCGTCCGGCACCACAGCGAACTCGGGCCGATAGCGCAGACACAGCGCCTCCAACTCGCTCAGGCGACTGAAGCCACTGAGCGCGAAAGCCTGATAGCGATCAGGATGACGACCTATGACGTCGAGGGTGCTGAGACCTATCGAGCCAGTCGCACCCAGAACGGTAATGCGTTGCGGCTGAGTCACAGGGCTCCCCAGCCAGCGGCCCAGAGCAGCGCGGCGAACAGCGGGATGGCCGCGGTCAGGCTATCGATTCGGTCCAGTACGCCACCGTGGCCCGGCAGCAGATTGCTGCTGTCCTTGATGCCGGACTGACGCTTGAACATGCTTTCGGTCAGGTCCCCTACCACCGAGATCAGCACAACCAGGGCTGCACCCACCAAGGCCAGCAACAGCTCGGAACCGACCCATCCACGATAGAAACCGACACCTGCGGTAATCAGGAGACTGGCCAGCAATCCACCCACCAGGCCTTCCCAGCTCTTACCGGGACTCACCTGAGGCGCAAGCTTGCGTTTACCGAAAGCCTTGCCGGAGAAATAGGCGCCGATATCGGCTGCCCAGACCAGCACCATCACTGCCAGGATCAGCCAGTTGGCCAGCGGCCACTGCTTGAACAGGATCAGGCCCTGCCAGGCGGGCAGCAGGATCAACAAACCGATGACCAGCTTGCCAGGTGTTCCACCCCAGTAGCGGCTGGTTTCGGGGTATCCCAACACGAAAACCGTGGCAGCCCCCCACCAGAGCACACCAAGCACCAGTACCAGGGGCGCCATGGCCGGCACGAGATAAAGCCCATAGAGCAGCGCCGCCACGAGAAGTCCGTAAGCGACGCGCAAGGGCTGGGAAGAGAAGCCCGCCAGGCGCGCCCATTCCCAGGCACCGAGGCTCACAACGGCACCGATGAACAGCGCGAAGGCGCCACCGTCCAGCCAGAAGAAACCCGCAAGGGCAATGGGCAGCAACACCAGCGCGGTGATGACGCGTTGTTTCAGCATTTGGCTCGGGCCTCGGCTTCTAGCTGCTCGCTCGTCTTGCCGAAGCGACGCTGGCGCTTTGCGTAGTCGGTCAGCGCCTTACGCATGGCTTCGTGCTTGAAGTCGGGCCAGTAGAGATCGGAGAAATACAGCTCTGCATAAGCGAGCTGCCAAAGCAGGAAGTTGCTGATGCGGTGCTCGCCACCGGTGCGGATGCACAGGTCGGGCAGCGGCAGGTCGCCGGTAACCAGGCAACTTTGCAGCAACTGCGGGGAAATATCGTCCACTTGCAGGTGACCAGCCTGGACCTCTCGCGCCAGGCGCTGTGCGGCCTGGGTGATGTCCCACTGACCGCCATAGTTGGCGGCGACCTGGAGGACGAACTTCTGATGGCTGGCGGTCAACTGTTCGGCTTCGCGCATGGCGGCCTGCAACTCCGGATGGAAGCGCGAGCGATCGCCGATGATGCGCAGCCGGATGTCATTCTGGTTCAGGCGCCGTGCCTCACGGCGCAGCGCCCCCAGGAACAGCTCCATCAGGGCGCTCACCTCGTCAGCCGGGCGCTGCCAGTTCTCACTGGAGAAGGCGAACAGGGTGAGCACTTCGACGCCTGCCTCGGCGCACACCTCGATCACAGCCCGGACCGCATCCACGCCGGCCTTGTGGCCGGCTACGCCAGGCAGCAGACGCTTCTTCGCCCAACGGTTGTTACCGTCCATGATAATCGCCACATGCCGTGGCACCGCGGGGTTCGCGCCTTGCTGGTTCTTGTCCATGACGATTCCGGACGTCAGACGGCCATCAGGTCTTTTTCTTTGTTTTCCAGAGCCTTGTCGACTTCGCCGACGAACTTGTCGGTCAGCTTCTGGACGTCATCAGCGCCACGACGCTCGTCGTCTTCGCTGATTTCCTTTTCCTTGACCAGGTCCTTCAGCTGCGCCAGGGCATCGCGACGGATGTTGCGCACGGCAACACGGGCGTTCTCGGCTTCAGCTCGCGCCTGCTTGGTGAAACCCTTGCGGGTTTCCTCGGTCAGCGCGGGCATCGGTACGCGAATGGTGGTGCCGGCAGTGGCCGGGTTCAGGCCCAGGTCGGAGGTCATGATGGCCTTTTCCACAGCCTGGATCATGCTCTTGTCGAACACGGTCAGGGCCAGGGTACGGGAGTCCTCGGCAATCACGTTGGCAACCTGGCGCAGCGGAGTGTCAGTACCGTAGTAGGACACCATCACGCTATCCAGGATGCTCGGATGCGCGCGCCCGGTGCGGATCTTGGCGAAAGCATGATCCAGCGATTCCAGGGTTTTCTTCATGCGCTCCTGCGCTTCTTGCTTGATCTCGTTGATCACTGTTCGCCCTCCTCGATCAGGGTTCCTTCGGCGCCGCCAACCACGATGTTCAGCAAGGCACCCGGTTTATTCATATTGAAGACCCGCAGCGGCATCTTCTGGTCACGGCACAGACAGATGGCCGTGAGATCCATGACGCCCAGCTTGCGATCCAGCACCTCGTCGTAGGTCAGGCGCTCGAATTTCTCGGCATTGGGGTCCTTGAACGGGTCGGCAGTGTACACGCCATCGACCTTGGTGGCTTTCAGTACCACGTCCGCATCCACCTCGATGGCACGCAGGCACGCGGCCGAGTCAGTGGTGAAGAAGGGGTTGCCGGTACCGGCAGAGAAGATCACCACTTCGCCGGAAGCCAGGTGGCGCATGGCCTTGCGGCGGTCGTAGTGATCGGTCACGCCGACCATGGATATCGCCGACATCACGATGGCCGGGATATTGGAACGTTCCAGCGCATCGCGCATGGCAAGGGCATTCATCACGGTAGCCAGCATGCCCATGTGGTCGCCGGTCACGCGGTCCATGCCAGCGGCGCTGAGGGCCGCACCGCGGAAAAGATTGCCGCCGCCGATTACCAGGCCGACCTGCACGCCGATACCGACCAGTTGGCCGATCTCCAGCGCCATGCGATCGAGGACCTTCGGATCGATACCGAACTCCTCGGACCCCATCAGGGCCTCACCGCTGAGTTTGAGCAGAATGCGTTTATAGCGAGGTTGGCGACCACTCACCTGCTGAGCCATTGCGTATCTCTCCTGCGGCGCTATTGAATTCTTGGGCCTAAAGGCCCGATGTACTGGCGAGTCCTGAGACTGCGCAAACGGCGGTTGGTGCCCGACAACCGGGCCCGCCGTGGAAGCCACCCCAAAATGGCTCCCCAGTTTGACGAAGAGGCCGCGCGCGTGAGCGGGCAGCCTCTTGGGGCGACAGCCGGAGCCGTCTTATTGCTTGGTAGCAGCGACTTGAGCAGCTACTTCGGCAGCGAAGTCGACTTCGACTTTCTCGATGCCTTCACCTACTTCATAACGAACGAAGGAAACGATCTCGGCGCCGGCTTTCTTGGCCAGATCACCTACCTTGACTTCCGGATCCTTGACGAAAGGCTGCTCGACCAGGCTGGCCTCGGCCAGGAACTTGGCGATACGGCCCTTGACCATGTTCTCGACGATGTTTTCCGGCTTGCCGGCGATCTTGTCGGCGTTCAGGGCCAGGAAGATTTCCTTTTCCTTGGCGATGGCTTCTTCGGAAACCTGGGACGAGCTCAGGAACTGCGGATTGCTGGCTGCCACGTGCATGGCGATGTCCTTGGCCAGCTCCGGGTTGCCACCCTTCAGGTTCACGACTACGCCGATGCGGTGGCCGTGCAGGTAGGCGCCAACCACGTCACCTTCAACGCGGCTCAGACGACGGATGTTGACGTTCTCACCGGTCTTGGAAACCAGGGCCAGGCGAGCCTCTTCGCGGGACTCAACCAGCGGAGCAGCGTCGGTCAGCTTCTCGTTGAAAGCCTGTTCCAGGGAAGCGGCAACGAAGGATTTGAAGTCGTCCTGCAGGGCCAGGAAGTCGGTCTGGGAGTTGACTTCGATGATGACGGCAACCTTATTGTCGTCAGCAACCTTGACAGCGATGGCACCTTCGGCGGCGATGTTGCCAGCCTTCTTGGCAGCCTTGATGGCACCAGCGGCACGCATGTCGTCGATGGCCTTTTCGATGTCGCCGTCAGCGGCGGTCAGGGCCTTCTTGCAATCCATCATGCCGAGGCCGGTACGCTCGCGCAGTTCTTTAACCAGGGCTGCAGTAATCTCTGCCATGTCGCAATCCTCTTGAATAGGTTTTCAACCATTCAGCCCGGAATCCGGGCATTCACAATTCGGAGGTGGCAAAAAGGGGGCCTAGCCCCCTTCTTGCGCACCGGGTAACGCTAGAGGGCTGTCAAATCAGCCTTCAGCGGCCTCGGAAGCAGCTTCTTCAACGAACTCGTCAGGGCCACCAACGGCATTCTGACGGCCGCGGATTACAGCATCAGCAACGCTGGCCAGGTACAGCTGAACGGCGCGAATGGCGTCGTCGTTACCCGGAATGACGTAATCAACGCCTTCAGGGCTGCTGTTGGTATCGACTACGCCGATTACCGGGATACCCAGCTTGTTGGCTTCGCTGATGGCGATGCGCTCGTGGTCAACGTCGATCACGAACAGAGCGTCCGGCAGGCCGCCCATATCCTTGATACCACCCAGGCTGCGCTCGAGCTTCTCGAGGTCGCGGGTACGCATCAGGGCTTCTTTCTTGGTCAGTTTGGCGAAGGTGCCGTCCTGGGCCTGGGTTTCCAGGTCGCGCAGACGCTTGATGGACTGACGGATGGTCTTGTAGTTGGTCAGCATGCCGCCCAGCCAGCGGTGATCGACGTACGGGGAGCCGCAACGAGCAGCTTCTTCGCGAACGATCTTGCCAGCGGAACGCTTGGTGCCGACGAACAGAACCTTGTTCTTGCCTACAGCCAGTTTCTCAACGAAGGACAGAGCTTCATTGAACATCGGCAGGGTTTTTTCAAGGTTGATGATGTGGATCTTGTTACGCGCGCCGAAAATGTACTTGCCCATTTTCGGGTTCCAGTAACGGGTCTGGTGGCCGAAGTGCACACCGGCCTTCAGCATATCGCGCATATTGACTTGGGACATTTCTATTCCTCGATAGTCGGGTTAGGCCTCCACGCATCCCAATTTCCAACCCTTGCGGGCACCCAGGAAATCGTGTCGATACGTGTGTGGGTTTGTGCCTTGCAGACAGGTCGTCCGTAAAGCGGCGCGTTTTATAGCACAAAAAGCAGACCCAAGCTACTGGAACAATGCCCAGCAAAACAGGCCGCTTGCTGCCAGCCGCTTATGGCTTGCGGCTTGAAGCTGTTAATATCAAGCCTTTTCCGTTTGCGCCCGAGAGCCAATATGACCGTCACCATCAAGACGCCCGCAGAAATCGAGAAAATGCGCGTTGCCGGCCGCCTGGCCGCCGAAGTGCTGGAGATGATCGGCGAGCATGTCAAAGCCGGCGTGACCACCGACGAACTGGACCGCATCTGCCATGACTACATCGTCAACGTGCAGCAGGCCATCCCCGCGCCCCTCAATTACAAGGGTTTCCCCAAGTCGATCTGCACCTCGATCAACCACGTGGTGTGCCACGGCATTCCCAACGAGAAGCCGCTGAAGGATGGCGACATCGTTAATATCGACGTCACCGTCATCAAGGACGGCTACCACGGCGACACCAGCAAGATGTTCATGGTGGGCAAGGCGCCGGAATGGGCGGACAAGCTCTGCCGCGTGACCCAGGAATGCATGTACAAGGGCATCGAGCTGGTCAAGCCTGGCGCTCGCCTGGGCGACATCGGCGAGGTGATCCAGAAGTATGCCGAGAAGCAGGGCTACTCCGTGGTCCGTGAGTACTGCGGCCACGGCATCGGTGCCGTGTTCCACGAAGAACCCCAGGTCCTGCACTACGGCCGCGCCGGCACCGGCATGGAACTCAAGGAAGGCATGACCTTCACCATCGAGCCGATGATCAACCAGGGCCGCCCGGAAACGCGCTTGCTCGGCGACGGCTGGACCGCCATCACCAAGGACCGCAAGCTCTCCGCACAGTGGGAGCACACCGTACTGGTCACCGCCGACGGCTATGAGATCCTCACCCTGCGCAGCGACGATACCCTGCCGCGCACCTCGTCCTGATCAACAACCTATATAAGGAATGCCGCCCCATGCCGCAGGTGGATCCCGAGTTGTTCGACCGCGGGCAGTTCCAGGCGGAACTGGCCTTGAAGTCCAGCCCCATCGCTGCCTTCAAGAAAGCCATCCGCCAGGCCCGCGACGTGCTCGACAACCGTTTCACCAACGGTCGCGACATCCGTCGCCTGGTGGAGGATCGTGCCTGGTTCGTCGACCAGATACTGCGGGCGGCCTGGGAGCGCTTCGATTGGAGCGAAGATGCCGACATCGCCCTGCTGGCAGTGGGCGGCTATGGTCGCGGCGAGCTGCATCCTTACTCTGACATCGACCTGCTGATCCTGCTGGACAGCGCCGACCACGAAGTCTTCCGCGCGCCCATCGAAGGCTTCCTCACCCTGCTCTGGGACATCGGCCTGGAAGTCGGTCAGAGCGTTCGCTCGGTTGCCGAATGCGCCGAAGAAGCACGTGCCGACCTGACGGTGATCACCAACCTGATGGAAAGCCGCACCATTGCTGGTCCCGAGCACCTGCGTCAGCGCATGCTGGACGTCACCAGCCCCGAGCAGATGTGGCCGAGCAAGCACTTCTTCCTCTCCAAGCGCACCGAGCAGAAGGCACGCCACGCCAAATACAACGACACCGAATACAACCTGGAACCCAATGTGAAGGGTTCCCCCGGCGGCCTGCGTGACATCCAGACCATTCTCTGGGTCGCTCGCCGGCAGTTCGGCAGCCTCAACCTGCACGGCCTGGTGCAGCAAGGCTTCCTTGTAGAAAGCGAGTGCAGCATGCTGGCCTCCAGCCAGGAGTTTCTCTGGAAGGTCCGCTACGCGCTGCACATGCTCGCCGGTCGAGCCGAAGACCGACTGCTGTTCGACCACCAACGCAAGATCGCCGCCCTCCTCGGCTTCGGGGACGGAGACGGCAAGCTCAACATCGAACGTTTCATGCAGAAGTACTACCGGGTGGTGATGGGCGTCTCCGAACTCAGCGACCTGATCAACCAGCATTTCGAGGAAGTCATCCTGCGTGCAGGGGAAACCGGTCAGGCACAGCCGCTCAACAGCCGCTTCCAGCTGCGCGACGGCTACATCGAGGTGACCCACCCGAACGTCTTCAAGCGCACGCCCTTCGCAATGCTGGAAATCTTCGTGCTGATGGCCCAGCACCCAGAGATCAAGGGCGTTCGCGCCGATACCATTCGCCTGCTGCGTGAAAGCCGTCATCTGATCGACGACGAGTTCCGCAAGGACATCCGCAATACCAGCCTGTTCATCGAGCTGTTCAAGTCCGCCCAAGGCATCCACCGCAATCTTCGCCGGATGAATCGCTACGGCATCCTTGGCCTGTACCTACCGGAGTTCGGCCAGATCATCGGGCAGATGCAGCACGACCTGTTCCACATCTATACGGTGGATGCCCACACTCTCAACCTGATCAAACACCTGCGCAAGTTGAAGTGGCCCGAGCTGGCGGAGAAATTCCCCCTGGCCAGCAAGCTGATGGACAAGCTGCCCAAGCCCGAACTGATCTACCTCGCCGGGCTCTACCACGACATCGGCAAGGGCCGTGGCGGCGACCACTCCGAGCTGGGCGCCGTGGATGCCGAGGTCTTCTGCGCACGACACCAGTTGCCGGTATGGGACTCACGACTGGTGGCCTGGCTGGTGCAGCATCATCTGGTGATGTCCACCACAGCGCAGCGCAAGGACCTTTCCGATCCGCAGGTGATTTACGACTTCGCGCGTCTGGTAGGCGACCAGACCCGTCTGGATTACCTCTATGTGCTCACCGTGGCCGATATCAACGCCACCAACCCGAGCCTTTGGAACTCCTGGCGCGCCAGCCTGCTGCGCCAGCTCTACACCGAGACCAAGCGCGCATTGCGCCGTGGCCTGGAAAATCCACTGGACCGCGAAGAGCAGATTCGCCAGACCCAGTCCGCCGCCATCGATACCCTGGTGCGCAACGGCATCGACCAGGACGAGGCCGAACAGCTCTGGAGCCAGTTGGGCGACGACTACTTCCTGCGCCATACCGCCAGCGATGTGGTTTGGCACACCGAGGCGATACTCCAGCATCCGGCCGGCAACGACCCGCTGGTACTGATCAAGGAAACAGCCCAGCGCGAATTCGAAGGCGCTACACAGATATTCATCTACGCGCCGGACCAGCACGACTTCTTCGCCGTGACCGTGGCGGCCATGTCGCAGTTGAATCTGAACATTCATGACGCACGGATCATCACGTCCACCAGCCAGTTCACCCTCGACACCTACATCGTGCTCGACGCGGACGGCGGGCGGATCGGCGAGAACCCGGCGCGTATCCGCGAAATCCGTGAAGGCCTGATAGACGCCCTGAAGAATCCGGACGAGTACCCGGCCATCATCCAGCGCCGCGTCCCGCGCCAGCTCAAGCACTTTGCATTCCCGCCACAAGTGACCATCTCCAATGACGCGCAGCGTCCGGTGACCATCCTCGAACTGATCGCCCCCGACCGCCCTGGCCTGCTGGCGCGCATCGGGCGTATCTTCCTGGAGTTCGACCTGTCGCTGCAGAACGCCAAGATCGCCACCCTGGGCGAGCGCGTGGAAGACGTTTTCTTCGTCACCGATGCGGACAACCAGCCACTCTCCGACCCTGAGCTCTGCCTGCGGCTGCAGGAGGCGATCGTCTCCCAGTTGTCCGAAGCCAATGGGCAGAGCCTGGACCCCACGCGAATAAGCATCTGAACCCGTAGGGTGCAATAAGGCCGCAGGCCGGATTGCACCGTTTTACCCACGACCTCCCTGTTGACGCCCTACAACCATGAACGACGCCCTGAATCATCTGCAGCCCTACCCCTTCGAGAAACTCCGTGCCCTGCTGGCCGGCGCCCAGTCACCGGCGGAGAAGAAGGCCATCGCCCTGTCCATCGGCGAACCCAAGCACCGCTCTCCGGCTTTCGTCGCCGAAGCCCTGTCGGCCAATCTCGACCAACTGGCGGTCTACCCCACGACCCTGGGCATTCCGGCGCTGCGCGAGGCCATTGCCCAATGGTGCGAGCGTCGTTTCAAGGTACCGGGTGGCTGGCTCGATGCTGCCCGCCACGTACTGCCGGTGAATGGCACCCGCGAGGCGCTGTTCGCTTTCACCCAGGCAGTGGTCAATCGTGCAGATAACGGACTGGTAGTCAGCCCGAACCCCTTCTACCAGATCTACGAAGGTGCAGCCCTGCTGGCCGGTGCCGAGCCCCATTACCTGCCATGCCTGGCGGAGAACGGCTTCAACCCGGACTTCGACGCCGTTCCAGCTGACGTCTGGCAGCGTTGCCAGGTCCTCTTCCTCTGCTCTCCGGGCAACCCTACCGGCGCGCTGATCCCGGTAGATACCCTGAAGAAGCTGATCGCCCTGGCCGACGAGCACGACTTCGTGATCGCGGCCGACGAGTGCTACAGCGAGCTCTACTTCGACGAGCAGAACCCGCCGGCTGGACTGCTCACCGCTTGCGCCGAACTCGGCCGCTCCGACTTCAAGCGCTGCGTCGTGTTCCACAGCCTGTCCAAGCGCTCCAACCTGCCTGGCCTGCGCTCGGGCTTCGTCGCCGGCGACGCAGGCATCCTCAAGTCCTTCCTGCTGTACCGCACCTACCACGGCTGTGCGATGCCTGTGCAGACCCAGCTGGCCAGCGTCGCAGCCTGGAATGACGAAGTGCACGTGCGCGCCAACCGCGCCCTGTACCGAGAGAAATTCGACGCAATGCTGGATATCCTTGGTCCGGTCCTCGATGTGCAGCGCCCGGACGGCGGCTTCTATCTCTGGCCGAAGACGCCGGTGGACGACGAGACCTTCACCCGCGAACTGTTCGCCCGCGAGCACGTCACCGTGGTCCCCGGCTCCTACCTGTCGCGCGCTGTGAATGGCTTCAACCCCGGTGCGGGCCGCGTACGCATGGCCCTGGTGGCCCCGCTGGCCGAGTGTGTCGAAGCCGGTGAACGTATCCGCGACTTCATCAGGGGCCTGTGAGATTCAAAGGAAATACACGATGAGCATCACCCTCTACGGCATCAAAGCGTGCGACACCATGAAGAAGGCCCGCACCTGGCTCGAAGAGCAAGGCGTCGCCTACAGCTTCCATGACTACAAGGCATCGGCCATCGATCGCGCCAATCTCGACAAATGGTGCGCCGAACACGGCTGGGAAACCGTCCTGAACCGCGCCGGAACCACATTCCGCAAACTGGACGACGCGCAGAAGGCCGACCTTGACCAGGAAAAGGCAATCGCCCTGATGCTGGCCCAGCCCTCGATGATCAAGCGTCCGGTGCTGGACCTAGGTGATCGCACCCTGGTTGGCTTCAAGCCGGACCTTTACGCGGCCGCCTTCAAGTAACCATGGAAATCGCCTGGGCGCTCTTCATCCCGGCCTGCTTCGCGCTGAACATGGCGCCGGGGCCGAACAACCTGCTGTCGCTGCATAACGCAGCGCGCCAGGGTCTGCGCCCCGCCTGCCTCGCTGGTGCCGGACGATTGCTGGCCTTCGCCGGAATGATCGCCCTCGTCGCCTCAGGGCTGGCCCTGGTCCTGCAGGCTTCGGCCACGCTGTTCCTGGCCATCAAGCTGCTGGGCGCCGGCTACCTGTTCTGGCTGGCCTACCAGCTCTGGCGCGCACCAGGTGGCCACTTCGCCGAACCCGGCGAGGTCGTTCGCCTGTCCCTGTGGAAGCTGTCGCGCCAAGAGTTCTGGGTAGCCGCGGGCAATCCTAAGGCGATCCTGATCTTCACCGCCTTCCTGCCGCAGTTCGTCAATCCGCAGCAGGCGGTCGGCCCGCAATTCCTGGCTCTAGGCCTGGCCTTCCTGGCCCTGGAATGGCTGGCCATCCTGCTTTACGCCCTGGCCGGGCTGAATCTCGGCCGCCTGCTCGCCGGGCCTCGTGCCCGGCGCCTGTTCAACCGTGGCTGCGCTGTCCTGCTGGGCAGCGCCGGCCTGGGCCTGCTGCTCAGCCGCCGCCCCGCCTGATCAACCCCTTCAGCAAGAGGAATCCTCATGTCCAACGCTCTCTTCAGCATCGCCTTCGGCGTCGGTACCCAGAATCGCCAGGGCAACTGGCTGGAAGTCTTCTACGCCCTTCCGCTGCTCAAGCCGTCCGAGCAACTGGTCGCTGCAGTCGCCCCGGTGCTCGGCTACAGTGCCGGCAACCAGGCCATCACCATCAGCAATGCCCAGGCCGCCCAACTGGCGACCGTGCTCAAGGATATCGACGCAGCGCAGTCAGCCCTGTTGACCCGCCTGGCCGAAAGCCACAAGCCGCTGGTCGCCACCCTGCTGGCCGAAGACGCCGCCCTGACCTCCACCCCGGAGGCCTACCTCAAGCTGCACCTGCTGTCTCACCGCCTGGCCAAGCCCCATGGCCTGAACCTGACCGGCATTTTCCCGCTGCTGCCGAACGTGGCTTGGACCAGCCAGGGCGCCGTCGACCTGGCCGAACTGGCCGAGCGCCAGCTGGAAGCCCGCCTGAAGGGCGAGCTGCTGGAAGTCTTCTCCGTGGACAAGTTCCCGAAAATGACCGACTACGTGGTTCCGGCCGGCGTGCGTATTGCCGATACCGCCCGCGTACGCCTGGGCGCCTACGTGGGTGAAGGCACCACCGTGATGCACGAAGGCTTCGTCAACTTCAACGCCGGTACCGAAGGTCCGGGCATGATCGAAGGCCGCGTGTCCGCAGGCGTCTTCGTACGCAAAGGCTCGGACCTGGGCGGCGGTTGCTCCACCATGGGCACCCTGTCCGGCGGCGGCAACATCGTCATCTCCGTAGGCGAAGGCTGCCTGATCGGCGCCAACGCCGGCATCGGCATTCCGCTGGGTGACCGCAATATCGTTGAAGCCGGCCTGTACATCACCGCTGGCACCAAGGTGGCCCTGCTGGACGACCAGAACCAATTGGTGAAAGTGGTCAAGGCCCGCGACCTGGCTGGCCAGGCTGACCTGCTGTTCCGCCGCAACTCGCAGAACGGCGCCGTTGAGTGCAAGACCAACAAGACTGCCATCGAACTCAACGAAGCCCTGCACGCTCACAACTGAGCCATGGTCCCGAAGCCTCGGCTTCGGGACAGTTTCCGACCAGGCCCGGACGCTCGTTTACACTCAGTAGAACGTGTGTCCGGGCCTGTTCATGTTTCAGCTGGCCGTTATTCGCAACGCTTCACTCCTTATTTTGCGTGCTGCAAGCCATGTCCCTGATTTCACCCTGGCGCTCCGACTTCCCCGCCCTTTCGGCCCTGGCGGCCGAGGGGCAGACCTATCTGGACAGTGCCGCCACCTCGCAGAAGCCCCAGCCAGTGCTCGACGCCCTGCTCGGCTACTACGCCAGTGGCGCGGCTAATGTACATCGCGCCCAACACTTGCCCGGAGAACGCGCCACCCGAGCCTTTGAAGGGACCCGGATGCGCGCAGCGCAGTGGCTGAATGCCGCGAATCCGGCGGAAATCCTCTTCACCCGAGGCGTCACCGAGGCAATCAACTTGCTGGCCTACGGCCTGGAGCACCTGTTCCAGCCTGGCGATGAGATCGCCATCAGCGCGCTGGAGCATCACGCCAACCTGCTGCCCTGGCAGCAACTCGTCCTGCGCAGGCAGCTCAAGCTGGTGGTGCTGCCACTGGATGATCGTGGCCTGATAGATCTGGAGCAGGCCCGGCAGTTGATTGGCCCGCGTACCCGCTTGTTGGCGATGAGTCAGCTGTCCAATGTGCTCGGTCGCTGGCAGCCGCTGACCGAACTGCTGCCCCTGGCGCGCAGCCAAGGCGCCATTACCGTGGTCGACGGTGCCCAGGGCGCAGTCCATGGCCGCCATGACGTACAGGCTATGGGTTGCGACTTCTACACATTCTCCAGCCACAAGCTCTACGGCCCGGACGGCGTCGGCGTGCTCTATGGCCGTAACGAGGCCCTGGGCCGCCTGAAGCATTGGCAGTTTGGAGGTGAGATGGTCCATACCACCGGCTACCAGACGGCCGATTTCCATGGCGCGCCCCTGGGCTTCGAAGCCGGTACCCCGGCGATTGCTTCGGTTATCGGCCTGGGCGCGGCGCTGGACTACCTGGGCAACCTGGAAGCTGCCGCCATCGCCGGGCATGAGGCGGCCCTTCACGCCAAGCTACTGGCCGGCCTTGGCGCACGAGACGGCGTGCGTCTCCTCGGTGCCCCGGAACTGGCGCTCGCCAGTTTCAGCATCGATGGCGTGCATAGCGCTGACCTGGCCCACCTTCTCACCGAGCAGGGTATTGCCGTGCGTGCCGGGCATCACTGTGCCATGCCGCTCATGCAGACCCTTGGCGTGCAAGGTGCTGTTCGCGTGTCCCTCGGCCTGTATAACAACGGCGATGATCTGGAGCGGTTCTTCACCGCGCTGGACAAGGCCCTGGAGTTGCTGCGATGAGCCTACCCGCAAAGGCACAGGAAGCCCTGGACGCCTTCACTGCCGCCGGAGGCTGGGAACAGCGCGCGCGTCTATTGATGCAATGGGGTGAGCGGCTGGAGCCGCTTACGGATACCGAGCGCAACGACACCAATCGGGTGCATGGCTGTGAAAGCCAGGTGTGGCTCGTGGGCGAACGGCAAGACGAGCATTGGCACTTTCGTGCTGCCAGCGACGCCCGGTTGATTCGCGGCCTGCTGGCAGTGCTGGTAGCACGGGTGGAAGGGCTGTCGGCGGGCGAACTGGCTGCCGTCGATCTGGCGGACTGGTTCAGCCAGCTCGGCCTCGGCCGCCAACTGTCGCCTTCACGCAGCAATGGCCTGAACGCCGTCCTCAAGAAAATGCGGGAAATGGCGCAGGCATGAGCACTCTGGGGGCTAATTCATTCGCAAAAGGACGGCGCAGCCGTCCCTAGCCCGCCTGGCGCTCCGACGGCCTGCGCGCCCCTGCCACCAACTTATCCACAATCCTCGCTGCCGCTACCATGCCGAAGGTCGCGGTCACCATCATCACCGCACCGAATCCGCCAGCGCAGTCCAGCTTCACGCCTTCGCCGACGAAACTCTTCTGTTGGCACACCGAGCCATCCGGCTTCGGGTAGCGCAACTGCTCCGTCGAGAACACGCAGGGCACGCTGTAGGTGCGCCCCGGTGTACGGGAGAAGTTGTAGTCGCGGCGCAGGGTGGAACGCACCTTGGCCGCCAGCGGGTCGTTGAAGGTCTTGTTCAGGTCGGCGACCTGGATCTGGGCCGGGTCCACCTGGCCGCCTGCACCGCCGGTGGTAACGATCTGGATCTTGCGTCGCTTGCACCAAGCGATCAGCGCGGCTTTGGCCGCTACGCTGTCGATGCAGTCGATCACAGCGTCCAGTGCGGGCGTGATGTACTCGGCCATGGTCTCGCGGGTCACGAAGTCGGCCACGGCGTGAACGACACAAGCCGGGTTGATGGCACGAAGGCGCTCGGCCATCACATCCACCTTGGCCTTGCCCACGGCTCCCTCGATGGCATGCACCTGGCGATTGGTGTTGGTGATGCAGACGTCATCCAGGTCGAACAGGGATATCTCCCCCACCCCTGAGCGCGCCAGGGCCTCGGCCGCCCAGGAACCCACGCCGCCAATGCCGACCACAGCCACATGGGCGGCCTGCAGCCGGGCAAGTCCTTCCAGGCCATATAGCCGGGCGATGCCGCCAAAACGCTCGTCTGTACTCATCCCAATCACTCCCATCGCCAACTTTCGGGCGGGCGCGCATTATAGGAAGCGCTATCCCTCGGCCCAAGTCCATTGCCGCTGAATGGCGACCTATAGATTCGGGCACGGTGCGCCAGGGCTATAGTCGGCCGATAACGACAAGGGAGCCGGTCATGCGCAACTTCACCTTCTACAACCCTACCCGCATCCACTTCGGCGACGGCCAGATCAGCAAGCTGACGCGGGATGTCCCGGCCGGTAGCCGGGTGCTGGTGACCCACGGCGGAGGAAGCATCTTCCAGAACGGTGTCTGGCAACAGGTCGAGGAGGCGTTGGCTGATCACAAGGTCGTCCGTTTCGGCGGAATCGAGGCCAATCCGCAGTTCGACACCCTGGTTAGAGCAACCGAACAGGCCAAAATCGAACAGTGCGACTTCATCGTTGCCGTGGGTGGAGGCTCGGTAATCGATGGCAGCAAGTTCATCGCCGCGGCGGCCTGCTACGACGGTGACCCGCTGGACCTGCTCAGTGGCAAGCGGATTACAGCCGCCTTACCCATGGGATGCGTGCTGACACTGGCCGCCACCGGCTCCGAGAGCAATCCCCACGGCGTGGTTACACACGTTGGCCGCCAGGAAAAGCTGCCGTTCTCCAGCGCCCTGCTCTACCCGCGCTTCGCCATCCTCGACCCGCGCACCACGTTCAGCCTGCCGCCCCGGCAGATCGGCAACGGCGTGGTGGATGCCTTCGTCCACACCATCGAGCAGTACCTCACCTACCCTGCCGATGCGCCCCTGCAGGACCGCTATGCCGAAGGCCTGCTGCTGACCCTGATAGAAGAAGGCCCCAAGGCCCTGGCCAACCCGGAGGACTACGCCGTACGCGCCAACCTCATGTGGTGCGCCACCCAGGCCCTGAACGGCCTGCTCGGCTGCGGCGTGCCCCAGGACTGGTCGACCCACATGATCGGCCACGAGCTGACTGCGCTGTACCACATCGATCACGCCCAGACCCTGGCCGTAGTGCTGCCGGCCCTCCTGGCGGAACGCCGCCAGGTCAAGCGCGAGAAGCTGCTTCAATACGGGGCGCGCGTCTGGGGGCTGAAGGAGGGCGACGAAGAACAGCGTATCGACGCAGCGATTCAGGCTACCCGCGATTTTTTCAAGCGCATGGGCGTGCCTACCCGTCTGTCCGAACATGGCCTGGATGCCGATGTGATCCCCCAGGTGCTCGCGCAACTGGAGCGCCATGGAATGACCGCGCTGAGCGAGCGCCGAGACCTTGACCTGGAAGCCAGCGAACGCATTCTGCTGCGCGCCCTCTGAAGCTGATCCAGGTCAAGCCGAAGCGGCATTTCGATTCGTCGGTCGAACTTCTCGCGCCGCGGGCAAACAAACCATCTGGCGGGGACAGCTATCCGGCTTCCCCGGCTGGTCGCAATCTATACAGCTGTTGGGCGCCGGGGTAGGATTCGCGCCGACCAGCATATCGCTGGCCCTACCCCAGGTTTTGTACGAATTTTGATCAAATGGCGATCATTCTCGTATGGAACCCAGTTCCTCGATTCGGAACCCTTGACCTCTATGCCATCGCGTAAATTTGGACTCAACCTGGTGGTCTTCGTGGCAGTCGCCGCGTTGTTCACCGGTATCTGGGCGCTCTACAACCGCCCGGTCACCGCGCCGGACTGGCCGGAACAGATATCCGGCTACTCCTTCTCGCCGTTCCGGGCGGACCAGAACCCGCAAACCAACCGCTATCCCAACGACGAGCAGATCCGCCAGGACCTCGAATTGGTAAGCAAGCAGACCGACAACATCCGCACCTACTCGGTGGACGGCACCCTGGCCGACATTCCGCGCCTGGCCGAAGAGTTCGGCCTGCGGGTGACCCTTGGTGTCTGGATCAGCCCGGACGAGGAACGCAACGAGCGCGAGATCGCCAAGGCCATCGAAATCGCCAACGCCTCCCGTAGCGTGGTTCGCGTGGTAGTGGGTAACGAAGCCTTGTTCCGTCGCGAGATCAGCCGCAAGGACCTGATGGTCTATCTGGACCGCGTGCGCGCAGCCGTGAAGGTACCGGTGACCACCTCCGAGCAGTGGCACATCTGGCTGAAGTATCCGGAACTGGCCAAGCACGTCGACCTGGTGGCCGCCCACGTGCTGCCTTACTGGGAGTTCGTGCCGATGGAGGACTCCACCGAGTTCGTCCTGGAGCGCGCCAAGGACCTGAAGAAAGCCTTCCCGAAGAAGCCCTTGCTGCTTTCCGAAGTGGGCTGGCCGAGCAACGGCCGCATGCGCGGCGGTGCCGACGCTTCCCAAGCCGACCAGGCCATCTACCTGCGAACCCTGGTCAACGCTCTCAACGCCAAGGGCTACAACTACTTCGTGATCGAGGCCTTCGACCAGCCGTGGAAGGCCAGTGACGAAGGTTCGGTGGGCGCCTACTGGGGCGTCTACAACCTCGACCGCCAGCCGAAGTTCGCCTTCGAAGGGCCGGTGATCGCCATCCCGCAATGGCGCATGCTCGCGGTCGCTTCTGTGGTCATGGCACTGCTGGCCCTGGCCCTGATGCTGATCGATGGCAGCGCACTGCGCCAGCGCGGCCGCACCTTCCTGACCTTCGTCGCCTTCGCCGGCGGCTCGGTACTGGTGTGGATCGCCTACGACTACAGCCAGCAGTACAGCACCTGGTTCAGCCTGACCGTCGGTCTGCTCCTCGGTGTCGGCGCCCTGGGCGTATTCATCGTGCTGCTGACCGAAGCCCATGAACTCGCCGAGGCGGTCTGGGTGCGCAAGCGCCGCCGTCCGTTCCTGCCGGTGCTGGCCGACAGCGCCTACCGTCCGAAAGTCTCGGTACACGTGCCCTGCTACAACGAGCCGCCGGAGATGGTCAAACAGACCCTCGACGCCCTCGCCAACCTCGACTATCCGGACTACGAAGTCCTGATCATCGACAACAACACCAAGGACCCGGCTGTCTGGGAACCGGTGCGCGACTACTGCGAGCAGTTGGGCCCGCGCTTCAAATTCTTCCATGTCGCCCCGCTGGAAGGCTTCAAGGGTGGTGCGCTGAACTACATCCTGCCGTACACCGCAGCAGACGCCGAAGTTGTGGCGGTGATCGACTCCGACTACTGCGTCGACCGCAACTGGCTGAAGCACATGGTTCCGCACTTCGCCGACCCGGAGATCGCCGTGGTGCAGTCACCGCAGGACTATCGCGACGGCAACGAGAACACCTTCAAGCGGCTCTGCTACGCGGAATACAAGGGCTTCTTCCACATCGGCATGGTCACCCGCAACGACCGCAACGCCATTATCCAGCACGGCACCATGACCATGATCCGTCGCAGTGTGATGGACGAGTTGAAGTGGGCCGACTGGACCATCTGCGAAGACGCCGAACTGGGTCTGCGCGTGTTCAAGAGCGGTTATGCCGCCGCCTACGCGCACGAGAGTTTTGGTCGTGGGCTGATGCCGGACACCTTCATCGACTACAAGAAGCAGCGCTTCCGCTGGGCCTATGGCGCCATTCAGATCATGAAAGGCCACGCCCGCAGCCTGTTCCTCGGCAAGGACTCCAAGCTAAAGCAAGGCCAGCGCTACCACTTCATCGCGGGCTGGCTGCCCTGGGTCGCCGATGGCCTGAACATCTTCTTCACCGCCGGTGCCCTGCTCTGGTCGGCGGCGATGATCATCGTGCCGCAACGGGTCGACCCGCCGCTGCTGATCTTCGCCATCCCGCCGCTGGCGCTGTTCTTCTTCAAAGTCGGCAAAATCGTCTTCCTCTACCAGCGCGCGGTGGGGGTCAACCTGAAGGACGCCTTCTGCGCAGCGGTGGCGGGCCTTGCCCTCTCGCATACCATCGCCAAGGCCGTGCTCTATGGTTTCTTCACCAAGAGCATCCCGTTCTTCCGCACGCCGAAGATGCGCAGCAATCACGGCCTGTTGATGGCCCTGGCCGAAGCCCGCGAAGAAGTCTTCGTGATGCTTCTGCTCTGGGGTGCGGCGATCGGGATCGCCATCGTCCAGGGCATGCCCAGTCCGGACGTGAAGTTCTGGGTGGCCATGCTGCTGGTGCAGTCGCTGCCTTACCTGGCAGCGCTGATCATGGCCCTCCTCTCCTCCCTGCCCAAGGGTCAGGAAGAGGAGCAAGAGGAGGTCGCCACCGCCTGATTGGCGAGCGAAACCCTTAAACGGCGGCCTATGGCCGCCGTTCTTGTTTTAAGATATCGGCCTTTTCATCCCTTGCGTTGCCGCGCTGCCCTCCGGAGCCCTTCATGTCGTCCCTGTCCCCCACCCTCGAACTCGCCTGCGACCTCATTCGTCGTCCCTCGGTCACCCCGGTCGACGAAGGCTGCCAGGACTTGATGATGCGTCGGTTGGAGGCCGTAGGCTTCCGCATCGAGCGCATGCGCATCGAGGATGTGGAAAACTTCTGGGCCATCCGTGGCGGCGATGGCCCGGTGCTCTGCTTCGCCGGCCATACCGACGTGGTCCCCACCGGCCCCGTGCAAGCCTGGCAGCACCAGCCGTTCGATGCCCTGATCGACGCGCAGGGCATGCTCTGCGGTCGTGGCGCGGCGGACATGAAAGGTAGCCTCGCGGCCATGGTGATCGCGGTCGAACGCTTCGTCGCCGAACACCCGCAGCACAAGGGCGCTATCGCCTTCCTCATCACCAGCGACGAAGAAGGCCCGGCCCATCACGGCACCAAGGCCGTAGTCGAGCGCCTGGCCGCTCGTGGCGAGCGCCTGGACTGGTGCATCGTCGGCGAACCGTCGAGCACCTCGCTGGTGGGTGACGTGGTGAAGAACGGCCGTCGCGGCTCCCTGGGCGGCAAGCTGACCGTGCGCGGCGTCCAGGGACACGTGGCCTACCCGCACCTGGCGAAGAACCCCATTCATTTGGCAGCTCCCGCCCTGGCCGAACTCGCCGCCGAGCACTGGGATGACGGCAACGCCTTCTTCCCGCCGACCAGCTTCCAGGTCTCCAATCTCAACTCCGGCACAGGCGCCACCAACGTGATCCCGGGCGATCTGGTAGCAGTATTCAACTTCCGCTTCTCCACCGAATCCACGGTGGAAGGCCTGCAGCGCCGCGTCGAGGCGGTTCTCGACAAGCATGGCCTGGACTACCACTTGGAGTGGTCGCTGTCCGGCCTGCCCTTCCTGACTCAGCCGGGTGAACTGCTGGACGCAGTTTCCGCGAGCATCAAGGCCATCACCGGCCGCGACACTACGCCGTCCACCAGTGGCGGCACCTCCGATGGCCGCTTCATCGCCACCATGGGTACTCAAGTCGTCGAGCTCGGTCCGGTGAATGCCACCATCCACCAGGTGAACGAGCGGGTGCTGGCCAGCGATCTCGATCTGCTGACCGACATCTACCAGCAGACCCTGGTCCGACTGCTAGCACAATGACGCTCATCTGCCCCCTCTGCCAGGGCGCGCTGAGCGCCCGCGACCAGGGCCTGGCGTGCCCGGCGAACCACAGCTTCGACCGCGCCCGCCAGGGCTACTACAACCTGCTGCCAGTGCAACACAAGAACAGCCGCGATCCGGGCGACAACGCCACCATGGTCGAGGCACGCCGACGCTTCCTCGATGGCGGCCACTATGCACCGCTCGCCAGCCGATTGGCCGCCCTGGCCGCCGAACGGGATCCGGAGCGCTGGCTGGATATCGGTTGTGGCGAGGGCTATTACACCAGCCAACTGGCGATGGCCCTTCCCGCCACCGACGGCTATGCCCTGGACATCTCCCGCGAGGCGGTCAAACGCGCCTGTCGCCGCGCACCGCAGCTGCACTGGCTGGTGGCGAGCATGGCGCGCGTGCCCCTGGCCGATGCCAGTTGCCAGTTGCTCGCCAGCGTCTTCAGCCCGCTGGACTGGCAGGAAGCGCTGCGCCTGCTTTCTCCAGGTGGTGGCCTGCTGCGAATGGGGCCAACTCGTGAGCACCTGCTGGAGTTGCGCGAGAAGCTCTATGACGAAGTGCGCGACTACGACGACCAGAAGCACCTGGCGCAGATCCCTGCTGGCATGCGCCTGGCCCACAGCGAAAACCTGACCTATCGCCTGCAACTGGACGAAGCAGACGCCCGCGCCGACCTGCTGGCGATGACCCCCCACGGCTGGCGCGCCAATGCCGAGCGCCGTGAGGCAGTAGTGTCGGCACCATTCGAGGTCACGGTTTCAATCCGCTACGATTGGATCGAACGAATCTAGGGAGTCCCCATGCGCCAACCCGATATCGAGATCTACCTCAAGGACGCCGACCAGGACGCCGTCACCGTCTGGCTCAACGAGGCGCTGGGCTCATGCACGCCCTGGCAGCAGAAGGGGCAGACCTTCAAATGCCTGGCAGGGAACATTCCCGTGACCTGGCTACCGAAGGCCGTGGGCAAGTGGAACAGCCTCTACCTGGAAAGCGACACAACGCCTTGGGAGGACGATCTGGGTTGTGCCCGCGCGGCCTTCGCGGCTCTCGGAGTGGAAATCCGCTGCGCGCCAGGTGGTTGGCAGGAAGTACAGGGCGAGGAGGATGCCGACCGCTGGATCAAGGTTAATGCGGAAGGCGAGCAGGAGATCATCTGGCGCACCGAATGAATTTTCGGCCGCCCGGTGCAGGATTCGCAGAAAACAAAAGGCCCGTCACTGACGGGCCTTTTGTTTTTGAGTCTCAGACCTTGGCGACGTCTTCCGCCTGCAGGCCTTTCTGACCCTGGATCACGGAAAACTCTACCTTCTGGCCTTCCAGCAGAGAGCGGTGGCCCTCGCCGCGGATAGCGCGGTAGTGAACGAATACATCAGGACCGCTTTCGCGCTGAATGAAACCATAGCCCTTGGCGTCATTGAACCACTTGACGGTTCCGACCTCACGATCAGCCATTACTGCTCTCTCCAACTCACAATTTTGTTGTTTACCCCCTTTGGTGGGGGTTTCGACGGTACGACAAAGACGTTCTTCTTGTTATATCCGACCCCGGCCGAATCAAGCTTGGAGCGGCTACTTCGAATGGCGTTCTTTTTTTGACCGCGACCGGAGTATACGACAAGAGTTCGCGCTGAAAAGCACTTTTTTATGACAGTGCAGAATGGCCGTGCCACGCGGGCTGGGCGCCCTTTTTTGGCTCTTTGGAAGTACAAAATGGGGCATAAGGATAGGCGGAAATGAACTGGCTATTGTCCGATTTACCGCCCCCTCAACAACTTGCACTACTTGGCCGCAAGTACATCCTCGAGCTTCTTGGCCAATGCCTGATATTGGAATGGTTCCAGCCGATAGGCCCAATCCAGTTTGCCCGGCACTTGCTCATCGACAAGTTTCTTCTTGTCCTTCAGAACCATCCAGGCCTGCTCGCCCTGACTGAAGACCTCGCCGCGAAGCTCTCCACCATCGAAGGTGGAAAGACTGAACTGAAGCATCGGCTTGCCCTTGAACTGCACTTGCGCCAAGGGCGCGTTGTCGGCGAACTCGAGGCCAGCGAACAGCGTCGCCATGCCATTGGCCGCAGCATCAAAGGCCAGCCTGCGCCCCTTGGGCAGTTGCTTGAGCTTGAGGTTGGGTTCTTCGGCCGTATCGCGATAGACAGTCAGGCGGTTGCCACTCGGATAGGTGATTTCCACCTGCCTCACGCTGGCGAACGGAATGCCGGCCACCCGACGATCCAGCCAGCCGAGTTCGTTCGCAGGCAACGTGATGGCCTGGTCGATCAGCCAGACCTGATTGTCGCCGTAGAGACGCACCAACTGACCGTTGCCCTGTTGCGCCGGTTTTCCCACGAGAAGCTCCAACGGGGGCTCGCCACCGCGCTCCAGCTTGATCCTCGTTCCCTGTTCCTCGGCGCTTCCCTTGTCAGCGAGGCCGACTCGGCCATGCAACTCCGGATTGGCAGTCTTGGCCTCCACCTTGCGCGCATCTGCCAGCGCCCGCAGCAGAGTCGCCACGGGCAGTCCGGCCGCTGGGTAGTCGGCCTTGGCCGGTAGTACCCAGAGGCCATCCTTGCGCGCCAGTCGCAGATCCGGCTGCCCAGGTATTTGCACGTCAAGGGCGGACACGCTCGCCAGCCTGCC
Organism: Pseudomonas sp. BN606; assembly: GCF_029873115.1. NCBI lineage: Bacteria > Pseudomonadati > Pseudomonadota > Gammaproteobacteria > Pseudomonadales > Pseudomonadaceae > Pseudomonas > Pseudomonas sp. BN606. The sequence goes on along the minus strand of NZ_SSOF01000053.1, from coordinate 48,940 downwards.
TTGCAGCGCAGGTAACAGCAGCTCGCGTGTGACACCGGTCGGCTGCGGTTGGGGCCGCGAGCTGTCGTGTTGAATGACATAGGCGGTGCCAAGACCGGCGGCCAGCAACGCAAGAACGATCAGACCTTTGTGTCCCATTGTGTCTCCCTCAGGCCTTGCGCTGGCGGCGCCAGAACCACAGCACCAGCACACCTAGGGTCAGCACCAGCGGCACCAGGGCGATGTTGATGAATTTCAGGGTGCGCCCCAGGTCTTCGATGCTGGCGTTGAGCTGGAAGCGCACATCGCGAAGTTCCTTGCGAATGCGCAGCTTTTCCTGGACGAACTGTTGCAGCGCCGCCTGCTGTTCCGGAGTCAGTTCCAGGGCCTTGGCAGGGTCCTGGTTCTGCTGCAGCGAGGCCAGCTTCTGCTCAGTGTCCGCCAGGCGCTGCTGGAGTTCCTGCTCCTGCTCGCGGAACTTGACCTCGGCATCGCGCTGGAGCTTCTCCACTACGTCAAACGGGCGGCTGTAGCGGCCGCGGGAACGTACGCTGATCAGTGCATCGGAGCCGGCCAGGTTGTCCAGCGCGTTGATGGCGAAGCCCGAGTTGTCGGCCCAGGGTTGCGGTACGCGCTGGCCAAAGAAGTCCTGCACCTGCACCCACATACGGTCGCTGAGGATGTCAGTGTCGGCGACGGCGATCACGTTGATGTTCTCGGCGGACTTCAGGCCGTCCTTGCGACCTTCGATACCCTCAGGGAAAGCCGATTCTGCCGGCCCACTGATCCGCGCGGCCACGGTGTAGCGCTGGCCGGTCGGCTTGAGCTCACGAATCAATTCTTCGGGATCCGCGAGCATTCCGAAGCGTTGCACGTCGAAGGGCATGGAGTACTCGGAACTCTGGATCAGCGGCACAAAATGGGTCTTGGCGCCATCCAGCGGTTTGAGGATGCCAGCGGTGGCCACGGTGATGTTCTCCAGGCCGGCGGTACTGACATCGTTCTGATCAAGGCTATGCCTTGGCAGGTTGAGCCAGGCGGCATGGCGCGCCGGCGGCTTGTCCTGGCCCACGCTGACGGACATCGCATTGGCACCGTCCCCCAGCACCTTGCCCGGCACCATCTGCAGTCCCCAGGCCTTGAACAGCGCGTCCAGGTCAGACGACTTGTCCCCGCCCGGCTCACCCGGCATTTCCATGCCGCTGTCCGCTTCGCTCCAAGGGTCCACGAAGGCCAGCAGCTTGCCTCCACGCAGGACGAACTGGTCGATGGCGTATTGGGTCTGCTGTGGCAGGTTCTTCGGATGCACCAGCAGTAATACAGAGACCTTCTCGGGAATCTGGTCGATATCACTCTTCAGGCTCTCGATCTGGAACAGTTGGCGAACTTCCTCCATCACCATCCAGGGCTGGGTCGGCTGACGGGTCATCATGTCGAAGCCGCCATTGAGCTTCAGACCGGAGAGAATCCCCACCACCGGGCGCTCCGGCTTGGCCAGGCTTTGCACCAGGCGGCTGACCTCGTATTCGAGGAACTCCTCCTGGTCCAGCGGGAAGAACGGAATGATCTGGGTGTCATCCACTCCGTTTGTGCCTGCCAGGCCGAAATAGATCTGGTCGCCCCCCTGTTGCAACGGCACGGCCTGAAGGCCGAACTCGGCGGCCTTGTCCTCGTCCTCGGAGAAGGGCTCGGGATCGATGACGTGCAACTTGATCTTGCCGTCGGCGGCGCGCTCGTAGGCTTTCAGCATCTCCTCTACGCGGCGGGCGTAGTTGCGCAGCACGACCAGGTCCTTGGCGGACTTGTCGGAGTAGAAAAAGTACAGGTTGATCGGCTCGTCGATCTCGCCAAGGATCTGCTTCGTACCGTCAGAAATGGTGTAGAGCTTCTGCTCGGTGAGATCGACCCGCGCGTTGGTCAGGGTCAGGCCGGCGAGCATGTTGAAGGCAAGGAAAGCCAGGGCGATGAGCAGCAGTCCGGCGCCGGAATACATCATTCTTTTCATGTTCAGTCGGCCTTCTTCAGATCGACCACCACAGCGGTGGCAGCCAGCCAGGCCGCGATCAGGGTGACGAAGTAGAGCAGGTCACGCAGATCGATCACGCCCTTGCTGATGGCATCGAAACGGGTCAGGAAACTCAGCGAAGCCACGGCATCCAGCAGCCACTGCGGTGCCCAGGCGCTGAAGGCGTCCAGCACCAGCGGGAAGCCGCTGACGATGAACAGGAAGCAGACGCTGACGGCGAGAATGAAGGCGATCACCTGGTTCTTCGCCAGCGCCGACATGCACGAACCAATGGCGAGGAAGGCACCGGCAAGCAGCCAGCTACCGATGTAGCCGGTGATGATGGCGCCATTGTCCGGTTCGCCCAGGTAGTTGACCGTGATCACCATCGGGAAGGTCAGCAGCAGCGCCAGTCCAGAGAAGGCCCAGGCCGCGAGGAACTTGCCGGTGACCGCCTCGAAGCGGGTGATCGGCAGGGTCATCAGCAGCTCGATGGAGCCGGACTTGCGCTCCTCGGCCCAGAGTCGCATGGCGATGGCGGGAACGAGGAACAGGTACAGCCACGGATGGAAGTTGAAGAACGGCGCAAGGCTCGCCTGGCCACTTTCGTAGAAACCGCCCAGATAGAAGGTGAAGACCCCGGAGAGCACGAGGAAGATCACGATGAACACATAGGCCAGCGGCGTTGCGAAGTAGCTCGCCAGCTCGCGTTTGAAAATCACCGGCAACTGCCTCATGCCGCTTCTCCTCGGGTCAGTCGGCGGAATACTTCGTCGAGACGACCGCGCTCCACGTCCAGCTCCTTCACTTTCCAACCCCGCTGGTGAATCAGTTGGTTCACCTGCGGGAAGATCACTTCGCCCGGCTTGGCCAGGATGGTCAGGCCGCCCTGTATGGCGTTCTCCTCGATGCCAGCGACACCCGGAAGCACCGCCAGCGCCAGCATGTCCAGAGGCTCCTCGGCCACGAGGGTAACGGCCTGGTGATAACGCGAGCGGCTCTCCAGCTCGAACGGCGTGCCGTCAGCCACCACCTTGCCGGAGGCGATCACCAGCGCACGGGTGCAGACTGCGGCGACCTCTTCGAGGATGTGGGTAGAGATGATCACGATCTTGTCCCGAGCCAGGCTCTGGATCAGTTGACGCACCTGGTGCTTCTGGTTCGGATCGAGGCCATCGGTGGGCTCGTCGAGGATCAGCGCGCGCGGGTCGTGGAGGATCGCCTGGGCCAGGCCGACACGACGTTTGTAGCCCTTGGAGAGCGTTTCGATGGATTGGCCGAGGACGTTGTCCAGCTCTACCTGTCCTACGGCGCGAGCCACGCGGGACTTCTTCTCGACACCACGGAAGCCACGTACTTCGGCAATGAACTCGAGAAAGCCACGCACCGTCATATCGCCATAGCAGGGAGCGCCTTCCGGCAGGTAGCCGATTTCCCGCTGGGCCTTCAGGGTCTGGGTCTGGATATCGAAGCCAAAGATGCTGGCGCTACCGGCAGTAGGAGCAAGGAAGCCGGTAAGCATCTTCATGGTGGTGGACTTGCCTGCGCCATTGGGGCCAAGGAACCCCAGCACCTCCCCAGGTGCGACGCTGAAGGACAGGTTATCCACGGCAGTATGCTGCGCGAAGCGCTTAGTCAGATTTGTTATCTCGATCATGGCCTTTAGTCCCGTAGGGAGCAGCCCCTGGCCATGCTGGCCACCGGGGCCTTGCAAAACGCCGGCGGACTATAAGGAGTGATCCGCCGGCATTGCAAGACAGCCATTTGCGCGAAAAGTTGCAGGATTATTCGGGCTAAATCGACGGCCCGCGCCTTTTTGCGACCCGGCGGCGAATACGGCAAACTAGCCGCCCCGAGCAATTGCTCGTTTCACAGCATTACCCCGCCATGACCCGCTCCCCCTTCCGCCGCCTTGCCTTTGGTGCCCTGCGCCGCCTGCTCTACCTGTGGGTACGTTCGGAAACCATCAACCAATCGGCCTTCACCCTGAAGCTCGACCGCAGCAAGCCGGTGTTCTACGTCCTGCAACAACCGTCGGCCAGCGATCTGGCGGTGGTGGATCGGGAATGCACCAAGGCCGGCCTGCCGCGCCCGGTACTGCCTGTGGGGGTGGGCGACCTGATGGAGCCGGCAGCGTTCTTCTACCTGTCGCCAGAGCCTGGCTGGCTCGGCGGCCAGGACAAACGCGCCGCCTCCCCTACGCTGGTGCGGGTACTGGGCGCGATCGAGCGACAGGCTGTGGAAGACGCGCAGATCATCCCGGTGACGGTGTTCTGGGGCCAGTCGCCCGACCGTGAAACTAGCCCTTGGAAACTGCTGTTCGCCGATAGCTGGGCGGTGACCGGTCGCCTGCGCAAGCTGGTCAGCATCCTCATTCTCGGGCGCAAGACCCGCGTGCAGTTCTCCGCACCGATCCACCTGCGCGAGCTGGTGGAGCAGGACAAGGGCCCGGAGCGCACGCTGCGCATGGTCAACCGCATCCTGCGGGTGCACTTCCGCAACCAGAAGACCGCTGTCATCGGTCCCGACCTATCCCACCGCCGCAATCTGGTCAAGGGCCTGGTGCGCGGCCCGCTTGTGCGCCAGGCCATCGCCGAAGAGGCTGAGCGCGAGAAGATCAGCCTGGCCATTGCCGAAGCCCAGGCGCTCAAGTACGGCAACGAGATCGCTTCGGACTTCGCCTATACCGCCATCCGCTTCCTTGAAGTGGTGCTGTCCTGGTTCTGGAACAAGCTGTACGAGGGCATCAAGGTCAACCACATCGAGCAGGTGCAGGAGATCGTGCATGGTCACGAAGTCATCTATGTGCCCTGCCACCGCAGCCATATCGACTACCTGCTGCTGTCCTACCTGCTGTTCCGCAATGGCCTGACGCCACCGCACATCGCCGCCGGCATCAACCTCAACATGCCGGTCATCGGCGGCCTGCTGCGCCGTGGCGGCGCATTCTTCATGCGTCGTACGTTCAAGGGCAACCCGCTGTACACCGCAGTATTCAACGAGTACCTGCACACCCTCTTCAGCCGCGGTTTCCCGGTGGAGTACTTCGTCGAGGGCGGGCGCTCGCGCACCGGGCGCATGCTGCATCCGAAAACCGGCATGCTCGCCATCACCCTGCGCAGCTTCCTGCGCTCCTCGCGCCTGCCCATCGTTTTCGTGCCGGTCTACATCGGCTACGAGCGCGTACTGGAAGGCCGTACCTACCTGGGCGAACTGCGCGGCGCGAGCAAGAAGAAGGAATCCATCTTCGACATCTTCAAGGTCATCAGCGCCCTCAAGCTGCGTTTCGGCTCTGTGGCGGTGAATTTTGGCGAGCCGATCAAGCTGGCTGAATTCCTCGACCAGCAGCAACCGGACTGGCGTGCTCAGGAACTGGGCCCGCAGTTCCGCCCGGCATGGCTCAACGACACCACCAACCAGCTCGCCGTGCGCATCGCCCGCCACCTCAACGACGCGGCGGCGATCAATCCAGTCAACCTGGTGGCCCTGGCGTTGCTTTCCACTAGCCGCCTGGCTCTGGATGAGCGTGCCCTCACCCGTGTGCTCGACCTTTACCTGGCGCTGCTTCGAGCCGTTCCCTATTCACCCCATGCGACTTTGCCGGAAGGCGACGGCCAGGCGCTGATCCAGTACGTGCAGAGCATGAACCTGCTGGCCGAGCAGAAAGACGCGTTGGGCAAGATCCTCTATCTGGACGAGCAGAACGCCGTCCTCATGACCTACTACCGCAACAACGTCCTCCACGTTTTCGCCTTGCCGGCATTGCTCGCGTGCTTCTTCCAGAGCAGTGCGCGCATGAGCCGCGAGCAGATCCTGCGCTATACCCGCGCGCTCTATCCCTATCTGCAAGCCGAACTGTTCATCCGCTGGGACGCGGGCGAACTGGAAAGCGTGGTGGACCAATGGCTGGCCGCCTTCGTCGAGCAGGACCTGCTCAAGGTGGAAGGCGACATCTACGTGCGTCCGGCACCAAGCTCGCGGCAATTCGTCCTGCTGACCCTGCTGGCCCGCGCCATAGTCCAGACCTTGCAGCGTTTCTACATGGCCATCGCCCTGCTGCTGAACGCTGGGCAGAACCAGTTGAGCGCCGAAGAACTGGAAGACCTCTGCACCGTAATGGCCCAGCGCCTGTCGATCCTCCATGGCCTGAACGCCCCGGAGTTCTTCGACAAGAGTCTGTTCCGCAACTTCATCCAGACCCTGCTGGACCAGCGCGTGCTACGCCGGGACGAGGCCGGCAAGCTGGGTTACCACGAGTTGCTCGGCGAACTGGCCGAGGGTGCCGCCAAGCGTGTGCTACCCGCGGAGATTCGACTGTCCATCCGCCAGGTGGCATTCGATCGCCAGGCCGAGCCGGAGCCGGAAGTCCCGGCAGAAGCCGGCTGACCACGTATCTGCCAGGCCTCCGGGCCTGGCATGCTCCTGCAATTCTCGCTTTAGACCGTTCCTACAAGACATCCAGACAGCTTCCGGCAGGCGTGGCCGGGGCCACTTCGTACCATTCGGCGCTGCGCCGCCTCGGTCAATCGAGCGCGCTACCAGCCCTGAACACGGAAGGCCCGCCCCATGATGCTTAGAACCATCACTGTCGAGGACGGCACTGGAGAGGTGGTCAACGCTGCCGTCCTTTGCAGCTTCGCCATTCCCCTGATCGACAGAAACATCCTCGTCTACACCCTCAACGAAGAAGGCAATCACGGCACCGCCAAGGTGTACGTGACGAGTGCAGTTCCCCAGGAGAACGGATTCCGCCTGGCCAATCTGGAGTCCGAACAGGAGTGGCAGTACACCCTGGAGGTGCTCAGACAGATCACCAAGGGGAATCAATCGTGAGCAAGACCGACAAAATTCAGTTCCACTTCGTCCATTTCGACGGCGAGATTACTGGCGAAGACCGGCAACCTCCGACAACCCGTGAACACCGCAGCCTCGCCATCAACCGCTCCTCGATAGACAAGCTTATTGCCACTCGCCAGAGCGCCAACACCGGCGATACGCTGCCATCCACCCGCCCACCGCTGGCAGATCAGGGCACCGAGGAAGTCGCACCTCCCCAATCCTTCGACAGCCGCTTCCTGAGTGTGGATTTCAGCCTGCCACCATCAGCCGAAGCCGTGATTGCAGCGGAGCCACTGCCCGAATCCGAGGAAAGACGCGCAGAGTCGCAGGAAGCACAAGTTGTCGATCAGGACGCCAACCAGGAAGCGATGGTGCCGCTGGCTATTTCCCAACCGGAGCCGGAGTCCTGGGATAAACCTGGCACCGAAGCAGAGGGGAATATCGAGGCCGAAGACCTGCGGAGCTTCAGAGTCGAACTCGCGACACAAGTCCCGTGCGAGCAACCCGATGCAGCAACGTCGGAGCAGCCGGAGGTTGGACCAATACCCCAATCCACGGTGTCGGTGTCCGTTGGCGGCGAGGCCGACAATCTCCTGGGCGATGTGCAGAACACACTCGACTCCCTCGCGGATATGGCAAAGGGTCTCACCCAGCAGAAGCTGGACGCACTGAAGCATCAGGAGAGCCTGGAGCAACGCAAGGCCCAACTGCAGGACAAGGAACGCCTCCTCGCCGACAAGGAAGAGCAATTGCGCCTGCTTGAAGTGCGCCTGACTCGCGAAGTCGGCAATCTGGAGCGCAGCGCCGAAGACAATGCACGGGCCCTGGCCGAGCGCAGTGCCGCTCTCAAATCCCTGGCCGAGAACGTGGAGGCGCGGGACCGCAGCACTGCCAGGCTCGCCGAAACCCTGCGCCACGAAAAGCAGCGCAATGACGAGTTGACCGAAGCCCTGCAGCGCCGCAGCGATGCCCTGGACGAACGCGAAGCCGCGCTCGGTCGAAAGGAGGACGAACTGGCCGAGAACCTCAAACAGCTGATCGCCGCCAAGGATCGTTTCCGGGCACTGGTCAAGTCTTTCAACGAAACCGTGCAGTTCAACGACACCCTCAACGCCATCTCCAATACCGCGCTGGACGACAGCGCGCACTGACCCTACATCGCCCCCGATCGGGGGCGATTTCTTTTCGGGCGCCTTGACCCGACGCCATGGTTCAACGCACTTCGACTTCTATAGTGGGTGCTATCGACACCACATGGTCCCGAGGTCCCAATGAAATCACTGCCCCTGATCATCGCCAGCGGCCTGCTCGCCGCCTGTGCTGGCCAGCCCGCCGACCAGAAGAGCCATCTGGCAGGTGAAGTCTTTTACCTGCAACGCATCGCGCTGCCTCCCGCCGCCACCCTCAGTGTCAGCCTGCAGGACGTATCCATGGCCGATGCCCCTGCGGTGGAACTGGCTCGCCAGCAGGGGCCGGTCCAGGGCCAGATACCCCTCGCGTTCCGCCTCGACTACGACTCTGCCAAGATCCAGCCCAACCACCACTACGCAGTGAGTGCGCGAATCGAACTGGACGGCAGGCTGATGTTCATCAGCACCGAGCAGCACTCGGTTAAACTCGACGGCTCCGACCCGCAACCACTGCGCATCAAGGTCGATCCGGTCCGCTGATCATCGAGACGGACCGCCCCCAAATAGCCACAAGGATGCAGCCATGATCCGCTTCGCCACCCTCTGCGCAGGCCTCGCCCTGTCCGCCAGCGCCTTTGCCCTGTCCATTGCCGATCTCAGCCAGTCGGATGCCAGCGGGGGCCTGAAGGATGCATTGACCCAAGGTGCCAAGGTCGCCGTCCAGCAACTTGGCAAGCCGGGCGGCTTCGCCAACAACCCGGACGTCCGCATCGAACTACCGGGCAACCTCGGCAAGGCCGCCAAGACCATGAAGATGATGGGCATGGGCGCCCAGGTGGAACAGCTTGAAGACACCATGAACAAGGCCGCCGAGGCCGCGGTGCCGCAAGCCCAGTCGTTGCTGGTGGACGCGGTGAAGAAGATGACCGTGCAGGACGCCAAGGGCATCCTCAGCGGCCCGGACGACGCCGCCACCCAGTACCTGAACAAGTCCAGCCGCGACCAGCTCCGCGCCAAGTTCCTGCCCATCGTCAAGCAGGCCACCGACAAGGTGGGGCTCGCCCAGCAATACAACAGCTTCGCCGGCCAGGCCGCGAGCTTCGGCGTGGTGGATGCCAAGAGTGCCAATATCGAAAGCTACGTGACCGAAGAAGCCCTGGACGGCCTGTTCAAGATGATCGCCGAGCAGGAAGCCAGCATCCGCCAGAACCCGGCGGGCGCAGCCACCAGCCTGGCGAAGAAGGTGTTCGGGGCGCTTTGAGCGTTCTCCGTCGCGAAGAGCCCGGCTTGATGCCGGGCTTTTTTGTGAGTGACCGGACAGATACGGGCAATGCGGTTCGTGCCGGATGAGCATTCCGGTGTGAGGGCTTGGGAACTTGTTGTTCAGCTCCTTACCGAGTTGGTTCGGGCTTTCGTTTCGCCTTGCCGGGCGACTCTCTTTTCCAATCGCCGGATGGCCAGCTCCGTGAAAAGGAAGCAAAAAACTTGCTCCTACATCCGGCTCCAGCCGCGCCGGAGCCCCCGTCCCCCCCTAGGTTGCCAAATTTCAGGCCAGCGCTGTCCGGCGATGCGGAACCAATCATAAAACCTCCACCCGCTCCTCCGCCAACGCCTCATCCAGCCCCTGATGGAACCATCTCAGCGCCTGTTCGAACCGGCCATGCCAGAGCCGGTCGCTCGCGCCGGCCTGGATTCCCGCCTGCACTCGTGCGGCCATGGCGAAGTCTTCCTCCAATGCCGAATAGAGAATGGCGTTGTTCTTCTCGAAATAGCGCTGTGCCTTTTCCGTTGCCGGAGTCTCCGGCAGCAGGGTATGGCCCAGCACGCGGGTCGCGAGGGGACCGTCGGGGAATACGGTGGAAAAGTCGATGTGGTCCGGCTCCACCAGCACCAGCGTGTTGGGCCAGAGGAAGTACAACAGGTTGCCATGGCGCCGCAGGTCCCAATCCCGCTCGGGCTGGTCGAGGATCTCCCGCAGGTTGCGCTTCACGTAGTAGTTGCGGATATGCCGGCCGAAACGCTCGAACAGTCCCAGGTTGGGCCAGAACAGGTGATCGATGGTGGCCTGGTGGGCGCGGGAGACGTGGTAGTTCTCGAGGAAGGTGTCGATGGTCAGTTTCCAGTTCACCGGCCGGCGAATGTCCTGGGGGTCGAAGAGCACGTGCCCTTCCAAGGCAAAACTGTCGAAATCGGCCAGGATCTGTTCGCCGAAGAAGGCATCCATGTCCAGCGCAGGCCCCGGTGAGTGCCGGGCCCAAATGGCGCCAAAGCGCTCGGCCACCGGGACTTCGGTGAGATTCAGGCAGGTACGGTCGATGCCCTCGAAGCCGTAGCCATGGGGGATACCCCGCAGCTGGCCATCGGGGTTGTAGGACCAGGCGTGATAAGGACAGACGAAGACGCGGTTGCGCCCGGCCACATCGCCCACCAGCTGGGTACCTCGGTGCTTGCAGACATTGAGGAAGGCCCGCAACCTGCCCTGTTCGTCGCGGGTCAGCAGCAGCGGCGCCAACAGATCACGGGTAATGAAGTGGCCCGCGGGAATCTCCACGGAGCGAGCCACCAGCAACGGCTCGCGCCGAAGGACCTCGTCTCGCTCGCGGCGGTAGCGTTGCTCGTCCAGGTACAGGTCCACGGGTAGTGATGAGGGCGTCTCGACGCATTCGGAGACGCCCCGTTCCACCAGGGCCAGGGTCCGTTTGAGCAAGTCCACCTGGGTCGCGTGCTGCATGGGCACCTCGTCTTGTTGTGATGGGCGGAGACAGGCCCGGCCAGTCTCTGCCCACAGGCGATCAACGCCAAGAGCTCGGGAAGAAGTGGCCTGATGATTGGCAGGATCGACCGGGACGCCCATGAAAAAGGCCCCCGGAGGGGCCTTTGTCGTCAATGGCTGGGCTGGGTGTATGGCACCGGTACCGCCCGGACCTGTTCCGCTTCAGCCGGTTTGACCCGGAACCAAGCCGCGTAGAGAGCAGGCAGGAACAGTAGCGTCAGGGCCGTGGCAACGATCAGGCCACCCATGATGGCAACGGCCATCGGCCCGAAGAATACGCTGCGCGACAACGGGATCATCGCCAGCACCGCCGCCAGTGCGGTGAGCACGATGGGCCGGAAGCGCCGCACCGTGGCTTCGATGATGGCGTGCCAGCGATCCAGTCCGAGGGCGATGTCCTGCTCGATCTGGTCAACCAGGATCACCGAGTTGCGCATGATCATCCCCGCCAGAGCGATAGTGCCGAGCATGGCGACGAAGCCGAACGGCTGGCGGAACACCAACAGGAACAGGGTCACACCGATCAGCCCCAGAGGCGCGGTTAGGAACACCATGGCCGAGCGCGAGAAGCTCTTCAGCTGCAACATCAGCAGCGTCAGCACGACCACGATGAACAGCGGCATGCCAGCATTCACTGACTTCTGCCCGCGAGCGGAGTCTTCCACCGTGCCGCCCACTTCCAGCAGGTAACCGTCCGGCAGCTCTGCGCGGATCGGATCCAGCGTTGGCGAGATATCCTTGACCAGCCCCGCCGGCAGCGACTTGTCGTAGATATCGGCACGCACGGTAACGGTCGGCAGGCGATTGCGGTGCCAGATGATGCCTTCCTCGAAACCGTATTCCAGGGTGGCAATCTGCGACAACGGCACGCTGTGGCCGCTGTCGGTGGGCACCGCCAGGCTCGGCAACAGGGCCAGCTCCTGGCGCTCGCGCACCGTGCCGCGCAGGAGTATCTCGATCAGCTCGTTGTCCTCGCGGTACTGGCTCACCGGCGCGCCGGTCAGTGAACTCTGCAGGAAGCGCGATAGATCGGCGGTACTCACACCCATGGCACGCGCGCGGTCCTGTTCGATATTCAGGCGCACCACCTTGCTGGGCTCTTCCCAGTCCAGATGCACGTTGACGACATGGGGGTTCTCACGAACCTTGTCGGCAACCTTGCGGGCCAGGGCACGGACTTCGTCGATGTGCTCACCGGAAACGCGGAACTGCACCGGGTAACCCACCGGCGGGCCGTTCTCCAGACGCGAGATACGGCTGCGCAGAGTGGGGAACTCGTCGTTCAACACCTGGATCAACCAACTGCGAATTTCTTCGCGCGATTCGATGGATTTGGCCAGCACGACGAACTGGGCGAAGCTCGCCGCCGGCAATTGTTGATCCAGCGGCAGATAGAAACGTGGCGAACCGGTGCCGACATAGGCCACATAGTTGTCCACACCCGGATGCTCGCGGAGCAGCTGCTCCAGGCGCTTCACCTCGACCTCGGTATTGGCCAGGGACGAACCCTCGCCCAGCTTGAGGTCGACCATCAGCTCCAGGCGTCCGGAGGATGGGAAGAACTGCTGGGGCACGAAACGGAACAGGGCAATGGAAGCGACGAACGCCGCCAGGGTCAGCAGGATCACCGTCTTGCGCCGCCGCACGCACCACTCCACCACGCGACGGACGCGCTGGTAGAAGGGCGTGCCGTATGGGTCGTGGCCCTTGTCGCTGCCGCCGTGCTTCTTCGCATGCAGCTTGGCAAGGTCCGGCAGCAGTCGGTCGCCCAGGTAGGGCACGAACATCACCGCGGCGATCCAGGACACCACCAGGGCGATGGTCACCACCTGGAAGATCGAGCGGGTGTATTCGCCCGTACCCGACTGCGCGGTGGCGATGGGCAGGAAGCCGGCGGCGGTGATCAGAGTGCCGGTGAGCATGGGGAATGCGGTGCTGCTCCAGGCATAGCTCGCTGCCTTCAGGCGGTCGTAGCCCTGCTCCATCTTGATGGCCATCATCTCCACCGCAATGATCGCGTCGTCCACCAACAGGCCAAGCGCGAGCACCAGGGCGCCAAGGGAAATCTTGTGCAGGCCGATGCCGAGGTAGTACATCGTGGCGAAGGTCATTGCCAACACCAGCGGAATGGACAGCGCCACCACCAGGCCCGTACGCAGGCCCAGGGAGAAGAAGCTCACCAGCAACACGATGATCAGCGCTTCGGTGAGCACGCGGACGAACTCCCCTACTCCGGTCTTCACCGCTGCCGGCTGGTCCGACACCTTGCGCAGCTGCATGCCGGCCGGCAGATTCTGCTGCAGGCGGGCGAACTCGGTTTCCAGCGCCTGGCCGAGCACCAGGATGTCGCCTCCGGCCTTCATGGACACAGCCAGACCAATGGCGTCCTCGCCCATGAAGCGCATGCGCGGTGCCGGCGGGTCATTGAAGCCACGGCGAACTTCTGCGACATCGCCGATGCGGAAGGTGCGGTCGCCCACGCGGATAGGGAAATCGCGGATTTCCTTCACCGAATCGAAGCGGCCGGAAACCCTCAGCTGCACACGGTCGCTTGGGGTTTCGAAGAAGCCGGCTGCCGCCACCGCGTTCTGCTCTTCCAGGGCTTGCTGCACGGCAGCGAGCGGAAGTCCCAGGGTTGCCAGTTTCACGTTGGACAGTTCGATCCAGATCTTCTCGTCCTGCAGGCCGAGCAGCTCCACCTTGCCCACATCCTTGACTCGCTGCAGCTGCAGCTGGATGCGGTCGGCATAGTCCTTGAGCACTGCGTAGTCGAAGCCTTCGCCGGTCAGCGCATAGATATTGCCGAAGGTGGTACCGAACTCGTCGTTGAAGAACGGCCCCTGGATTCCCGGCGGCAAGGTGTGGCGAATGTCGCTGATCTTCTTGCGGACCTGGTACCAGAGCTCGGGAATCTCATTGGAATGCATGGAATCGCGAGCGATGAAGGTCACCTGCGACTCGCCGGGGCGGGAGAAGGAGATGATCTTGTCGTACTCGCCGGTCTCCATCAGCTTCTTCTCGATGCGTTCGGTGACCTGGCGGGACACTTCCTCGGCGCTGGCGCCCGGCCAGTTCGTACGCACCACCATGGCCTTGAAGGTGAAGGGCGGATCTTCGCTCTGCCCCAGCTTGGTGTAGGAAATGGCCCCAACGATGCCCAGCAGCAGCATGATGTAGAGGACGATCTGGCGATTCTGCAGCGCCCAGGCGGATAGGTTGAAGTTCACGACGCCTTACTCCTTGGCCAGCATCTTCACCGAACGGTTCGCACGGTCCACCGGCCGCACCTGCTGGCCTTCGCGCAGCACCTGCACGCCAGCGGCCACCACCCAGTCATCAGGCTGGAGACCTTCGAGCACTGGTACGCGATCCTCGCCATAGGGGCCGACGCGCACTTGGCGGCGCTTCAGCGTGGAGTCTTTCGGGTCGACGACCCAGACGTAAGGCTGGCCTGCCTCGGCGGTTAGCGCCGAGAGCGGTACGGAGAGCGGCACGGAGCCATTGCTGCGGATGAACACGCGGGCGCTTTGTCCCAGTTCGGCGGGTGCCTTGCCATCGTTGAAGGCGACACGCGCGGCGAACGTGCGCGACTGTGAATCTGCTGCTGGCGCCAGTTCACGGATTCGCGCCGGGAATCGCTGGTCGGGAAGCGACCAGAGTTCCACCGCCACATCCTGACCCACCTTGAAGCGATCGATTGCATGTTCCGGCAGGCTGATCACCACTTCGCGCTCACCATCGGCAGCCAGGGTGAAGACGGTCTGCCCGGCGGCCACCACCTGTCCTACTTCAGCTCGTCGGCTGGCGATCACACCGTCCTGGGACGCGCGCAGAACGGTATAGGCAGCCTGGTTGCTGGCGACGTTATGTTCGGCCTTGATCTGCTTCACCCGCGCCTCGCCGGCCCGGTACTGGTTCTCCACGTTGTCGTACTGGGAACGGCTGATCATCTGGCGGTCCAGCAAGGTGCGGTAGCGATCCCGCTCGGCCCGCACCAGCTTGAGGTTCGCGTCAGCCGCGGCCACCTGAGCCCGGCTGGCTTCCAGTTGAAGACGCACGTCCTCCGGGTCCAGCTCGGCCAGGGCCTGATCCTTCTTCACCCGCTGGCCCACTTCCACCAGGCGCTTGGCGATCTTGCCGCCGATACGGAAGGCCAGATCCGGCTCGTAACGCGAGCGCACCTCGCCCGGGAAGGTATCCACCGCATCGGCAGCAGGCTCGGGTTGCACCACCATGGCCGGTCGCACCACCTGTTGCACGGGCTCCCCATTACCGCAGGCCGTGATCAAAAGGGAGAGGGAAATGGGCAAAGCGAGGGGCAAGGCATGGCGAAACATGATGAATGACCTTTCGCGAAGAGCAGCTGGAATATTTATACTGCTGGGTATAGTAAAAATAGCAAACTCACCAGTCCAGTATTTATAAAGAAATGTCAGACAATTCATTTCCGACAAGCGGCCCAGGCCGCCCGAAAGATCCCGCGAAGAGAAAGGCAATTCTCGAAGCCGCGAAGAATCTTTTCCTACAGAACGGCTACGACGGCAGCAGCATGGACGCCATCGCCGCCGAGGCCGGCGTGTCCAAGCTGACCGTGTACAGCCACTTCACCGACAAGGAGACGCTGTTCTCTGCCGCGGTTAAGGCGAAATGCGAGGAGCAGCTGCCAGAGCTGCTGTTCGAGCTGCCGGCGGACGCCAGCATCGAGCATGTGCTGCTGAACATCGGCCGCAGCTTCCACCAGCTGATCAACAGCCGGGAATCCCTGGAGCTGCACCGGGTGATGGTGGCCATGGCCAACCAGGATCAGAAGCTGTCGCGCATGTTCTACGAGGCGGGACCGCTGCAGATCCTGCAGGAAATGACCGGGCTGCTGGAGCACGCCAACCAGGCCGGCAAGCTACGCATTGACCACCCGCAGAACGCTGCCGAGCATTTCTTCTGCCTGATCAAGGGCGGGCACAACTTCCGCATGCTGATTGGCTGCGCGACAGCCCTGGAAGGGGAAGAAGCCGAAGAGCATGTAAAGGAAGTGGTCGAGCTGTTCATCAGGGCGTATGCGCCCTGATTTCCGGGGTGCGGTGGTCCAGCGTGATGCTTGCGCTGGAGCCAACGCTGTAGCTCAGGCCCCGAGCTTCTTCTTCGGATAGATGTCGTAGCGGCTGGACTTGCCTTCCAGCGCATAACCCGGCTTTGCGCCTTCGATGATCGGCGCCTTGCGCGGGCGCTTCACCACGACCCGGTGACTGGCCAGGGCCAGGGCGGCCTCCAGCAGGGCCGGCGCGTCCTGGTCGTCCCCGACCAGGGGACGGAACAGGCGCATTTCCTTCTTCACCAGGGCGCTCTTGTCGCGGTGCGGAAACATCGGGTCAAGGTAGATGACCTGGGGGGCCTCACCCTGCCAATTGCGCATCAGCTCGATGGCATTGCCATGCAGCAGGCGCATGCGTGCAGCGATGGCCGACGTTTCCAGGTCATGACCGGCGCGAGCCAGGCCATCTTCCAGCAAGGCGGCGATCAACGGCTGACGCTCGATCAGGGTCATGTCGCAACCCAGCGTCGCCAGGACGAAGGCATCGCGACCAAGCCCGGCCGTGGCATCCAGCACCGTTGGGCGCACGCCCGGCTGCACGCCGACAGCCTTGGCAATCATCTGCCCGCTGCCACCACCGAACTTGCGCCGGTGAGCAGCGGCGCCCTCGACGAAATCCACCCGCACCGGCCCAGGTGAGTCCGGCCCGAGCTGTAGCAGTTGCAGACCCTCGCCGCCCAGTTGCAGGGCGAACTCCGCCTCACCTTCGCGCGTCAGGCCCAGGCGCGCAGCCCAAACATCCAGCGCTTCGGTAAAAGCCGGCTCGAGGGCCTCGGCCCTCACCCTGACAGAATCTTCACTCATGGACGCAATCGCCTGACCGGTAAAAACCCGCGCATTCTGCCAGACCGGTGACGCAGTTTCGCGCCCGTCTCAGCGACACATGCGGAATCGCCCCATGTCCAGATGGAAGTGGTCGCGATGAGCCGCGTTGTAATCCGGGCCGAGGGTCACTTTGAAGTGTTTACAGGCTGCTTCCCGCACCTCACGAAGGAATCGGGCATTGTCTCCCTCCCCAGCCCAATCCCTGGCCACCGAAATATGGCGACCGTCGGCCAGTCGGAAGCCAGCGATATCCAGCGCGTTGGCCGACGCATGCTGGCTCCGACGCTGGCTGCTTTCGATGTTGCGGCAGGCGAAGCTTCCCAGGTGGTCGATGCGCGTCACTCGCTGGCCGAATACCTGCTGAGCAGCGGGCTGTAGGCCATGGCGCTCGAATAGGGCGAAGGCTACCGCAAGTTCGCACGTGGCGATGAAGCTGCTGCTGAAGGTCAGATCGGATGCGCTGATACGCACGCTATTGGAGAGAGGACAACCGGCGATCGGGGCACTATCGGGCAATGCCGCATACCGCAGTGGAGAACTGGCCAGGGCCTGTCGGCAAAGTTCGGGATGGCCCTGCATGCGAGAGACCTTGAAGCGGGTCATCAGGTTGGGCGCTTCCCGCACATCCAGCGGCGCCCAGGGATTCCAGCGCGGCGGCAACTCCAGACGCCACCCCTGCCCCACAGGCGGCGCCAGCAGAACAGTCAGCGCCGCGATACCGAGCAGGATTCGACGCAAGTCAGGCTCAGGGCTTGAACAGGTCGTTCAGGCGGTCGAAGGGCATCGCATGGGACATGGATGCCAAGTCGCCCCGGCGCAGTGCTTCGGCAGCCTGGTAGAAGGCACCAAGAGCCACGCGCGCCAGGTTCGAACCAACGCTGACGCGCTTGACCCCAAGCTCGGCCAGTTCATCCAGGCTCAGCTTGAAACTGGCCGATCCCACCAGCACATTCACTGGCCGCGGTGCCACGGCAAGCACCGCCTCGTGAATCTGTTCTCGAGTGCTCAGGCCAGGCGCATAGAGCACGTCGGCACCGGCTTCAGCATAAGCCACCAAGCGGCGCAGGGTATCGTCCAGGTCGGGACGGCCATGAAGGTAATTCTCCGCCCGGGCCGCCAGGGTGAACGGAAAACCAAGGCCGCGAGCGGCCACAACTGCGGCACGGATACGTTCCACGGCCAGGTCCATGGGGTAGATGGGGGCTTCCGGACGCCCACTGGCGTCTTCGATGGAACCGCCAACCAATCCAACGGAAGCGGCGGCACGAATAGTCGCCGCACAGTCCTCGGGATGATCGCCGTAACCATTCTCCAGGTCCGCCGCCACCGGCAACGATGTGGCTTCCACGATTTCGCGAGCATTGGCCAGGGCCTCGTCGCGGCTGACATTGCCTTCGGCATCCCTTCGGCCCAAGGCGAACGCCAGGCCGGCACTGGTAGTGGCCAGTGCATGGAACCCCAGGTGGGCGAGCATCTTCGCCGAGCCGGCGTCCCAGGGATTGGGCAGAACGAGAACGCCAGGGCCTCGATGCAGACTGGCGAAGGCTTCACCGCGTTGGGCTTGTGTGGACATGGCAGGCTCCGCAATCCGTGGGGAAGAGTTCGATAGCCTAGCCCAAGGCGAAGCAGGTCATTTCGTGATCCCGCGAACTGTGGATGCGCGCACCCCCGCTAACTCTCAGAGCAGGCCCAGTTGTTGCGCAGACGGCTCCGGAATCACCAGCTCCGGCAATTCAGGCAAGCGCTCGCACAGGCTGGCATGAAAGCGCAGGGCCTGGGCCGCGGCCAGATGGTTATCCGGGGTGTGCAGAAAGACGTTCGGCGTAAGGCCTTGCTCGATCCAGTCGGCGACCTTGTTCAGCCAGGGCTCGAGGAATGGCTGGTTGGCGTCCAGGTCCGGCCCACCGATGAAGCGCACCTGCGGACTGCCACTGAAGGCCGTGGGCCGCACCGGCACACGTGGCTTCTTCGACTGAGCATGAAGCACCGCCGGGTCCTGAGAACGAACGCTGAACAACGCCCGTGAATCCAGGCAGATTCGCTCCACGCCACGCTCATGCAGCAGGCGGTTGAGCAGCCGCTCATCGCCCCCCTTGTCGAAGAAGGCCGGGCTTCGCACTTCCACCGCGATGGGCTGATGCTGGAACTCGTCCAGCCAGCAAGCCAGTTCGCCCAGGCGGCTCGGGCCGAAGGCCGCCGGCAGCTGCAGCCAGAGCGGCGCCAGGCGTTGGCCAAGGGGAGCCAGGAGCTTGAGGAAGTCCGACGTGGCGGCGAACTGGTCACGCAGATCGCCTTCGTGGCTGATATCGCGGGGCACCTTTGCACAGAATCGAAACCGCTCCGGCATCGTATTCGCCCAACGCTGCAAGGTGTCAGCGGAGGGACGGGCATAGAAGGTGGTATTGCCTTCCACCGCGTTGAACACCTGAACGTAGTGGCCAAGGGTATCGGCAGGACGTAGGTCGGCGGGATAGAAGCTACCGCGCCAGGCCGGCTCGTTCCAGGACGGGCAGCCCAGATGGTAAGGCAGCATCAGGCGTAGAGATCGAGACCGAGGACTTCGGGGGCGTCGTACTCGGCGGTCATGCGGGCGGTGGTGCTGTAGCTGGCAATGGCCTGGGCGGCGCGGTTGCTCATGTTGCGCTGCTGCTGGATCAGATCCTGCGGACGCACCGGCAGGCTGTCGCCGGAGCCATTGCTGGCCTGCACGCGGCGGGGCTGGGGAGCCTGTTCGTAACCCTGGGTCGAGGACGGGGTGCCCGGCTGCTCGCGGCGAGCTTCTTCTTCACGCTGGATCTCGCGAAAAGGCGTGACCGCGCTGCCCTGGCGGGGGCTGCGTTCCAGCGGAAAGGAAGAGGTGAAGCCGTCGATGCGCATCGATTACTGCTCGGCAGTGCTGGCGTTTCGAAATGATTGCGGGTGGACTCTAGCCGCCCGGCCACGGCTTGGCAATCCGCGGCGCAGGGCTCATTGACGCAATTCTACTGCGGCGCCTTGGGCGTGGCGACGTTGTCGCGCAGGTAGACCGGCTGAGCCTGATCGGCGGGCACAGCCTCGCCTCGCGCCCAGGCGAAACGGGCCAGGCTCAGCAGGTCTTCGGCGTGGGGCAGCAGGTTCGGCGACTGACCACTGATCGCAACCGGAATCCGCGCGGCGAAAGTACCCCAGCCAGTACCGGCACCGTACCAGTCACCGCTGGCATCACGCGGCAGCAGCGCTTGCTCGGGCGGCAAAACGGCTTCCAACCCAGCCAGGCGCATTTCACCGGCGTCCAGGCGGTAGCAGCCCCAGTAGACCTCATCCATCCGAGCGTCGATGGCGGCGGCCACCTGATCGACACCCTGCTCGCGGTGGGCGCGCTGGGCCAGCACGGCCAGGTCCGACACCGGCAGCACCGGACGATCCAAGGCAAAGGCCAACCCCTGGACGACACCAATGGCGATACGCACACCGGTGAAAGCCCCGGGGCCACGACCGAAGGCGATGGCATCCAGCGCCGACAGCGGCACGCCGGCCTCGCCCAGCAGGGCCTGGATCATCGGCAGCAGGCGCTGGGCGTGCAGACGCGGGATCACCTCGTAGTGGCTAAGCACCTTGCCGTCATGCAGCAGGGCGACGGAGCAGGCTTCGGTGGCGGTATCCAGGGCCAGCAGAGTGGTCATCGATCAGTCCAGACGCAGAAAAAGGCGCGCATTATAAACGCCAACGGCCCGCAAGCGGGCCGTTGGTCAGATACGGGCAGCGTCTCAGCTGAGCGCGGCCAGCACCTTGGAGGTGATCTCTTCCACCGAGCCTACGCCGGCAATGGCGCTGTACTTCGGGGTGCCTTCAGCAGCAGAGAGCTTCTGGTAGAAATCCACCAGCGGTTTGGTCTGCGAGTGGTACACGGCGAGACGCTTGCGCACGGTCTCTTCCTTGTCGTCCTCGCGCTGAATCAGATCTTCACCGGTTTCGTCGTCCTTGCCGGCAACCTTCGGCGGGTTGTGCTCGGTGTGGTAGACGCGGCCGGAAGCCGGGTGTACGCGACGGCCAGCGATACGGCCGACGATTTCCTCGTCGTCCACGGCGATCTCGACCACGTGATCGATGCTCACGCCGGCTTGCTTCATGGCTTCAGCCTGAGGAATGGTGCGCGGGAAGCCATCGAAGAGGAAGCCGTTGTCGCAGTCGGGCTGGGCGATGCGTTCCTTGACCAGGTTGATGATCAGGTCGTCGGAAACCAGGCCACCGGCATCCATCACGCTCTTGGCCTGCAGGCCGAGCTCGGTACCGGCCTTGACGGCTGCGCGCAGCATGTCGCCGGTGGAAATTTGCGGAATGCCGAACTTCTTGGTGATGAAACCGGCTTGAGTACCTTTGCCGGCACCAGGGGCCCCCAGCAGAATCACGCGCATCGATGTGCTCCTCAAAGATTTTGTTTTCAGATCGGTCGGATTTGCCTCATGGGGCCAATCTCAGAATAGGGTTTCGGCGTCGCTGTCGGGCCAAAAAGGACGTTCAAGATACACAGCGCCCCTATAGCGCACAAGACGCCGGAAGTAGGGGCTAAAACGGCCTCAACCAGTGTTGCGAAGCCCCGCCGCGATACCCGCCACGCTCACCAGAAGGGCCTGTTCCAGAGGGCCCTCGACATGCTCTTCACAGCGTCTGGAACGGGCCAGGAGCTCCGTCTGAAGCAGGTGCAAGGGGTCAAGGTAGGTATTGCGCACACTGATGGCTTCACGGGTCTCCGGGTTATGCGCCAGAAGCTCGGACTGGCCGGTCAGAGCCAGTACCGAAGTACCCGCCTGCGACAATAGGTCGCGCAACTGCGCACCTAGTGATTTCAGCTCTTCAGGCACCAGCCGCTCGTCGTAAAGCGCGGCGATATTGGCATCGGCCTTGGCCAGGACCATCTCAAGCATGTCGATGCGCGTGGCGAAGAACGGCCAACGCTCGCGCATTCGCGCCAGCAACTGGGTTTCGCCACGTTGCTGGGCGTTGGCCAGGGCCGCTTCCCAGCCTAGCCAGGCCGGTAGCATCAGGCGGGTCTGGGTCCAGGCGAAGATCCACGGAATCGCCCGCAGGCTTTCCACCCCACCGGCGCGGCGCTTGGCGGGTCGACTGCCCAGAGGCAGGCGGCCCAGTTCCTGCTCGGGCGTGGCCTGGCGGAAATACTCCACGAACTGCGGATGCTCGCGCACCACGGCGCGGTATGCGGTCACACCGTCCGCAGCCAGGCGGTCCATGGCTGCGCGCCAGGCGGGCTCTGGCTCCGGCGGCGGCAGCAGGGTCGCCTCCAGGACAGCCGCCACGTAGGTATTGAGGTTTTGCTCGGCGATACCCGGTAAACCGAACTTGAAGCGGATCATCTCGCCCTGCTCCGTGGTGCGGAATCGCCCAGCCACCGACCCCGGTGGTTGCGACAGAATGGCCGCGTGCGCCGGACCGCCGCCGCGCCCCACGGTGCCACCGCGGCCGTGGAACAACAGCAACTCCACTTGATGCTCGCGGCAAACGTCCACCAGGCGTTCCTGGGCACGATATTGAGCCCAGGCGGCGGCGACGGTGCCGGCGTCCTTGGCCGAGTCGGAGTAGCCGATCATCACTTCCTGCGGACCGTGCAACCGGGCGCGATAGCCAGGCAGGCTCAGCAGACGGTCGATGGCGTGACCCGCGTTGTCGAGGTCGGCCAGGGTTTCGAAAAGTGGCACCACACGAATAGCTCGTTGCAACCCGGCTTCCTTGAGCAGCAACTGCACGGCCAGCACGTCGGACGGCGCCCCGGCCATGGAGATAACGTAGGAGCCGAGGGAGGCTGCCGGAGCGTTGGCCACCACGCGGCAGGTGGCGAGCACTTCGGCGGTATCGGCAGAGGGCCGGTAGTTCGCAGGCAGCAGAGGACGGCGGTTGTCCAGCTCGCGCTGGAGGAAGACCAGGCGGGCCTCTTCATCCCATTTGTCATAGTTGCCGAGGCCAAGGTAATCGGTGATCTCACCGAGGGCGGCAGCGTGGCGGCTGGCGTCCTGGCGGACATCCAGGCGCACCAGGAACAGACCGAACGTGGCCGCACGGCGCAGGCAGTCGAGCAGCGCGCCATCGGCGATCACGCCCATACCGCAGGCGTGTAGCGAGTGATAGCAGAGCTCCAGGGGTTCCAGCAATTGAGCATTCTCGCTGAGCACCTCGGCACCGGGTGCGATTTCGCGCTCCAGCGCCGCTTCAGCCCAGGCACGGGTGGCGCGCAGGCGGTCGCGCAGTTGCTTGAGCACTGCACGGTATGGCTCGGGATGAACACCCACCCGCACCCGCAACTCATCGCTGGCTTGCTGCATGGACAGCTCGGCGGCGAGGTGATCGACATCGCGCAGATAGAGGTCGGCCGCCATCCAGCGCGCCAACAGCAGCACCTGGCGACTAATGGCGGCGGTGACGTTGGGATTGCCGTCGCGGTCGCCCCCCATCCATGAAGCGAAACGCACCGGCGCGGCGGTCAATGGCAGGCGCAGCCCGGTGGCGGCGTGCAGCGTCTGATCGACATGCCGCAGCACGTTGGGCAGGGCGTGCCAGAGGGAGTGTTCGATCACCGCGAAGCCCCATTTCGCCTCATCCACCGGACTCGGCCGACTGCGGCGGATTTCCTCGGTGTGCCAGGCTTCGGCGATCAGCCGCAGCAGGCGCAGGCGCGTCTGTTCGCGCTCGGCTTCGTTAAGGTCCGCATGGTCCAGGGCCGCCAGCTGCGCGGCCATGGCGTCGTATTTCTGGATCAGGGTGCGCCGCGCGACTTCCGTGGGATGGGCGGTCAGCACCAGTTCGATGTCCAGGCGTCCGAGCTGCCGGGCCAGCTGCTCCGGTCCATGACCGGCATGGATCAGGCGCTGCAGCAGGTCACCGAGGACCGAGTCTTCGAAGGGTTGCGGTTCGTCCGGGCCGCGCCGACGGATGCGGTGGTACTGCTCGGCGATGTTCGCCAGGTTGAGGAACTGGTTGAAGGCACGAGCCACCGGTAGCAGCTCGCCGTCGCTGAGGCTGTCGAGGGTCTCGATGAGCTGGCGTTCTCCCTGAGCCGACCCTTTACGCGCGGCCTTGGCACCCTTGCGAATGCGCTCGATCTTATCGAGGAAGGCATCTCCCAGCTGGGCGCGAATGGTGTCGCCGAGCAACTCGCCGAGCAGGTGGACGTCCTCGCGCAAGCGCGCGTCTATTTCGGCCATTGCCTTCCCCTCCTTAGCTGGATTCGACCTCCAGATTGCCGATAGCGCCATGCAGATACAAGGGCGCGACGAACGGCGTATCCCCAGGCGCCTGCGAGCTAGTCTGAACAATAGCCGCCATCACGAATGACGACTCCCGGGTGGCAGAGACCGCCCGGAGTTCAAAGCCACCCACAACCACGTGGGAAGAGGATGAGGTGTCTATGAAAATCCGAGAACTAGTCCGCCATTGGGAGCAGAACGCCAAGGGTCGCCTGACCCGCAGCGAGTACAGCATTCACCTGGACCTGGAGTCCGCCGCGCGACTGGCCGCCCTGGCCGAGATGTACCCCAAGCGCAGTGTCGAGGAGCTGATTGGAGAACTGGTCGGTTCCGCACTGGAGGAACTGGAGGCTAGCTTCCCCTACGTCAAGGGCAGCCAGGTGGTCGCCACCGATGAACAGGGCGACCCGCTGTACGAGGATATCGGGCCGACGCCCCGTTTCCTGGCTCTTTCACGCCGCTACCTGCGGCAATTGAGTGATCAGCGCGACAACACGAACCACTAGACCGTCGCACGCCAAGTCAGCCCCGCCGATGCACGCCCGGTACGTGCAGGTGGCCGGCGTGCGCGCATTCCTCGCTGGTCACCGGCGGCGGCCCCGGTTGCTCCAGTTCGCGGAGAATGCCGCAGGCCTCGCTTGCGCCCTCCCCGCTGCAGCGCGCGCGCAGGTCATGGAGCTGGTCGCGCAGTGACTGCAGCTCCGCGATGCGCACCTCCACATGGTGCAGGTGCTCCTCGATTAGCCGGTTGGCGGTGCCGCAATCGGCCTCGGGACGGTCGCGCAAGGCCAGCAGGGCGCGGATTTCCTCCTGGGTCATGTCCAGCGAACGACAGTGGCGGATGAACGACAGCCGCTCGACGTGGACCGTGTCGTACTGCCGGTAGTTGCCCGCGCTGCGCGAGGGCGCCGGTAACAGGCCTTCGCGCTCGTAGTAGCGGATGGTTTCCACAGGGCACCCGGTGAGGGTGGCAAGTTCGCCGATCTTCATGCGGCACCTCCGCTTGACTCTGTAGTTGCTACAGGGTGTGCAATGCCACTCGAAGCGTCAAACAGGAATTGACCCATGAGCCACCATTGCTGCCACGACCATGACCATGCGCCCCGCTCCGCCACGCCGGAAGTAGCCGCCATCGCCGCTACCGCCGAAGCTCGCTGGAGCAGCCTGCGCATCGATGCCATGGACTGTCCCACGGAAGAACGCCTGATCCGCGACGCCCTGGGCAAGGTCCCGGCAGTCGAGGCGCTGGAATTCAATCTGATGCAGCGTCTGCTGCGCGTACGCCATCGCTTCGACGACGTCGAGCCCCTGCAACGCCTGATCGAGAGTCTGGGCATGCAGGCAGTGCCACTGGCCGAAGGCGCTTCCGCCACGGCCCCGGCTCAAGCGAAAAAACCCTGGTGGCCCCTGGCGCTGGCTGGACTGGCCGCGCTGGCAGCGGAAGCCTGCGAGTGGTTTGGCCTGGCGCCAGAATGGGCAATTGCCGGCCTGGCAATACTCGCCATCCTCGGCGCCGGCCTGCCCACCTACAAGAAGGGCTGGATCGCCCTGAAGAACCGCAACCTGAACATCAATGCACTGATGAGCATCGCCGTCACCGGTGCCCTGCTGATAGGTCAGTGGCCAGAAGCAGCCATGGTCAGCGTGCTGTTCGCCATTGCCGAGCTCCTTGAAGCGCGATCGCTGGAACGCGCGCGGGACGCCATTCGCGGCCTTCTACAACTGGCGCCCGAACAGGCCACGGTGTTCGAAAGCGGCCAATGGCGCGAACGCCCAGCCCGTGAGGTACAGCCCGGCACCCGCCTGCGGGTGCGGCCGGGCGAGCGCATCGCTCTGGACGGTGAAGTGCTGAGCGGGCGCTCCAGCGTCAACCAGGCCCCGATCACCGGCGAGAGCCTGCCTGTGGATAAGGACCTGGGCGATCCGCTGTTCGCCGGCACAATCAATGGCGAGGGCGAATTGGAATACCGCGCCACCCGTGCCTCCGACGACAGCACCCTGGCACGCATTATTCATGCGGTGGAAGCCGCCCAGGGTTCGCGCGCGCCTACCCAGCGCTTCGTCGATCGGTTCTCGAGCATCTACACCCCAGTGGTGATCCTCATCGCCGTACTCACCGCCCTGCTCCCGCCCCTGCTGTTCGACGGCCTTTGGCTCGATTGGTTGTACCGGGCACTGGTGCTACTGGTGATCGCCTGCCCTTGCGCGCTGGTGATCTCCACCCCCGTGACCATCGTCAGCGGCCTGTCCGCGGCGGCGCGGAGCGGCATCCTGATCAAGGGAGGCGTTTTCCTGGAGCTTGGCCGCAAGCTGGCCTGGATCGCGCTGGACAAGACCGGCACCCTGACCGAGGGCCGCCCCCGGCAGACAGACTTCGAGCTGCTGCACGCGGATGAGCGTGACGCCCGAGCCCTGGCGGCCAGCCTGGCGGCCCGTTCGGACCACCCGGTGTCCCAGGCCGTGGCCCGCGCCGCCGAGGTAGACGGCATCGCGCTCTACGCTGTGGATAACCTGGCCGCCCTGCCCGGCCGCGGCGTCAGCGGTCAGATCGAGGGTCAAACCTACCACCTGGGTAATCACCGCCTGGTGGAGGAGCTCGGCCTTTGCGGGGCAGACCTGGAAGCGCGTCTGGACGGCCTGGAAACCCAGGGCAAGACAGTGGTGGCGCTGTGTGGGGAAAACGCCGTGCTGGCGCTGTTCGCGGTGGCCGACACAGTGCGTGACAGCAGCCGCGAGGCCATCGGCCAGCTGCATGAGCTGGGGGTGAAGACGCTGATGCTGTCCGGCGACAACCCGCACACGGTGCAGGCCATCGCCAGCCAGGTGGGCATGGACGACGCACGCGGCAACTTGCTGCCCGCGGACAAACTGGCGGAAATCAGCAGGCGCCAGTCCGGCAACGTGCCCGTGGGCATGGTCGGCGACGGCATCAACGACGCGCCTGCGCTGGCCCGCGCCGACATCGGCTTCGCCATGGGCGCCGCCGGCACGGATACCGCCATCGAAACCGCCGGCGTGGCGCTGATGGACGACGACCTGCGCAAGCTGCCGCAATTCATCCGTCTGTCTCACCGTACCCACAGGGTGCTGATGCAGAACATCAGCCTGGCACTGGGCATCAAGGCGGTGTTCCTGGCATTGACGTTGATGGGCGAAGGCACGCTGTGGATGGCGGTCTTCGCCGATATGGGAGCCAGCCTGCTGGTGGTGTTCAATGGGCTGCGGTTGTTGTCGCCGAAGTCGTTGCGCTAACGAAACGTAGGTTGGTGCACAGCGCAGCGAAGCCCAACGATGGTGTCAAAGCCGGAAACTATGGTGCTGGGCATCCGCTCCTCAGCACCAACCTACGTCAGAGCCTCTTGATAGACCCTGACCATGTCCCCGCCGAACGCCACCAACAGCACTTCACGCAAACTGCTGCCCTCGGGCCTCGACCGCTTCAACTCGGCCACCGCGACACGCGCCGCTGCCTCCAGCGGATAGCCATACACGCCGCAACTGATCGCCGGAAAGGCGATGCTCGCCAGCCCTTCGGCTTCGGCCAGGGCCAGGCTGTTGCGGTAGCAGTTGGCGAGCAGTTCCGGTTCACGATGATTGCCGCCGCGCCAAACCGGGCCGACGGTGTGGATCACGAACCGTGCAGGCAGGCGGAAGCCCGGCGTGATGCGTGCCTCGCCCGTGGGACAACCGCCAAGGGTACGGCACAGCGCGAGGAGATCGGGGCCGGCGGCGCGGTGAATGGCGCCATCAACACCCCCGCCGCCAAGCAGCGAGGAGTTGGCGGCATTGACGATGGCGTCCACCTCCAGGGTGGTGATATCGCCCTGCCAGATACGAATGTTCATGCGAATCACCTCCTTACGGAAGCTAGCCCCTTACTTGACCTCTTGCGGGGTCTCCTGACCCACGCAGCGCACCGCTTTCTTCTTGTTGTCCACGAGCACGCCAGTCAGGCCTTTTTGCTGGGTATCGAACATCACCAGCACGCCGTCGATGCACTGCGCCACTTGCGCGGCGGGCTCCAGGGAAACCTTGTAGTCCTCGCCGGGGATGGTCTTGAGCATGGTGAAGTCGGACAGCAGAAGCGCGTCCTCGGGTTTGGCGAAGTGCAGGTAACCGTAGAACCAGAGCACCATCACGGTGCCGACAATGCTGCCGATGCCGGTGAGGATCAGCGGGATGGGATTGCGTTCGCTCATTGGGGACTCTCTGTATTCGGGACTTCAGCCAGCCGGCGCAGTCCGACGAAGCCCGTGGGGTCTTCGAGGTAAAGCAGCATTACCTTCCGCCAGGTGGGATCGGCGAAGGTCTGCACATGATCGCCACGGACCGGCTGGAACACCCGCGGCGGGGGCGCAGCTTGATACAAGCGCACGCCGTTGGAAAGAGGCACCACCGGATCATCGATGCTGTGGTAGATCAGCAGCGGCAAGCCCTTCAGCTCGCCAATGCCACGTATGGCGCTGTCACCGTCGGGCACCAGCCAGGACAACGGCACCTGCAATGGCCAGGTCAGCCAGGCATTGGACAGGCTGTAGCGGGCGATTTCGCGGTAGCTGGCCGGCACCCCATCGAGCACCAGGGCCTTGAGCAGATCGCGCCGTTGTGGACGCTCGGAGAGGTAGTGCACGGCCAAGGCGCCACCGATGCTCTGGCCAAGCAGCACGACCGGCTTGCCCTGGACCTCCGGCGCCTGGTCCAGCCAGGCGAAGGCGGCATCGATGTCCTGGTAGACGTCCGGCAGCCTGGGCGAACCCTCGGAGCGGCCGTAGCCACGATAATCCAGCAACAGCACCTGGTAGCCCTTCGCTGGTAACCACCAGCTGCCGCCCAGGTGCGTAGCGACATTGCCGCCATTGCCATGCAGGTGTAGCACCGTCCCCTTCACCTCCACGCCAGGCTTGGCCGGCAGCCACCAGGCATGCAGACGTGTGCCATCGGCGGCAGTCAGGCTGATATCGCGATACTCCAGCTTGGCCTTTTCCGGCGTGAAGGGCAGGTGCTGGTCCGGGTAGAACAGCAGCGCACTGCAGCCTTGCAGGATCAGAACGAAGAGGATCAGCAAGAGGCGGGAAGCGGGCATGTGCATTTCCTTCCTGAAACATCACAGGCCAGCCCTGCGGGCTGGTTGGCGAAAGAATTCGCCCCTACAGGGTTCGTGCCGCTCTGCCGGGGCGAGTGCCTTCGCCCCGACAAGGTCGGTCAGAGAATGTTGGCGTAGTCCGCCTCGATGCGCTCCAGGCTCAAGTGGTTGAGGAAGTTGGAGAAGCACATCCACGCCGACAGCGCGTTGAGGTCACGGAACTGCGGCGGCAGGTACTTCGGCGGCACCACCAGGCCTTCGTCCACCAACTGACGCAGCGTGCGGGTGTCTTCCAGGGTGGTCTTGCCGCAGAACAGCAGCGGGATCTGCTCCAGCTTGCCTTTGCGCACTGCGAGCTGGATGTAGTTGTAGATCAGGATGAAGCCCTTCAGGTAGGACAGGTCCTTGGTGAACGGCAGCCCGCCCGGCAACGAACCCCGGAAGGCGCGGCTGGCGCTGCCATAGCTCTCCTCCATGCTGTAACCCTGCTCGCGGTAGAAGTGATAGACCTCGAGGAAATCAGCCCCCTCCTCCGCCATGTGGATCGCGCGGGTGCGGTTGGTCAGCCGACGCAGCCGGGTCGGATAGGACGCGAACGCGATCACTTCCATCAGGATCGCCAGGCCTTCCTGGGTCACGGTGGAGGACGGCGGGCCCTTGGAAAGGAAGGTGCAGATCGGTTGGTTCTGGCCGTTCAGGGTTGTACCCACGTGCACCAGTCCCTCGTGGACTTCCAAGGCACGCACGTCGCGCTCGTTGAACATGGCATCGGCGCGAATCTTGATGTAGTCCGCACCGGCCGCCGCGTCGGCGACGATACCGTCGGACTCGAAAACGCGGATGGTGTCATCGCCGAACACGTCTCCCAGCCGGCTCTGCAGCAGGTTGACGGCATCCTTGGCAGTGAGAGTCTTGGGCTCGTCCTTGAGGTCGCCTCGATGGTCGATGTTGTTCAGGTAGTCCGAGAGCATCAGGCCGAGATCGGCCAGGGTCGGATCGCCGGCATGGAAGGCATCGGAGGCCGCGCCGTAGAGCTCCTGGGAAATCAGGCCGAAATCCGCGGTGCCGCGTGCTTCCAGCATGCGGATCACCATGCGGTATTCCTTGCACATGCGCCGCATGATCTGCCCCACCGGGTTGAACTGGCCCAGATGACGGGTGATATCGCGCTCGATGTTCTGGAACTCCAGCTTCTTCTCCACCGAGTCGAAGGCCAGCGGACGGCTCTCGTAGTAGGCGCGGTCCACATGGGGCATGGACTTGCCCTTGTGCTTGAGGAAGTCCTGGCGAACGCTGTCGTCCCATTTCACGGCGTCGAGCACGCGAATCGGCGTCTGCGCCTGGACGATGCGGTCGGATAGCGCGCGAATGGTTTTCTGGTAATCGTCAGGCAACTTGCGACGGGTCATCGTTGACTCACTCCTCGGCTGAGCGCTGGTAACGCGCCACTTCAACGAAGACGTCCGAGTTCGCGGGATCATCCAGCCAGCCGAAGACCACATCCAGAGGAGTGGTGATGAGCACGCCGTCGCCGTCCGGCATTTCCACAGGCTGCCCCTGGAACTTGCCTTCCTGCATTTCCTGTTCGATGCGCTCGACGTCCAGGTTGTAGACCACCAGTTCGTTATCGGTGGTCAACTCGAAACCGACGATGGCGAAGTTCGCGCCCAGTTTTTTCGGCAGCCCGGCAGAGAGATACCAGCGGCGGCCGTGGTGAGCGACGGTGAAACCGAACTCCTCCATGCCCTCCAGGTTGTCTTTGCTGCCCTCGAAGCTGCGCGCCTTGTACACGTTGGAGCCGGAGCGGCTGATCTCCAGATACTCGCGTTCGCCCCACTCGTCCTTGCGGGTCCAGTCCCCGAGCAGGGGGATAGGGGCCGGTTCGTTGGCCGGAATAGGATCCTTGAAGGTGACCAGGCAGCCGCCCAACAGCAGGAAGGACAGGGCAACCACGGCACGCCAGACTTTCATCTCGCTCTCCTTGTGATAACGAAAAACCCCGCGATAGCGGGGTTTGATCTACGCGCTCAGAGTCCCATCACCAGATACAGGTATCGCTTCAGGACCGCTCGCATCTCGCCGATGTCGAGGTTTTCCACGCCGTCGAGGAGGCCCTGATATTCCATCCGCAGAATGACGGCCGTCAACACCTTGGCGTCTTCGGTGGGCTCGGCCGAACCCAGTACCTGGAAGAAATGCTCCGCGCCCAGCGAGAGTATCTTGCGATGTGCGTCAGCAAGATTACGCAGACCGGCATTCAACAGCGCCTCCTGACGGAAAGCATGTTCGGCCAGCAACTGGTCGCGGTTCTCCTCCAACTGGCTGCGCACGTACTGGATGGCCAGTTCGACGATCTGGTCGGTCATGGCCCGGCGCGAATCACCGTCGCGGCTGAGCACCGCTGCCATGGCCTGCAGGTCATCCTCCACGCTGGCCCAGAAGGCCGCCATCACCGCCGAACTGCGCTCTACGAACTGGGCGAAGGTATCGGTGATGAGATCGTTGATGTCCTTGAAGTAATAGGTAGTGGCCGATAGCGGTACCTGGGCCTCTGCGGCCACGGCGCGATGGCGCACCGCCCGCACACCGTCGCGGACGATGATGCGCATGGCGGCATCGAGGATCGCCTGGCGGCGTTGCTCGCTACCTTGGCGGCTGGCCTTGCGGCCCTGGTACTTCACGCTCTCGGCAACTGCGCTGGCCACGCGGGCGGCGCTGTCACTGCGGGACGACTGGTTCAAGACAGGAAACCCTCCGAACTCACTCAAGGTGAAAGTGTTGACCATTTATCCCGCTTATCAATGCAGGAGCTGGCGAGATTTAGGCTCTGTCTCCCTGACGAGCGCCTTGTAGGAGCGGCGCCGGGGCAAAAGGTTCGCATGCCGGTCGGCGGCCAAGAAAAAACCGCCCGAAGGCGGTTTTATTCTTGCTCCTGCATCAAGCCTGGGGCCGCATGTGCGGGAACAGGATGACGTCACGAATAGACGGCGAATTGGTGAGCAACATCACAAGTCGGTCGATACCAATGCCTTCGCCAGCGGTGGGCGGCATGCCGTATTCCAGGGCATTTACGAAATCGGCATCGTAGTGCATCGCCTCGTCGTCACCGGCATCCTTCTCCTTGACCTGCAGCATGAAGCGCTCGGCCTGGTCTTCAGCGTCGTTCAGCTCGGAGTAGGCGTTGGCGATCTCGCGGCCACCGATGAACAACTCGAAGCGGTCGGTGACGCTCGGGTCCTGGTCGTTGCGGCGCGCCAGCGGCGACACTTCGAAGGGGTACTGAGTGATGAAGTGCGGCTGCTCCAGCTTGTGCTCCACCAGCTCTTCGAAAATCATCACCTGCAGCTTGCCCAGGCCTTCGTGGCCGAGGACCTTGGCACCGGCCTGCTTGGCGATCGCACGGGCCTTCTCGACATCCTTGAGGTCGGCGGCGCTGATTTCCGGGTTGTACTTGAGGATGGCGTCGAATACGGACAGACGGGCGAACGGCTCACCGAAGTGGAAGACCTTGTCGCCGTAGGGCACGTCGGTGGAGCCAAGCACCGCCTGGGCCAGTTCGCGGAACAGTTCCTCGGTCAGGTCCATGTTGTCTTCGTAGTCAGCGTAGGCCTGGTAGAACTCGAGCATGGTGAACTCGGGGTTGTGCCGGGTCGAAACGCCTTCGTTACGGAAGTTGCGGTTGATTTCGAAGACCTTCTCGAAACCACCTACCACCAGACGCTTGAGGTAAAGCTCCGGCGCGATACGCAGGAACATGGCCATGTCCAGCGCATTGTGATGGGTCGCGAACGGCTTGGCCGCGGCGCCACCGGGAATGGTCTGCAGCATCGGGGTTTCCACTTCGAGGAAACCGCGGTCGGACAGGAAGCGGCGGATGTGGGCGATCACCTGGGAACGCACGCGGAAGGTGTTGCGGGTTTCCTCGTTGACGATCAGGTCGACGTAACGCTGGCGATAGCGCTGTTCGGTGTCGGTCAGGCCGTGGTGCTTGTCCGGCAGCGGGCGCAGGGACTTGGTCAGCAGGCGCACGTTGGTCATCTCGACGTACAGGTCGCCCTTGCCGGAACGGGCCAGGGTGCCTTCAGCGCCAATGATGTCGCCCAGGTCCCAAGTCTTGATTTCGGCCAGGGTCTCTTCCGGCAGGGTCTTGCGGTTGACGTAGACCTGCAGGCGGCCGCTGGTGTCCTGAAGAACGATGAAAGAACCGCGGTTGAGCATGATGCGACCAGCGACCTTGACCGGGATGGCGGCTGCTTCCAGCTCTTCCTTGGTCTTGTCGGCGTATTGCTTCTGCAGGTCCGCGAAGTAGTTTTCGCGGCGGAAGTCATTGGGGAAGGCAATGGCCTTGGCTTCTCGCACGGCGGCAAGTTTTTCCTTGCGCTGGGCGATCAGCTTGTTTTCTTCCTGTTGCAGTTCGTGCTGGTCGAGTTGTTGGTCGCTCATGGTCTTGGTGGTTCCCGGTTAGGCGTCGAATCGCCTGTTTGAAAATAATCGCGTTGCAAAGGCTCAAAAGCTTAGCGAGCGCCGGCCAACACGCAGCCCGGCCGGCGAAATCGCGTCAAAGCCCCTGCTTGAGGCTGGCCTCGAGGTATTCGTCCAGATCGCCGTCCAGCACCTTGTCGCAGTCGCTGCGCTCGACGCCGGTACGCAGGTCCTTGATCCGCGACTGGTCGAGTACGTAGGAGCGAATCTGGTGGCCCCAGCCGATGTCGGACTTGGTGTCTTCCAGGGCCTGGGACGCGGCGGTGCGCTTCTGCATTTCCTGCTCGTACAACTTGGCCCGCAGCATTTTCATGGCGGTGTCCTTGTTGGCGTGCTGGGAGCGTTCGTTCTGGCACGCCACCACGGTGTTGGTCGGCACGTGGGTGATACGCACCGCGGAGTCGGTGGTGTTCACGTGCTGACCGCCTGCGCCGGAGGAGCGGTAGGTGTCGATGCGCAGGTCGGCCGGGTTGATCTCGATCTCGATGTTGTCATCGATTTCCGGCGAGACGAACACCGCGGTGAACGAGGTGTGGCGACGGTTGCCGGAGTCGAACGGGCTCTTGCGTACCAGGCGGTGCACGCCGATCTCGGTGCGCAGCCAGCCGAAGGCGTACTCGCCCTTCACATGGACGGTGGCGCCCTTGATACCGGCGACCTCGCCTTCGGACAGTTCGATGATGGTGGCGTCGAAGCCGCGCTTGTCGGCCCAACGCAGGTACATGCGCAGCAGCATGTTGGCCCAGTCCTGGGCTTCGGTACCGCCGGAGCCGGCCTGGATGTCCAGGTAGGCGTTGTTCATGTCCATCTCGCCGCTGAACATGCGACGGAATTCGAGCTTCTCGAGGATCGTGCGCAGGCGCTCGACTTCGGTGGCGACGTCATTCACGGCGCCTTCGTCGTTCTCCTCGACCGCCATGTCCAGCAGGTCGCGGGAGTCGGCCAGGCCGCTGGTCAGGTCGTCCAGGGTTTCGACGATCTGCGCCAGCTGGGCACGTTCACGGCCGAGATTCTGGGCGTATTCGGGGTTGTTCCAGACGGCGGGGTCTTCGAGTTCGCGGTTTACTTCGACGAGACGATCATGCTTCTGATCGTAGTCAAAGATACCCCCGAATAGACAGGGTGCGATCGGAGAGGTCCTTGATGCTGTTCAGGATCGGGTTGATTTCCATGACGGGAAGCTCTCGCTGGCAAAACTTTCGGAAAAGCCGGCGAGTATACCCGAGTCACTGGATGCCGGCAGCATGCCAGCCGCGAATTGCGCCACGCCGGCGACGCACGGGCTCAATGAAGCCCGTCCCGATCACGGAGTGGAGCTGGTTGCCACCATGGCCACCTGGTTACGGCCATTGTGCTTGGCCTGATAGAGCCCCTGGTCAGCCATGTCCACCAGCACCAGGGAAACCTGGCCTGGCTTGGGAGTGAGCGTGGCGACACCGATACTGACGCTCAGTACCGAGCCCGCCACCGGCAGGTCGTGGTGGATGCCCAGGGCCTCCACCGAGCGCCGTACTTTCTCCGCCAGCAGGCGCGCGCCGCCAGCGGCGGTACCTGGCAGGATCATGGCGAACTCTTCGCCGCCGTAGCGCGCGGCGAGGTCGGTGGCGCGGCTGCAGCAGGTGCGGATCGACTCCGCCACCCGGCGCAGCGCCTCATCGCCCGCTACATGGCCAAAGCTGTCGTTGAAGCCCTTGAAGTGGTCGACGTCGATCATCAGCATCGACAGCTCGCTCTGCTCGCGGAGCGCGCGGCGCCACTCCATGTCCAGGTACTCGTCGAAATGACGCCGGTTGGACAGCCCGGTCAGCCCGTCGGAGTTCATCAGCCGCTGCAGCACCAGGTTGGCTTCCAGCAATTGCTGCTGGCTCTCGCGCAGGGCGCGGTAGGCCTCGTCGCGCTGCTGCAGGGCGGTGAAGGAGCGCGAGTGGTAGCGGATGCGCGCGACCAGCTCGATGGTATCGGGCAACTTGACCAGGTAGTCGTTGGCCCCGGCGGCGAAGGCTGCACTCTTCACCGTGGGTTCTTCCTTGGTCGACAGGACGATGATCGGCACATCGCGCAGCGCTGGCACCGCGCGGTACTCGGCAAGCAGGCTGAGACCGTCGACTCCCGGCATCACAAGGTCCTGGAGGATGACCGTTGGCTTGATCTGCAGGGCCACGGCGACCGCTTGCAACGGGTCGGCGCAGAAATGGAAGTCGATGCCCGGTTCGGCCATCAGTGCCCGACGCACCGTTTCACCGACCATGGCCTGGTCATCGACCAGCAGCACCATTGCCGACGGCTCGACCGGGGTCATGTCCATGGGGTTGCGATAGGGGTATTGCATAACGCTCTCCGGGCCCGCAGGCCTGAGGTAGAAATCATCCGAACACCTCGGCCAGCCGGGGCGCGATGCGTTCCAGGCCGAGGATCTCCACCGCCGCGCCAATGGCGGCGGCGGCCTTGGGCATGCCGTAAACCGCGCAGCTGGCCTGGTCCTGGGCAATGGTCAGGAAGCCCCGGTCGCGCATGCGTTTCAAGCCTTCAGCACCGTCCCGCCCCATGCCGGTAAGGAGCACGCCGATGGCCTCGCCCTTCCAGTGCTCCACCAGACTGTCGAAGAAAACATCGATGGATGGACGATATACGAAGCTGGTGGGCTCGGCGGTATAGGCCAACGTGCCATTTTTCAGCAGTCGCAGGTGATTGTTGGTGCCGGCAAGGAGGATGCTTCCCGGCTGTGGCGGCTCGCCTTCCCGTGCCAGTCGAACGGGCAGTCGGGACTCGCTGGCCAGCCAGTCGGCCATGCCGGCAGCGAAGACTTCGTCCACATGCTGGACCAACACCACGGCTGCCGAAAAATCCGCCGGCAACCGCTTGAGTAGTTGCGCCAGGGACGCCGGACCACCCGCCGAGGCACCGATGGCGACCAGCCGCTGGCCGCCACTGTGCCGGGAACGCGGCTCGTCTGCCCCGCGTCCGCGGTTGTCGCGCTGGCCCACGAGCCAGCCGATATTCTGGATCTTGCGCAGCAGCAGCGCGGCCTCCTGGGCCTGGCCGCTGCCAAGCGCGGGCGTATTCACTGCGTCCAGGGCACCATGGCCCATGGCCTCGAACACCCGGTGCACGTTCTGCTCGATATCCACGGTGACGATGAGGATGGCGCAAGGGCTGCGAGCCATGATCTGGCGGGTCGCCTCGACCCCGTCCATCACCGGCATCAGCAGGTCCATCAGCACCACATCCGGCACATCCCGACCGCAGCACTCCACCGCTTCCGCGCCATTGCCGGCTATCCAGGCGATCTGGTGCGCCGGTTCCAGGGCAAGGGCCCGACGCAGCGCCTCGACCGCCAGGGGCATATCGTTGACTATCCCTATCCTCACCCTTGGGCCTCCCCGATCAGCATGACC
This sequence comes from Pseudomonas sp. BN606, assembly GCF_029873115.1. Taxonomy (NCBI): domain Bacteria; kingdom Pseudomonadati; phylum Pseudomonadota; class Gammaproteobacteria; order Pseudomonadales; family Pseudomonadaceae; genus Pseudomonas; species Pseudomonas sp. BN606. The sequence goes on along the minus strand of NZ_SSOF01000053.1, from coordinate 12,105 downwards.
ACTGCATCCAGCAACGCTTCGTCGTGGAAGCTGGCTTTCGCCAGATAATAGTCGGCGCCGGCATCCAGGCCGCGTCGCCGGTCCTCTTCACGATCCTTGTAGGAAACCACCATGACCGGCAACGACTGCAAGCGATTGTCACGACGCACCAGGGTGACCAGTTCGATGCCGTCCATGCGCGGCATGTCGATATCGGTGATGAGCAGGTCGAAGTGCTCCGAACGCAGTGCGTTCCAGCCGTCCATGCCATCCACTGCCACCGCCACGTCGTAACCACGACCGGCCAGCAGCTTGCGCTCCAGCTCACGCACCGTGAGCGAGTCATCCACCACCAGCACGCGTTTGCGCTGGGCACCAACTCCCTGGCGGCTGCCGCGATCGACCTTTTCCAGACGACCACTGCCCAGCAGCTTGCCGACGGACTTCAGCAAGTCCTCGACATCGAGGATCAGCACAGGCCGGCCATCATCCAGCAATGCCCCGGCGGACAGGTCCTGGACCTTGCCCAGACGCGGGTCCAGCGGCATCACTACCAGCGTTCGTTCGCCGATGAATCGCTCCACGGCAACGCCGTAGCAGGTGTCACGCTCGTTGATCAGCACCACCGGGATGCCGGCCTCGTCACGCTTGCCCTCGGCGCACTGGAGGATCTGGCTGGCCGAGACCAGCCCCACGTGCCGGCCCTCGTGCCAGAAATGCTGGCGACCCTCGAGCTGGACGATGTCCTCGTGCTGCAGGCGGGTCATGCGTTCGATATGGGCCAGCGGGAAGGCGTAGGCCTCGCCGCCCACCTCCACCACCAGACTGCGCACCACCGACAGGGTCAGCGGTACTTCGATGCGGAAGGTGGCGCCCTTTCCGCTGCGCTGTTCCATGCGTACGCCGCCACGCAGCTGGCGCACCATGTGCTGAACTGCATCCAGGCCAACGCCACGTCCGGAAACCTCGGTGACCTGCTCGCGCATGCTGAAACCGGGCAGGAAGAGGAAGGCCAGCAACTCTTCCTCGGTCATCCTCGCGGCGGTTTCGGGATTGGCGAACTGGCGGGCGACCACCGCATCGCGCAGGCGCTCCAGGTCCACCCCGGCACCATCGTCCGCCAGCTCCAACAGGAGCATCCCGGCGTGATGGCGGGCATGCAGGCGGATCACGCCCTCTTCCGGCTTACCCAGGCGCGAGCGCACCTGCGGGCTCTCGATACCGTGATCCACGGCATTGCGCAGCAAGTGTGTGAGTGGGGCCTCCAGGCGCTCCAGCACGTCGCGGTCGACTTGCGTGGTCTCGCCGCTCACTTCCAACCGCACCGGCTTGCCCAGTGAGCGGCCAAGATCACGGACCATGCGCGCCTGACCGGCCAACACGTCGGCGAACGGACGCATGCGCGAAGCCAGGGCGGCGTCATAGAGCAACTGGGCCCGCTGGCCACCTTGCCAGCCGAACTCATCGAAATCGGCCATGTAGCCGGAGAGCATCTGCTGGCACTCACCGAGCAGCTGCCGGGCCTCGCCGAGCATCGCCTGGGCTTGCGGGTCCAGGGTGCCATCCAGCACCGATTCCCGCGCCACATCAAGGGCGCGGCTGGCACTGGCCTGAAGGCGTTTGAGGCGGTGCAGGGCATCGTTCAGGGGTTTTATGCGCTGGAACTCCACCAGCGACTTGCTGGAGATATCCAGCAGGTGATCAAGACGTTCGGCACTCACCCGCAGTACCCGGTCACGGGCCTCGGCACCGCTGTCCACAGGGACCTGAGCTTCCACTTCGCGGGGAGCGGACTCCGGCGACGACGACAGTGCAGCAGGGATGGCGGGAGCAGATACAGTCGGCGCGGGGATGACCGGTTCGTTGAAATCCTCGGCCACGGGCGAAGGTTCGGCGGACCGACCCTGCAGCCGGGCTATCAGCGCAGCGATGGCATCGCGGCCTGCGCTCTCCGCCCAATCGGCATCGCTGCCAATGCGCAGCAGCAGATCGGACCCCTGCAGCAATGCATCGATATTGTCCGGTTGCAGCCGCACATGCCCCTGCCGCGCAGCCTCCAGCAGGTCTTCCATCACATGGGCGACGCGCACCCCGGCATCCAGCCCGACGATACGCGCAGCACCTTTCAGGGAGTGGGCCGCGCGCATGCAGGCTTCCAACTGGTCGGCCTGGGTCGGATTGCGCTCCAGCACCAGCAAGCCGGCGTTGAGCACCTGGGTCTGGGCATCCGCCTCCAGGCGGAACAGCTCCAGCAAGGATGCGTCGCGCATCTGGTCCGGGGTCATGCCAGGCTCCTTGCCATGGCCTGCAACAGCAGGCTTTCGTCCAGCAGCGTAATGCTGCGTCCACGCCACTGAACCACCCCCGACGCGAACTGGCGAGCCGCCAGATCCGGGGTACGGCCAGGATCGATCACCGCATCCACGGGTATGCCGTGTATGCCATCCACTTCGTCCACTGGCGAAACCAAGGGTCCGCTCTGGCTGGCGAGAATCAGCATTCGCGGCACGACACGCCGCTCGCCATTCACCAGGCCGCCCTTCTCCAGCCCCAGCAACTCACTCAAAGACAGGCAGGCCACCAGCGCCCCACGAACGTTGGTCACCCCAAGCAGGGCCAGGGAACGCTGGTGCGGCAGGGAATGGATGGGGTTGATCGAGGCCACCTCAACCAGACTGCGCGTCGCCAATCCCAGCCACTGCTCGCCCAGGCGGAACACCAGGGTGGAACGGCAGTCGCGGCCATCCTCTTCCACGCCGGCCACTGGCGCGGCGGCAATGTCCTCGCGAACCAGCGCGTAGCGGTCGAGCAACAAGGTGGCGGCGGCGGCGTGAACCTCGCAGTTGCGACAGTGCACATGGGCTGCCAGGCGCTCGCAGGACTTGTCGCCATGCACGCCAATGCGATTCCAGCAGTCGTCCACGGCGGGCAGCTGGTCGCTGGCAATCAGGGGCAAGCGGTTATCGGCCATGGCTGTTCACTCCGCGACTGGCGCGCTGCAACAGGCGTTCTGCACCGGCGCGATCGCCACGTGCGGCGAGCAACGCCGCCAGGTGTGCCAGCGCCTCGGCATGCTGGGGCGCCAGATAGAGCGCCTTGCGGTAGTGGTCCTGGGCTTCATCGCTCTTGCCGGCCACATCGCTGAGCAGCCCGAGCCAATAGAAGACGTCGGCCGATGGGCCGTGAGCTGACAGGAAGGCTTCGCAAGCGACGCGAGCCTCCTCGGTTCGGCCACTGTTGGCCAGGCTGGCGATAGCCGCCAAGGCGGCGTCGGGCCCCACGCCATCGGCCTTGGCCCTGGGCAGTTCGGGCTTCGGCAGCATCGCGCGCGGCCTGGCCGGCGCTCTGCTGGGCAGCGGGGCGGTCACGACGGGAGTGGGTGCCGGAGCGCGTGCCTTGGCCGGCTTGGCGGCAGCCTGGGGCGGCGCATTGCGGAACACGAAGGCCTGTGGATAACCCAGCGGTTGCATGCCCTGCTGGCTAAGCAGATTGGCTTCGGCCGGACCGATGAACATGGCGCCGTCCTTCAGCATATGGCGCTTGAGCACCTCCAGCACGGCGATCTGGGTGGTTCGGTCGAAGTAGATCAGCAGATTGCGGCAGAAGACGAAGTCGTAGGGCGGCTCACCAGAGAGGAGGCCGGGGTCAAGCAGGTTGCCCCGCAGGAAGCGCACCTTCGACGCTACCTGCTGGGCCAGCACATAGCTCTCGCCCGAGGGGATGAAATAACGGTCGCGAAAGCCCAGGTCCTCGCCACGGAACGAGTTGCGTCCGTACAGCCCCTGGCGCGCCCGCTCCAGTACACGTTCGCTGATATCCACTGCATCCACCTGGAACAGTCCTGGTGCAAGACCGGCATCCAGTAGTGCCATGACGATGGAAAACGGCTCTTCCCCGGTGGAACAGGGCAGGCTGAGGATGCGCAAGGGCCGCCCACCCGCCAGCGTCGGCAGCCGTTCGAAGGCCAGGCGACCAAGGGCGGCGAAGGATTCGGGATAACGGAAGAACCAGGTTTCAGGTACCACCACCGCTTCCACCAGCGCCTGCTGCTCGGCCGGCGAGGCGTTGAGGGTGGCCCAGTAGGCTTCTTCATCGCGACTGCCGCAAGCGCTCATGCGCTGGCGCAGCGCACGTTCGATCACCACCCGGCCGACGGACTCCGCCTCCAGGCCGATGCGGCTCTTCAACAGGGCCTCGAAGCGTTCGATCATGCCGCACCCTCCGTGGCCGGAAACAGCAACGCGCGAACCTCATCCGGCAGTAACTCGGCCACACGAATGCGTTGTACCAGGCCATCCGCGCCCTGGTAGACAGGCCCCAGGTAGCGTGCCCCGCCCTGCTCCAGACCGTAGTCGCGGAACTCATCCGGGCGGCAGCGCAAGGTGTCGGTAGCCTGCTCGAGGATCAGCCCGAGCCAGCGCGTCCGCCCCTCCAATGGGTAATCCACCAGCACCAGCCGGGTACTGGTGCGCACCTGCGCAGCTTGGCCGAAGGCGAGCACGCCCAGGTCCAGCACTGGCACCAGCACGCCGCGATGGGAAAACACCCCGGCCACCCAGCCCGGTGACTCGGGCACCTGTTTCAGCTGGCGCATGGGCAGGACTTCCACCACTTCATGGACATCCAGCGCATAGCGGTCGCCGCCCATGCGGAACTGCAGGTAGAGCCGGCCCCTGACAGTGCGGGCCGGCGCGCGGGTACGACTCGGGCACATGGGCGTCGACTCAGACCTTGAATCGGCTGACGCCGGTTCGCAGGCCATTGGCCACCAGGTTCAGTTCATCGATGGCTGAGCTGGCCTGGCGCAGGGACTCCACCGTCTGACCAGTGGCCTCGCCCAGTTGTACCAGGGCCTGGTTGATCTGTTCGGCGCCGGTGGCCTGGGCCTGCATGCCCTCGTTGACCATCTGCACACGCGGCGCCAGCGCCTGCACCTGCTGGATGATCTGAGACAGCTGCTCACCCACCTGCCCCACTTCGGCGATGCCGCGGCGCACTTCTTCGGAGAACTTGTCCATGCCCATGACCCCGGCGGACACCGCCGACTGGATCTCGCGCACCATCTGCTCGATGTCGTAGGTGGCAACGGCGGTCTGGTCGGCCAGGCGCCGCACCTCAGTCGCCACCACGGCAAAGCCGCGACCGTACTCGCCTGCCTTTTCCGCCTCGATCGCGGCGTTGAGGGACAGCAGGTTGGTCTGGTCGGCCACCTTGACGATGGTGGTGACCACCTGGTTGATGTTGCCGGCCTTCTCATTGAGGATCGCCAGCTTGGCATTCACCAACTCGGCCGCGCCCATCACCTGGTGCATGGTGTCTTCCATTCGCGCCAGGCCAAGCTGGCCGGAACCCGCGAGGATGGAAGTCTGCTCCGCGGTGCCGGACACCTCGTTCATGGTGCGGACCAGGTCGCGAGAGGTCGCGGCGATTTCCCGCGAAGTGGCGCCAATTTCGGTGGTGGTGGCAGCGGTCTCGGTAGCGGTGGCCTGCTGTTGCTTGCTTGTGGCGGCGATCTCGGTGACCGAAGTGGTCACCTGGACTGCGGAGCGCTGGGCCTGGGAAACCAGGGCCTTGAGCTCTTCGGCCATGCTATTGAAGCCGGTCTCGATGGCGTTGAATTCATCCTGGCGCTTGAGATCCAGGCGCGCGGACAGATCGCCGCCGCCCATGATCCGCAGGGTATCGACGATACCGCCAACCGGGCGGGTGATCGCACGCATCAACAGCAAGCCGCAAACGGCCGCGGCGGCAACCGCCAGCACCATGGCAAGGAGCATGCTGCGCTCGGCATTGCGCACCGAGCTGACGATCTCCCCGACCGAGCTCTCGGCGGTCCCCTTGTTGAAATCGATCATTTCGTTAAGCAGTTGGCGCCCACCGTTCCACTGCACGATCAGTCCTTCGCGGAAGCTCTGGCGAGCCTGCTCCAGGCTACCGGCACGCGCCAGTACCAGTATTTGTGCCTGGTGCTCGCGATAGGCCTTGTAGATACCGAGGAATTGCCGGTAGTTGTCCAGGTCATCGGTCTTGGAGATCGTCTCTTCGTACGACTTGATGAAGGCATCGAGCTGGTCGTTGCTTTCCTTCAGCGCCTTCTCGTCGCCCGGATAAACCAGTACGTCGCTTGCACCAGCGCCGCCCAGCAACGCCTGGGTCCGCAGCATGTTGTCAGTCCAGCTGCTGCGCAGCTTGCTGATCATGAACATGCCGGGTACGGAGTCGGCCAGCACCCGGTCGCCTTCGTGCTCGATGTTTCTCAGCTGCATGTAGGACATGGCGGCCATCAACAGCATGATGGCGATGATCACCGCGAAACTTGCCTGGATACGCAGGCGAACAGTCCAGTTCTTCACAAAACTTCCCCAGTTACCAATGCCCGGAATCTTGGCGGCGCAGCGCCATTGGCGGCGACTCTAGTGACTCGCCCCAACGCCCGCAAGCACCGGAAGACGTACATTTACGTCGCCAGAAAGCCGACGGCGCGTGGCTTTGGGAGTTTGGCAGAAAGTTGCCGGTTTGCAGGAAGGGAATGGACGGGGCAAGCGCGTGGGGAGCGAATTCCGAATTTGTAGGAGCGAGCTTGCTCGCGAAGAGTCCCGAGCACGATCTTTCGCGAGCAAGCTCGCTCCTACAGAAGACTCGACTTCATTCGTTGATCGTCTTGTTCAGGCCAGCTCTTGCCGAACCTGACGCTCAAGCTCGGCCTTGAGCCCCGGATCGAGGCGCAGCTGGCGCGCCAGCTCTTCCAGATAGGCGCGCTCCATGAAGTGCTCCTCGTCCACCATCAGCACACTGGCCAGGTACATCTCGGCCGCCATTTCCGGGGTTGTGGCCGCGCGGGCCACGTCCATGGGGTCCAGCGGCTTGTTCAGTTCGGCATCCAGCCAGCGGCGCAGGTCTGCATCCTGGGTCAGTTTGGCCAATTCTTCTTCTATCAACTGGCGCTCACGGGCATCCACATGGCCATCGGCCTTGGCCGCAGCCACCAGCGCCTTGAGGATGGCCTGGCTGTGCTGTTCAGCCTGGGGAGCGGGCAGTCGATCGAGGGTCTGGGGTTCGCTTTGCGGCGCACCGGCCTGCTGGGCCTGCCAGTTGCCGTAGGCCTTGTAGGCCAGCACACCGAGTGCTGCCAGGCCGCCATAGGTCAGCGCCTTGCCGCCCAGCTTGCGAGCACTCTTGTTGCCGAGCAGAAGCCCCAGGGCGCCTGCCGCAAGCGCTCCGCCACCCGCACCTTTGAGCAGGCTGCCGAGGTCGCCGGAGTTGGACTTCCCGCCCGAAAAACCGCCGGATTTACCGGCGGTTTTCTGTTGCAGAAGGTCCTGGCCGGATTTGAGTAGTTGGTCGAGCAGTCCGCGGGTGTTCATGGAAACCTCCAGGTCAGTCCGAATTCACAGATCGACCGACTCTAGCCGGAGGGACTCCTCGCAGCAGTTCACAGAGTGCTTCGAGATATTGCTGCGGGCCCGCAGAGTGGCGGAAATCTGCATAACCATCTAAAAAAGCGAATCAACCGTTCAGATTTCGATAAACCCTAATCTCCGGCTGCCATCCAGACGCGAGCCACGCCCATGATGACCCTCCGCCAGATCCGCCATTTCATTGCTGTCGCCGAAACCGGCTCCATCTCCGCCGCCGCCCAGGCAGTGTTCATATCCCAATCCACACTGACCCTGGCCATCCAGCAACTGGAGGAGGAAATCGGCGTCAATCTGTTCAATCGCCATGCCAAGGGCATGTCTCTGACCCACCAGGGCCACCAGTTCCTGCGCCAGGCGCACCTGATCCTGGCGACGGTCGAGAACGCCAAGCGCAGCCTGCAGCAGAGCACTGACCAGGTGGCCGGCAGCCTCACCATTGGCGTGACCAGCCTGGTAGCCGGTTACTACCTGGCGGACCTGATTACGCGCTTCCAGCGCGCCTACCCCAACGTAAGGACCCGCGTGGTCGAGGACGAACGCCCCTACATCGAGCATCTGCTGGTCAGCGGCGAGATCGATGTAGGCGTGCTGATCCTCTCCAACCTGGAAGACCGCCATGCCCTGCAGACCGAAGTGCTGACCCACTCTCCACACCGTCTCTGGCTGCCGGCCCAGCACCCGCTGCTGGAACTCGACAGCATCGCACTGGCGGACGTGGCGGGCGAACCGCTGATCCAGCTCAATGCCGACGAGATGGGCCTGCACACCCAGCGAATCTGGTCCCGAGCGGGTCTGACGCCCCAGGTCACCCTGCGCACCGCGTCTGTGGAAGCGGTACGAAGCCTCGTGGCGGCAGGCCTCGGACTGTCGATCCAGCCAGACATGACCTACCGCCCCTGGTCGCTGGAGGGCGACATCATCGAAGCCCGTCCGCTGGTGGACCTGGGCGCCCCACTGGACGTGGGCCTGGCCTGGCGCCGCGGCACCGCACGCCCGGCGCTGGTGGACCCATTCCTCACCGTGGCGCGAGAGCAGCCGAATAATCGCAAGCCTTCGATTTAATCGAACGCCACTTTCAATATTTAGAATTTGTCGACCTCAAGCCCGACCTCTAGTCTCTCGTCTCCATAAGCAGAGGCATGCCGGGCCCATTCAGGGAGCACCGGAATGACCGAAGAACAAAAAACCGAGAAGAAAAGAGCCAGCAAGATGACCGGCGCCGCCAGCACACCCACCCTGCACACCGAACTGCTGATCGACGGCCAGCTCGTCATCGGCGAAGGGTTGGCCGAGCCGATCATCAACCCCGCCAGCGGCGAGGTCCTGGTGACCATCACCGAAGCGTCCATCGAACAGGTGGAAGTTGCCATCACTGCCGCCAATCGCGCTTTTGCCAGTTGGTCGCGCACCACGCCGGCACAACGCGCCACCGCACTGCTGGCCATTGCCGACGCCATCGAGAAACGCGCAGACCAACTCTCCCGCCTGGAAGCCCTGAACTGCGGCAAGCCGCTGCATCTGGCGCGCCAGGACGACATTCCCGCCACCGCCGACGTATTCCGCTTCTTCGCCGGCGCCGTGCGCTGCCAGCAAGGCCAGCTCGCTGGCGAGTACATTCCCGGCCACACCAGTCTGGTGCGCCGCGATCCGGTCGGCGTGGTGGCCTCCATCGCGCCCTGGAACTACCCGCTGATGATGGCGGCCTGGAAGATCGCCCCGGCGCTCGCTGCCGGCAACACGCTGATCTTCAAGCCCTCCGAGCACACCCCGCTGTCGATCCTGGCCCTGGCCCCCGCATTGGCCGAAATCCTCCCACCGGGAGTGATCAATGTCCTCTGCGGCGGTGGCGACAGCGTCGGCAGCCAGTTGGTGAACCACCCCCGCGTGCGCATGGTGTCGCTCACCGGCGATATCGTCACCGGCCAGAAAATCCTCCAGAGCGCCGCGCGCACCCTGAAACGCACCCATCTGGAACTGGGTGGCAAGGCGCCGGTGATCGTCTGCAACGATGCCGACATCGATGCCGTGGTCCAGGGCGTGCGCACCCATGGCTACTACAACGCCGGCCAGGACTGCACCGCTGCTTGCCGCATCTACGCCCAGGCCGGTATCCACGACCGTCTGGTAAGCGCGCTGGGCGAAGCCGTGGCCAGCCTGCGCTTCGCCCGCAAGCGCGATCAGGACAATGAAATCGGCCCGCTGATCAGCTCCCGCCAGCGCGACCGCGTGGCCAGCTTCGTCGAGCGCGCCCTGGGCCAGCCCCACATCGAGCGGGTCACCGGCGCTGCCGTGCACTCAGGCGCAGGCTTCTATTACCAGCCCACCCTGCTGGCCGGCTGCAAGCAGCAGGACGAGATCGTCCAGCGCGAAGTCTTTGGCCCGGTGGTCACCGTCACCCGCTTCGACGACCTGGCGCAGGCCGTGGACTGGGCCAACGATTCCGAGTACGGCCTGGCCTCCTCGGTCTGGACCCAGAACCTGGATAAGGCCATGCAGGTGGCCGCGCGCCTGCAATACGGCTGCACCTGGATCAACACCCATTTCATGCTGGCCAGCGAGATGCCTCACGGAGGGCTCAAGCGCTCCGGCTACGGCAAGGACCTGTCCAGCGATTCACTCCAGGACTACAGCGTGGTGCGCCACATCATGGCCCGCCACGGGAACGACTTTTAAGAGAGATAAACGGCCTTGAAGGCCGGCTGTACCTGCTTCATCTGCCCCGACCAATAACGAAAAAGAGGGAACAACATGTCCGTGCGCAAAACCGCCCTGCTCAGCGCAGTGGCCACCGCCATCCTCGCCAGCGGCAGCCTGCAGGCCGCCGAAGCCCTGAAACAAGTCGGCAAGGGCGAAGGCCAGCTCGACATCATCGCCTGGCCCGGCTACATCGAACGCGGCGAGTCGGACAAGAACTACGACTGGGTCACCCAGTTCGAGCAGGACACCGGCTGCAAGGTCAATGTGAAGACCGCCGCCACCTCCGACGAGATGGTCAGCCTGATGGCCAAGGGCGGCTACGACCTGGTCACCGCTTCCGGCGACGCCTCGCTGCGCCTGATCTACGGCAAGCGCGTGCAGCCGATCAATCCGGAGCTGATCCCCAACCTGAAGAACCTCGACCCGCGCCTGAAGGACGCGCCCTGGTTCACCGTTCAGGGCCAGCAATACGGCACCCCCTACCAGTGGGGCCCGAACCTGCTGATGTACAACACCAAGGCCTTCGCCAAGGCCCCGGACAGCTGGAGCGCGGTTTTCGAGCCGCAGCAACTGGCCGACGGCAAGGCCAACAAGGGCCGCGTGCAGGCCTACGACGGCCCGATTTACATCGCCGACGCCGCCCTTTACCTGAAATCCGCCAAGCCGGAACTGGGCATTCAGGACCCGTACCAACTGACCGAAGAGCAGTACACCGCCGTGCTCGACCTGCTGCGCAAGCAACATGGCCTGGTGCACCGTTACTGGCACGACGCGACCGTACAGATGAGCGACTTCAAGAACGAAGGCGTGGCCGCTTCCAGCACCTGGGGCTACATGGCCAACACCCTGAAGGCCGAAGGTCAGCCGGTAGACACCGTGTTCCCGAAGGAAGGGGTCACTGGCTGGGCCGACACCACCATGCTGCACGTGGACGCCAAGCACCCCAGCTGCGCCTACAAGTGGATGAACTGGTCGCTTGAACCCAAGGTCCAGGGTGACGTTTCCGCCTGGTTCGGCGCCCTGCCGGCCGTTCCCGCCGGCTGCAAGGCCAGCGCCCTGCTCGGTGCCGAAGGTTGCGCCACCAACGGCTATGAGCAGTTCGACAAGATCGCCTTCTGGAAAACCCCGCAGGCCGAGGGCGGCAAGTTCGTGCCGTACAGCCGCTGGACCCAGGACTACATCGCGATCATGGGCGGTCGCTGACCCCATGTCCTGCCCTCTCCCTGACGGGAGAGGGCGCTGTCCTTAGTCCTTTGAAACACCTTGCAAATGGCGTTTCCCTCACCCCAACCCTCTCCCAGGGGGAGAGGGAGCTATTGCCTGCACACCTGATTTTTCGCGTCACCGGAGCACCACACCATGACACTTGCTGTCCAGTTCACTCAGGTTTCCCGCCAGTTCGGCGAGGTCAAAGCCGTCGACCGGGTATCCATCGATATCAAGGACGGCGAGTTCTTTTCCATGCTCGGCCCCTCGGGCTCGGGCAAGACCACCTGCCTGCGCCTGATCGCCGGCTTCGAGCAACCCACCTCGGGTTCCATTCGCATCCACGGTGAAGAGGCCGCCGGCCTGCCGCCCTACGAGCGCGACGTGAACACCGTGTTCCAGGACTACGCCCTGTTCCCGCACATGAACGTGCGCGACAACGTCGCCTATGGCCTCAAGGTGAAGGGCGTAGCTCGCGCCGAGCGCCTGGCACGTGCCGAAGAAGCGCTCGGAATGGTCGCCCTGGCCGGCTACGGCGACCGCAAGCCCGCGCAGCTTTCCGGCGGCCAGCGCCAGCGCGTGGCCCTTGCTCGCGCATTGGTCAATCGCCCGCGCGTGCTGCTGCTTGACGAACCCCTCGGCGCATTGGACCTGAAGCTGCGCGAGCAGATGCAGAGCGAGTTGAAGAAGTTGCAGCGCCAGCTCGGCATCACCTTTATCTTCGTCACCCACGACCAGGGCGAGGCGCTGTCCATGTCCGACCGCGTGGCGGTGTTCAACAAGGGCCGCATCGAGCAGGTGGACA